>JAJYHM010000011.1:7691-38280 GCA_021784755.1 Pseudomonadota bacterium
TAGGCGAGAGCCGCGACCGGGATGACAAGGACGCGGCGCTCATGCGACCCGATGAGACCGACCCGCCCGAACATGCCTGGGCGCAGCTCCGACTTCGGATTGGGCACGATGGCCTGCACGAGGACGTTGCGCGTAACCGGATTCACAGTGGCGTCTATGGCATGCACCCGACCCTCGAATTGCCGATGCGGGAAGGCGTCGACGCTCACATCGATCGTCTGGCCGACCCGCACGCGGGGCATGTCGACCTGAGGGACAGTGAAGTCGACATAGAGCGAGCCATACGACTGAAGATCGACGATCGGTGCCCCGGGGGCCAGGTACTGGCCGAGATTGACTTGGCGGATGCCTAAGACACCGCTGAAGGGCGCGCGCAAGGCGAGTTCATGGATCGCCGCGAGATCGCCCGCGACATTGGCCTGCGAGCCTTGGTAACTCGCGACGGCGCTATCCAACTGCGCACGGCTCGCGGCCTTCTCCTTAAAAAGGAGGCGGGTACGGCGGAGGTTCGCGAAGGCAAGCCGGGTCTGCGCCCGATCATAAGCGAGCTTGGCGCGCTGCGGTTCATCGTTGACTTGAACGAGCAAGGTCCCGGCGCGCACGAGGGCGCCGGAATGGAAGTCGATCGCGGTGACGACGCCGGGAAGTTGGGCGGTCAGCGTCACGCCCTGCGTGGCCGTGAGACTGCCGACGCTGCGGATGTGGTTGCGCCACTTGGCTTGTTTCACGCGCGTAGTCGATACCGTAACGACAGGCATGCCACGCGCCATCATGAATGCATGGATCTTGTGATTGACGAATGCCTTCCAGCCGAAGATTCCCGCGAAGACGAGCGCGAGGATGAGGGCGACCAGAATCATGCGTTTTTTCATCGGGATTCCTTTTGCGATAGAGCGGTCGAGACAGGCTTGGCGACATTCGGCGCCGACGTGCCTTTGTGACGTCGGCTCGGCAAGGGCCCCCCGCCCAAGGCGGTGTAGAGGGCGACCGTGTCGAGATAGCGTTGCCCCTCGGCGCGCACGTAAGCAATACGCGCCTGGCTATAGAGGGTCTCGGTCGTAAGGAGCGACAAGGAGTCGATAGCACCGGCGCGATAACTCTCGCGGGCTAGCCGCAGGGCCTCCTGCGAAGCGGCATAGGCATCGCCCTCGTCGCGCAAGGCTTGCGCATCGTGGGCCAAGGCCCGCAGACTTCCGGCTACTTGCTGGAAGGCGCCGAGCACGGTTTCTTGATAGGTGGCGCGCGCCTCGGCGTAGAGCTCCAGCGCCTCGCGCCGCTGGGCGCGCAAGGTCCCGCCATGAAACAGGGGCGCAAGCAGGCTTGCACCCACACCCCACACATTGCTCGCGGTGTTGAAGAAATGGCCAACGGTGAGACTCTCCTGGCCTATGTTCCCCGTGATCTGCACCAAGGGATAAAACTGCGCGTCGGCGATGCCGATCTGGGCATTGGCGTAACGCATCTGCTCGGTCGCTGCGCGGATATCCGGTCGGCTACGCGCCAAGACCGACGGCAGGCTCACCGGCAGGCTGCGCGGCAGATGCAGGCTCGACAGACGCAAATGGACGGGGTGCCATTGCGCGGGGAATCGCCCGATGAGCGTGGCCAGGGTGTAGCGCTGCAGAGCCAGTTGCTGCAAGAGCGCGGGCAAGGCCGCCTTGCTAGTCGCAAGCTGGCTCTTCTGATTGACGACCGAGAGGTAAGGAACGGCGCCGCTTCGATACTGCAACTGGGTCAGGCGCAGCAGGTCCGTCTCGCGAATGATGATGCGCCGCGTGGCTGCAATCTGCGCGCGATCACTGGCTGCCTGAACCGCGGCGGTGGCGACATTGCCCGCGAGCGCAAGCGCAGCGGCCCGCAACTGGTCGTGCGCGAGTCGCGCTTGTGCCTCGGCAGAGTTATAGAGGAGCTTATTGGCCCCGAATACATCGGGGTAATAACTCACGGAAAGCCCGCCTGTATAGAGCGAATAGATGCCAGGCAGGGTCCCGTGGGCCGGCGATTTCGCGCGCACGGCGCCGAGGTTGGCGTTGACCTGCGGATAGAAAATGCCTTCATCCGCGACCACGACCGCGCGCGCCCCCAAAAGCCGCGCTTGGTCGGCGGCCAGGGTGTTGTTGTGCTTCAAGGCGAGGGCGATGAGCCGGTCGAGAGATCGCGAGCGGAACGCCCGCCACCAGCGCACATGCGGCGATACACCATAATGGAAGCGCTGCGCGCCCCCGGCCGACCCGTGGGTCGCCAAAGTGGTCTGGGGCATCGGTCGCTGCGTGTAACGACCGACCGGGGGCGCACTAGGGGCCTTATAGCGCGGCCCGATAGCGCAGCCCGCCAAGGCGCTGGCCAGAAGGGTAGCAACGAGCGGTCCGGCCAGGGCCCTTCCTTGGCTGAGACGTTCGGTTTTCATGGACGATCCTGACCCCTTTGAAGGCCGCACGATAGGCGAGCGCGCACGCGGGGCGCGGCCGACGACCGTTAAAGCTAATGGGCTTATTATTAGCCTGCTAAATAGCTTAACCGCGGAACTCATGCGGACGCAAGCCCTGATACCCCGCCTTACTCAAAAACAAGATGGTCGTATCCGGTCATGGCATTCATGCAGACGGAGGCCTCATGGGGGCAAGCTGGTCCGCCCAAAAATACCGAGCGCGCGGCGCTATGGCCATCCGACGTGAAAATCCGCCACAATGGCTCCTCCCATGGACCGGAGGTTGACTAGATGAAACTGTTTTTTGCGCCCGGCGCCTGTTCTTTGGCCGCCCACATCGTGATCGAAGAGGCAGGCCTGCCGCACACACTGGAACGGGTGGATCTCGCGACCCACAAAACCGAGCACGGTGAGGATTACACGAAAATCAACCCGAAAGGCTACGTCCCCGCCCTGGCGCTCGACGATGGCGGGCTCCTGACCGAGGTCGGGGTGGTACTGCAATACCTGAGCGACCAGGCCCCGGATCGACGGCTCATGGCCGCGCCGGGCACGCTCGAGCGTTATCGGCAGATGGAGTGGCTGTCTTTTATTTCCACTGAACTTCACAAACAATTCTCGCCCCTTTTCCGACCCGACACATCGGCGCAGACCAAGGAGGCGCAACTGAAGCTGCTGGGTCGACGGTTCGATTATGTCTCGGAAACCCTCGCACGACACCCCTATCTCGGGGGCCAGCAATTCACGGCGCCCGACGCCTACCTCTTCACCGTGTTCGGGTGGCTTGGGTACTTGCAGATCGATGCGAAACCCTGGCCACGGCTCGGCGAACACGCCGCCCGCGTCGCCGCGCGCCCGGCGGTGCAGAAGGCATTGAAGAGTGAAGGCCTCCTGAAGTAAGCAGCACCACGGCCCGGGGACCGTCTCCCTGGGCCGCTCTCGGCACGGTATCTTCCGCAAGAGCCGCCGCCAGCCTATGATCAGCAGAAACCGTAGGAGGATGGCGTATGCCGGAACCGGTATTAAAGAAAACGCTGGTGCGCGACGAGCGCTTCGCGGGCGTCACCTACCATATCGAAGGCGAGATGGTTCCGGTCCTGCAAATCATCCTCGATACGACACCGATCTTTTTCGAACACCACGTCCTTCTCTGGAAGAGCCCCTCGACGCGCATCGGCGTAAAGGCCGTGAAGGGCCTCTTGCGGCGCGCGATCAGCGGCATGCCCATACTGCTCGCCTCGGCCACGGGGCCTGGGACAGTGGCGTTCAGCCGCGATGGCGCGGGCCAGGTCGTGCCCATACATCTAGCACCAGGCCAGGCGATCGACGTGCGTGAGCACCAGTATCTGGCGGCCACCGACCAGGTGGCTTATTCGATCGCCCGCATCAAGGGCATCATGAACTGGGTATTCGGCGGCAACACCCTGATAGTCGACCAATTCCGCGCCGAGACGGCGCCCGGCATCGTGTGGCTGCACGGCTTTGGCAATGTGTTCGAGGTAACGCTTGCCGAGGGCGAATCGATCGACCTGGAGCCTGGCGGCTGGCTCTACAAGGACCCGTCGGTCGCCATCAAGACCGTCACCCAAAGTCTCGGCTCGGGATTCTTCGGAAGCGCCGCGTCGTTCTTCTGGAACCGCTTCACGGGACCGGGCCGCGTGGGTATTCAATCGATGTACGTGCCGACGCTCGCCGTCGAAACCTGAGACCTAAGCGTGCCCAAGGACTTACCACGCACGCTGGCGCTTTCTCTTACGGCGCTTTTCTTGCTCTACCCACTCTGGGGCCTCGCATCGCCCGTAGGACATTGGCAGTGGGACGCGTCGGGCCTGTCGTCGGCACTCGCCACATCTTTCGGCCTAACCGGGGTGGCACTCGCCATCGTGGTGGCAGTCGGCACGCCGCTCGCGTTTTCGCTGCGCGGGGCCACGCGCTCGACGCGCATAGCCTTCGAGGCCGTGGTGCTCTTATCGGTGCTCATGCCACCGCTCGCCCTCGGGCTTCTGCTCGCGCTCGCCTTCGGTCCCGCCACTGCCCTCGGGGGTCTGCTCCTGCATCTTGGGATCCCAACCAGCAACAATCCGACAGCCTTCGTTGTAACCCAGATCTACGCAAGCCTCGGCTACTATCTGCTCGGGGCGCAAGCGGCCTTCGAGGCGGTGCCGCGCGAACTCGAACAGAGCGCCGCCTTACTCGGACTTGCGCCCCGCGAGGTCTTGTGGCGCATCACGCTGCCGCTGGCGCGGCTCGGGCTTGCGGCGGCCTTGAGTCTCGCGTGGGTGCGCGCACTCGGGGAGTTCGGGGCGATCATGGTGACCGCGTACTATCCGCATGGCATCCCCGTGCAGTTGTGGGTGGACCTGCAGGACCAAGGCCTGCCCGCGGTCTTGCCCTTGCTGATCGTGTTCCTGCTCACAGCCCTGCCCCTGCCCTGGGCTCTACGCCTCCTCGTCGGCACCCGCGGCTATGCTTGATTGCCGTGTTCAAAAGACGCGGCGCACCTACGAAGTGGCGGTCGATATCCTCGCCGGCGGCGAGCGCGTGGCGCTCTTTGGGCCCTCGGGCAGCGGCAAGAGCACGATACTCTCGTGCCTCGCGGGTCTCGAGGTGCCGGACGCGGGCCACATCCGTTGCGACCACGAGACCTGGTTCCCCCCGTCACTGGCCCTGCACCACCGCTCGGTCGGTTACCTGAGGCAACGCGAGCCCTTGTTTCCGCACCTCCCGGTCTCGGAGAATGTGCAGTTTTCCCTGGATGCCGCTACGCGGGTGCAGGAGCGGGACTGGATCGCTGAGATACGGTCACGTCTGGATCTCGACGCCCTATGGCACGCCCGACCCCCTCACTTGTCGGGTGGCCAGGCGCGGCGCGTGGCCCTGGCCCGCACCCTCTGCCGACGCCCCCGCCTGGTGCTCCTGGATGAGCCCTTCGCCGGCCTCGACCGCCCCTTGGCGCGCGAGCTTGCGCGCATCCTGAAGGACTGGCAGGAACGCCTGGGGTTCGTCCTGCTTGCGGTCGATCACGACCCCTTGGTCCTCGAGGGCCTCTGTCCGCGCGTGATCGCCATGGAGGAAGGACGCCGGGTCCAAGAGGGCAGCTGGGCCGAACTGAGGCAGCGGCCCGCCACCCCGACCTTGCGCGCCCTGCTCGACCTGGATCCCTGAGCCCCGAAGAAAAGGCCGGGTCACGAGGTCACGGGGGCAATCGGCTTGCGCCCCCGATGCGGCTTGTGTAACGTGGACCGCGCTTAGCGCTTCTCTCAACTTAAGCCTTCCGGATGCCACGCCCATGACCGACTTCGTGCCACTTGCGATCGCCATTCTGACCGTCTCCGATAGCCGTACCCTGGAAACCGACACCTCGGGGCAGGCCTTGATCGATCAGCTCACGCGCGCTGGGCACAGCCTCGGCGAGCGAGCCCTGGTGCGCGACGATCGCTATGTCCTGCGCGCCATCGTCTCGCGTTGGATCGCGGATCCGAAGATTCAGGTCGTGATCACCACGGGCGGCACGGGGCTTACCGGCCGCGACATCACGCCCGAGGCACTGAGACCCCTGTTCGACAAGGAGATCGAGGGATTCGGGGAACTCTTTCGGGCGGTCTCCTACGACGAGATCGGGACCTCGACCCTGCAGTCGCGCGCGCTCGCGGGCCTCGCGGGCGGCACGGTGATCTTCTGCCTGCCGGGCTCGACCGGGGCGTGCCGCACGGCATGGACCAAGATTCTGGAGCAACAGCTCGACCGCCGCCACAAACCCTGCAACTTCGTCGAGCTTCTGCCGCGCTTCATCGAGTCCGCGTCGTGAAGGACGGGCACCCCCCTCTGCTGTCCGCGGAGGAGGTCTGGGCGCGGATGCGCAAGGATGCCGTCCCCGTGACCGAATGCGAAAAGGTGACGCTCGCGCAGGCGCTGTCGCGGGTGCTCGCCCAGGACGTGCGCGCGCCCATCACCGTTCCAGGCTTCGACAATAGCGCCATGGATGGCTACGCCTTCCGCGCCGCCGATGCACAGGATAGGCGTGAACTCCCCCTGAGCCTGCGGGTCGCGGCCGGCGACAAGCCCGAGGCCCTCGCGCCCGGCACCGCCTGCCGCATATTCACGGGGGCGCCGCTGCCTTCCGGCGCCGACACAGTGGTCATTCAGGAACGCTGTGAACGACGTGGCGACACCTTGATCCTCCCCGAGCAATGGACGCCGCATGCCAACGTCCGCCGCGCGGGCGAAGACATACGCGCAGGCGACGTGATCCTAAGCGACGGCCAGACCCTGACGCCCCAAGCCGTGGGGCTTGCCGCGTCCTGCGGGTTCACCGAGATCCTGGCGCGCCGCCGCCTGCGGGTTGCGGTCCTGTCCACGGGCGACGAACTGCGGCCGGCGGGATCCGGGCCTTTGCGCGAGGGACAGATCTACGACAGCAATCGCCCCATGCTGAACGCCTTGCTGATGCGGCTCGGGTGCGAGATTCATGCCGCCGGCGCGCTCGGCGACGACCTCGCCCGAACCCGCCAGGCCTTGCGTGAGGCCGCGCAGACGGCTGACGTCATCGTCACCACAGGCGGCGTCTCGGTCGGCGAGGAAGACCATGTGAAAGCGGCCGTGGAGGCCGAAGGCACGCTCTCGCTCTGGCGGGTGGCCATCAAGCCTGGCAAGCCGCTCGCCTTCGGGCGCGTGGGTGGCGCCCATTTCCTGGGCTTGCCCGGTAATCCCGTATCGGCGTTCGTGACCTTCGTCCTGTTCGTGCAGCCCTTCCTAAAGGCCCTCATGGGCGCGACGCCGACCGACCTGCGGGCCTTCCCGGTCCACGCCGGCTTCGAGCGCAAGACGCCAGACAGCCGCCGGGAATTCGTGCGTGCGCGGCTCGTAACCCGGGATGACGGCGCCCTGTGGACCCACACCCATCCCCGACAGAGCTCGGGTGTGCTGTCGTCGACCGTGTGGGCCGAGGGGCTCGTCGACATCGCCGCCGGGCGGTGCGTGGCAGAAGGCGATTTAGTACCCTTCCTCCCCTTCGAGGGCGTGCTGGACTAAGCACGCGCCGGTATCAGCGCAGGTCCTCCGGCGTATTGCAGTTGGCGGCCTCGGCCGCGGTCAAATCGAACCACACCGTTTCCACGCCCGCGAACCATTCCTGGGCCCGCCGACCACCACCTTGCCAGTAGGCCTCCAGGCGCTCGCGCACGCACGCGTCCGCCAGGAACACGAGCGGTTCGGGGCCCGATGGGCTCCTCGCGACCACCACGCCGCCTATGACACGCAGACGCCATAAACGCGCGACGAGATCCATCGGCAGGCAGGGTGTGTCGACCGGCACGGACAACACCCAAGGGTAGCTGGCGCATCGGAAGGCGGCGCGCAAGCCGGCAAGGGGGCCGGCAAAGCCGTCGTCCTCGTCGGTCACAACCGCGTGGCCCAGTGCGCGATAACGCTCGATCGATCGATTGGCGCTGATCAGCACCTGCGGCAGACCCGCGACACGCTGCAGAGCGTTATGGACCAAGGGCGCGCCCGACCACGACACAAAACCCTTGTCCTGGCCACCCATGCGTCGGCCGGCGCCACCTGCGAGCACGACCGCGGTTATCGGTAAGACCTCGTCACCCACGGGACCTCTCTCTCCTGCGCTTGTGTATGCCCCCGCATCGTGCCCAAAGGCCTGCGGCGCCATCACTCTTGACCACAATTGTGGGTCTTCCTCGATCGAAAGACCGGGGAGCGCGTCAAGGGTGCATGTTGCATTGAATTATGGATGGTATTTTGAGGGCCGCCAACATAAACGCCTTCCGTGTACCGATACCGCGCGAGGATTCAACAAAAAATGGGCACGCTTCGAGGCGAGCCGTAGCGAAAGCAGGATGACGGCACGGCTCGCGGATAGTTCTCGGGACGGCGATCACGAGAACGGACCGTGCCGTGTACAAAGGCCAAGGGTCGCTACGCGCGGAGTGCACACAAGGCCCCAAGTATGGACCAGGCGCCTTCATGTCGGAGAGGTCTGTCGCGCCCCCAGCAAGGCTGCGATTTCGGGTCGGCACGATCCGCAGGCAGCGCCGGCCCCGCAGCGCGCACTCACGGCGGCGACCGTGCACGCCCCGTCTTCGATCGATCGACGGATGACCGCCTCGCCCACGCCTCGACATTGGCAGATCAGACGGCCGGAGACTGACACCGACACCGCACCTGCAGGAACGGTCGGCGCGACCAGCGCATGGCGCCATGCGCCGACCTCCGCTTCCGTGAGGAGCAGGTCCTGCAACCAGGCGCCGGTCGCATCGTCACCCAAGAGACAGAATCCCCAGAGACGCTCGTCGCGCAAAAGGATGTGCTTGCGGACCCCTCGACTGTCCTGATAGCCGACAACCACGCCGTCGCGGAGTGCGAACAAGGTGGCGAGGCGGCCCGCCCAGGCCTCGCCGGGCGGCTCGGGAAACGCAAACCGCAACACCAGGGCCTCGGCGGATCCGCAGGGGTGACGCGCGAGGGCGCCATAGCCAAGTTCCGGCAAAAGGGCGCGCGCCGCCTCCCAAAGTCCAGGCTCCAGACGCCGCACTAGCCGCCCTGCCCACGGAAGCGCAGTCTTACGCACCGTTACAGCGGCATGCTTCAACTCCGGCTGATTCGAGACGGGATCGCGCGCAGCGGCCTCGGTGAGGGCATTGACCGCGCCGTGCGCACTGAAACGCGCGCCAAAGTGCATGGGCAGGAACACAGTCCCGGGCGCCACCTCCTCGTGCGCGCGTGCTCGCACCGTGACCGCCCCCCGCCGGCTCTCCGCCGTCACGAGGTCACCGTCTTGGATGCCAAGCCCCGCGGCATCGAGGGGATGGATCGAGAGCACGGCCTCGGGGTCATGAGCGAAAAGCCCCGCATCGAGGCCCGTGCGACTCATCGTGTGCCATTGGTCGCGCAAGCGCCCGGTGGTGAGATGGAAGGGGAAGGCCTGCGACACGGGTTCGGCGACCGGCTGGTACGGGGCCGCGGATAGACGCGCGCGGCCGCTTGGGGTGGCAAAGACATGATCGGTGTAGAGACGCGCGCGGCCCTCGCTCGCCCCGCGGGGATAGGGCCATTGCCGAGGGCCGGCCTCGAGGTGGCGCCAGTCGAGGCCCGTGATATCGAGGTCGCGGCCCTCTGTGCAGGCCTTGTATTCATCGAACACGGTGCGGTGTGTGGCAAAGGCGAAGAGGCGGCGCGCGCGCCGGGCATGCGTCTCGCCCGCGACCCGAGGCACGCGCGTGGCGTCGAGCGCGACGCCTAAGGTGTGCGCGAAGTCACGAAAGATTTCCCAGTCCGGCCGGGCCTCGCCCGGGGGATGTACGGCCTTGCCCATGAGGCTGATGCGGCGCTCCGAATTGGTCACGACCGCCGCGCGCTCGGCGAAACTTGCCGCCGGCAAGAGCAGATCCGCATAGGCGGCAGTCTCGGTCGGGTAATAGGCCTCTTGCACAACCACGAAGTCGGCAGCACGCAAGGCGGCGTCCACGAGGCGCGTCTCGGGCAGACTGACTACGGGATTGGTGCACGCGATCCACAGGGCCTTGATGCGCCCCTCGGCTGCCGCCTGAAAAAGCGGGACCGCAGTGAGGCCCGGGGCCGGGTTCAGATCCGGGACCCCCCAGAGTGCGGCGATCTCGGCGCGGTGGGCCTCGTTGGCAAGCTCCCTATGTCCCGGGAGGAGTTGGGGCATGCCGCCCACCTCACGACCGCCCATGGCGTTGGGTTGCCCGGTGAGGCTCAAGGGTCCAGCCCCTGGGCGGCCGATATGGCCGGTCACCAGGTGCAGATTGATGAGTGCGCGGTTCTTGTCGGTACCGTGGCTCGACTGATTGAGGCCCTGACACCAGAGCGAGGTGGCGGCGCGCGCCTTGCCCCAGGCTGCAGCGGCGCGTTCCAGGACCTCGACCGGGATATGGCAGATGTCGGCTACGCGCCTGGGCGGGTAGTCATAGGCGATCTCGCGCAAGGCCTCGAAGCCTTCCGTGTGCTCGCGGATGAAGTCGCGATCCAGACGGCCGTCGCGCATCAGGATATGGACGAGGCCGTGAAAGAAGGCCACGTCGGTACCGGGGGCCAGCGCCACATGGAGATCGCTCGTCATGGCAGTCGGGGTGCGACGCGGATCGATGGTGATAAGAAAAAGGTCCGGATTGCGCTCGCGCGCCGCCTCGATGCGCCGAAAGAGGATGGGATGAGCGAAGGCCGGGTTGGCACCAGCAATCACAATGAGATCGGCCTGCTCCAGATCCTCATAGCAGCCGGGCACGGAGTCCTGCCCGAGGCTCGCCTTGTAAGCGCTTACGGTCGAGGCCATGCACAGCCGCGAATTGGTGTCGATGTGATTGGTTCCGATCAAGCCCCGCGCGAGCTTGTTGACAACATAATAATCCTCAGTGCTCAACTGGCCCGACACATAGAAGGCGCAGGCCTCGGGACCATGGGCTTCGATGGCGGCGGCAAAGCGTGCGGCGGCCTCGCCTAAGGCGGCGTGCCACGAGACGCGCTCGGGTGCAGCGTCCCGCCGCGCGCGGCGCAAGGGGCTTGATAGACGTTCCCGATCCAAGGTGGCGGCAAGCGCACGGCCTTTGGTGCACAAGGCGCCGAAGTTGGCCGGGTGCGCGGGATCCCCGCGCACGGCGAAGACGCGCTTCTCGTCATGCTCGAGGATGACGCCGCAACCGGTCCCACAATAGGGACAGACCGAACGCGTCTCCCGACGTCCCGCCACAGCCATTGCCGTCATTACCTCTCCTCAAATGTGGCAGGACACGAATATCCAGCCGGCTTTAGTGTTCGCGCCATACAAGCCGGCGTGATCATCCGCGTACTGGACGCCTGCGACGAGCCCCAGCCTGAAGGCGAATAGGTCTCCTTCATGTCCATAGCGCACCCCCGCGGTGTCAGCGCTAAGCCGGTAATAGCGGGCCAGGGGCTTGGCGCCGAAGGGTGCGGTCTTGGTTGCGATGAACAGCGCCGCCACTCTTTGTAGATTCCGCATGCCCAGCACCCCCTTGTGACTACGAGTATACGAGACCCGGTGATCCGGTTTCCGCTCAGTCGCCGCCCAGGGCCACCTCCCGGAGGGCGGGCTGCGCGGAGGCACTCTGCGTCGCGGCCATCCACCGCCGCGCGCGGGCGTGGACCAGGAAGGCGGCGGTCACCGCCAGACCCGCGAAGAGAGCGAAACCCGCGTGGTAGCTGGATGTGGCCTGTTTGACCATGCCGAGGACGACGGGAAGATAGAAGCCCCCTATGCCGCCCGCTGCCCCTATCAGGCCTGTGATAAGCCCGCGGTGCTCGGACCAACGCAATGGTACGATTTGAAATGTGGCGCCGTTGCCGATACCGAAGCAGACATAGAGCGCGAACAGGGCCACGAGACCCTCGAACTTGATGGGCGAGAGCAGAGCGAACATGAGATCCACGATCGCGATCCCGGAAAGCGCGTAACGCAGGGCGCGAGGACCGCCGACGCGATCGGCGAGGTGCCCCCCCAGGGGGCGCACGGTAGCGCCCGTAAAGGCGAGCGTGGCCATAAAAAGGCCGGCCTCGACTTTGGGGATATGGTAGAGGGCGATCAAAAGCAGGCTTGTGTAGGCCGACATGCCGACGAAGCCACCGAAGGTGACGGCATAGACGAGAAAGAACACCCAGACATCGCCTTCGCCGAGAACGCGACGATGGGCGCGCGGCAAGAGCATGAGCACAAAGCCCAGACCCAGCACCGGCAGCAAGAGCACCGCCGGGTGCCCGCTCACCCCCAGCAGCCCCGCATGAGCGGCCGTGACGAGGACGGCAAGAAACACGAGGCTCCCGAAAAAACCCAGGAGGGCCCGTGCCAGGGATCCAGACTTAGGCGCGTAGTCGCGCCCCCAGAATCGGATAGCCAAGGCCGCCAGCGCCAAAAACGGCAGCACCGCGATCATGGCCGTCTGCCAGCCGTAGTGCCTGGCCAGCGGGGGAAACAGGATGCCATCCAGGACCGCACCGATGTTGCCAGCGGCGGCCAATCCCAATACGAGGCCCTGCACACGCGCGGGGTAGCCGCTCCCGGCCATGGGCAGGGCCACAGCGAAGCTCGCGCCGCCGACGCCTAGGAAGACGCCCAGCACGAGCAGGGTGGCAAAGTCCGGTGTGGTGGGCGCGAGCAGAAGAAAAAGGGGCGTCACGGCCGACAAAAGGATCCCCATGAGCGCGATGCGCCGGCCGTCCAGCGCCTGGTAAAGATGTCCGAGCGGTACCCGCAAGAGGGCGCCGCTCAGTACCGGGACCGCAACCAAGAGGCCGGCGGCGGCGGGACTCAGATGGAGAGGCCGGCCGATGTAGGGGGCGAGCGGCCCGAACAAGAGCCATACCGTGAAGCCGGTATCGAAGTACAGGAAACTCGCGACGAGAGAGCGCCAGTCGCCGCTTTGCATAAGGGCCAAGAACCTGCGCATAGAATCTCCCTGAAAGGGTGGTGGCCTGGATCTCCAGCAATTTTCGTGCACAACGCGAAAGTGGGGATTTCTGATACAAATTGGGGAGAATCGACGGCGCGGACGCAGAAACGTGGTCGAAGACAGGGCACGGTGCGCTTTTCTGGTGCTAGCACCGTCGTGAACCGGGCTTGGTGGGATGAGCTTTCACTGGAGGCGCGAAGGACTATACTGGACGCACCATGTCTCGGGAGGAATTCTTCATGGCCGCCGTGATACCGACACAAGAACCGCCGCTCGAGATCAAACCGGAGATCGCGCTGGAGCTTGTCCGGCTTAAGATCGCGACCCTGATCGATGTCCGTCAGCCGGTCGAGCACGAACTCGAAGGTGAGGTAGCCGAGGCGGAATCGGTGCCGCTCTTCGATCTGAAGAAGCTCTTAGGTCATAAACTCACAGAGGACGAGCAGGAGATGCTCGACTGTGATCTGCCGACCGCGCGCGACGCGCGGCTGTTCCTGTCGATCATCAACAAGCATCACTATCAAAAGGGCAACGTCCTGCTCTGTCTGTGCAACTCGGGAAAACGCAGTCTCCACGCAGCCCAACTCCTGCGGTCGATGGGCTATGAGCGTGCCTACTCGATCACAGGCGGCGTGCGCGCTTGGCGGGAATTGGTGGCGTAGTCAGAGGCTGGGCCGCAGCGGATACCGCCACGGCCCAGGGACGGCCTCAGGGCTTGGGCGGGGCGACCGGCTTTTGCGCCAGGACCCAGGCGGCCATCTGTTCGGCCTGCGCGAGGCTCATGCCCGGATGGGCGACCATCGGGATGCCACCGGTCCAAGCGTTCCAGCGACCCGCGCCGCCACTGATGATCTTATGGGCGAGCGTCACCTTGGCGCCGGGCTTGTGGGCGAACATATAGGCGACCCAGCTGTAGGCCGGTCCCACCACCTTATGGCTTACGGCGTGGCAGGCAAAGCAGCCGGCGCTTGTCATGGCCGCCTTCACCTGCGGACTGCCATTGGCCAACGCAAGGCCCGGCAAGGCCAAAGCCGCGGCAAGCGCCACACCCTTCAAGATCTGTTTCATATCGACTCCTCTCATGTTCTCTGAACAAGAAACCCATTTCATCTATTACCGGATGCTAACATAGCTTCGGGCCCGACGTGCTATCTCCTTCGAGACATGGGTGCCGCGGCCATCGAAGCCCGTTCGGCCGCCTGCACGCGGCGCAAGCGCCATCCGAGCGCGATGATGCGCTGATGGACGCGATGGGCGTGCTCAGACATGCCTTGCGCCAGAAATTGACGGCGACGCATACGCAATCGCCACATCTGGCGCTTGAGGGTGTGTACCTCTCCTTCGAAATGCTGGAGCCGCGCGCGATCCGCCGAGGTTGCCTGCGCGCCCCGGGGCGTGTGGACGGGCCGCGCCTGCGAGGACGGGGTCGCGGCGGCACCCGGCGCAGGGGGTGGCGCGGCAAGCGTTGCGGCATGCGAAGAGGCCAGTGGTGACGTGATGAGCAAGGCGCCGAGTAGAGCGGCGCGAACGGTGGACATGAAGGCTCCTTGAGTGCGCAATGGGGACTCGATAGCGGACCTATAGAGTATAGGATAGGACGAGGGCGCGTGGAGACGAAAATCGCGAAATCGCGTTAAGCGCCTCCGCCCTGCAAGACAAGCGCCAAAAAAACGGGCCCCGTGAGGCCCGTAACACCCTGGGGGTGAGGAGATCTTCTATTCGTAGACCTGCTCTCCGTGCTGGCTCAGATCAAGGCCCTCGACCTCTTCCTCCTCGCTCACGCGCAGACCCACAATCACATCGACGACCTTCAGGATGATGTAGGTGACGACCGCGTCGTACAGGAGCACGGCACCCACATCGATCAGCTGCTTGACGATCTGGTACGTGTTGCCCTCGAGGGCACCGGCAGTCCCGCCTATGGCCTTCACCGCAAAGACCCCCGTGAGGACAGCGCCCAGCGCCCCCCCGATGGCATGGACCCCGAAGGCATCCAGGGAGTCGTCGTAGCCGAAGAAGTTTTTCATATAGGTCGCTGTCCCGAAGCAGACCGCGCCGCCTGCGATGCCAATGACAAACGCTCCGGTCGGGTCGACGAAGCCGGATGCCGGCGTGATGGCCACGAGCCCGGCCACTGCCCCCGACACCATTCCGAGCACGCTCGGCTTACCGCGAGCCATCCATTCCGCGAACATCCAGGCGAGGGCCGCCGCGCCGGTCGCAATCTGGGTGGTGGCCATGGCCATACCCGCGCGACCCCCCGCCGACACCGCACTGCCAGCGTTGAAGCCGAACCAGCCGACCCAAAGAAGGGCCGTGCCGATCACCGTGAGCACGAGGTTGTGGGGCGGCATGGCCTCCTTGCCATAGCCCTTGCGCCTACCCAGCACAAGCGCCGTCACAAGACCCGCCACGCCCGCATTCAGGTGGACCACCGTGCCGCCGGCAAAGTCCAAGGCGCCCAACTGGGCAAGCCAGCCGTCTGCGGACCACACCCAGTGGGCAATGGGCGAGTAGACGAACACAAGCCAGAGACTCATGAACCAGAGCAGCGCCGAGAACTTCATGCGCTCGGCAAACGATCCGGCGATGAGCGCGGGCGTGATGATGGCAAACGTCATCTGGAAGGTCATGTACACCGACTCCGGCACCGCGAGCGACAAGCCCGTCACCGTGTCCTTGTTCATGCCATGGAGGAAGGCGCGCGAGAGTCCTCCTATCCAGGGATTACCGTTCGTGAACGCGAGACTGTAGCCGATCACATACCAGAGCACGGTCACAAGACAGGTGATGGCGAAGCTTTGCGCAAGCGTGTCGAGCACGTTCTTCTTGCGCACCATGCCGCCGTAATACAAAGCGAGGCCTGGCACCGTCATCATAAGAACGAGGGCGGTGGACACCAGCATCCAGGCGGTGTCGCCCGGATTGATCTTGGCATCGGCGTCACTGCTGACGGCCTCGGTCGGTGCCGGGGCCGGGGCTGGTACCGCCACCGAGGCCGGCGCTGAGGCTGCCGGTTTGGCGGCGACCGTCGCGCTGGGCGTGGTCGACGTCGAAGCGTTGGCGGCGAGAGCCGCGACCGGGAGGCCGCCGAGCGCGAGAACCAGGGCGAACCCGCGAGCGCTACGGGCGCAGCTGCGGGTCAAGGCGTGAATAAAGCTCATAAGGCCTCCGGCCCGGACTCGCCGGTCCGTATGCGAATGGCTTGTTCGAGGTCGAACACGAAGATCTTGCCGTCGCCGATTTTGCCGGTATTGGCGGCCTTGCTGATGGCCTCGATCACGCGCTCCACGAGGTCGTCATCGATCGCGATTTCGATCTTGACCTTGGGCAGGAAGTCGACGACGTACTCGGCGCCCCGATAGAGTTCCGTGTGACCCTTTTGACGCCCAAAGCCCTTGACCTCGGTGACGGTGATGCCCTGCACCCCGATCTCGGACAAGACCTCGCGCACGTCGTCGAGCTTGAACGGCTTTATGATGGCGGTAATCATTTTCATAAGCGGATCTTCCTCAAGAAAACAAATAGCATAGCCAAATCCGGATAGGCGGGGGATGCTCAGGCACCCCTGCATGCCGCATCAGGGACGCTCGATCCGAGCACTTCCACTGCGGCGGCTACTCGTGGCACTGACCAAAACACCGAGACCCGTCGATGCTGGAGGCCACAACATTGATATGCCGGGCTTAAGGGCGCGTCTTGTCTGTCGCCTCGAAACGAGGTGACACGCCAACTGCCCGCACAAATTTGCCTGCATCGCCCACAATCATAAGGGCGGCCACCGCGCCACCGACGGCAAAGACCGCCAACCCAGGCTCGTAGACCAGCGTGAGTGCAGCTACACAGACAATGAGAAGACGGGCCACGTGAGTCTTTAGGCGCACCATGGTAAAGATCCTCTTCTGCTCCGGCATGGCTATCTTGAAAGGCCACGCCTGGAATTTAGGCTCTTGTTAAATTTCATCCAGAGAAAAGCGGGCCGGCGAACCGGCCCGCAGTCACCTTGCCGGACGATGAGACAACTCAGTCGCCCAAGACCGGGGTCCGTTCGCCGTCCCCGTAAAGTGCATACGCCTGTTCACCGTGAGCCGCGTCATCGCCCACCAGCAGATCCTCTTCCGACATGCGCAAGGGCACGACAAAGCTGATCAGCTTGAGCAGGACGTACGTCACAACGATGTTCAAGACGATGATAAAGGCGGCACCTTCCAGCTGGAGGGTGATCTGGTGCCAATTGCCGTCGATCGCACCACCGGGGTTGGTCAAGGCATAGGCAGCACAGCCCGCCTTAGTCGCCAATACGCCGGTCAAGATACCGCCCAGCAGACCGGCTACCGCGTGGGTATGAAACACGCCCAGGGTATCGTCCACCTTACGGAAAACGCTGAGGCGCTTGCCCAAGATGTTCATCGTGAGCCAAGGAATCATGCCCGAGCACACCCCGATGATCAGCGCACCGTAGCCGCTGACGACGCCGGCTGCGGGAGTGATAGCAACAAGTCCGGTAATCATCCCCTGCACAGCCCCGATGACGGAAGGCTTCTTAAAGAACTGGATGTCCATAACCGTCCAGACCAAGAGACTCATGGCTGTGGCGATATTGGTATTGAGCACGGCCACGCCCGCGTCACGGCTCGCGGCATACGGGTCACCACCATTAAAGCCGTTCCACCCCAGCCACAAAATCCCCGCGCCTACGAGCATCATCAAGACGCTATTGGGCTGGAAGCTTTCGCGATCGCGGGCCAACCTGGGGCCGATCATCGCGGCGCCCACAAATCCCGCCACGCCGGCCGAGAGATGGATAACGTAGCCGCCGGAATAGTCGATCACGCCCAAACTCGAGAGCCAGCCGCCACCCCACAAGCTGAATGCGCCAACGGTATAAGAAAAGGTGAGCCAAAGCGGCACAAAGAGCATCCAGGCCTTGAAGTTCATGCGGCCGAGGAAGGCCCCCGCCATAATGATGAGCGTAATGGCGGCAAACACGAACTGGAAGTACACCATCGTGGCCATCGGGAAATTCGCCGATGTATTGGAGGTAGGAATCACCGCTTGCTTCAACTCATCACCAATCGCGGCGATAGGATGAGGCATGCCCACGAAAGATGTCCATTCCGGACCAAAGCCCATGTTGTAGCCCCACAATACCCACGCGATCAGCACGGCCGCAAAGGCATAGAGGCTCATGAAGGCCGAGTTGATGGCCCACTTCTTTTTGACAATGCCGCCATATAAAACGACCAAACCTGGAACGCTTTGTAGGCCGACGACAGTGGCCGCGGTCAATTGCCACGCGTTGTCGCCTGTATTGAGCCATGCTACGGACATATGATTCCCCTCCCATTTATATTGTGAGACGACAGGCCTATGAGCGCGCCCTGCAAGGCGCGAGGGTTACTGGTCATAAGGCCTCCGGCCCGGACTCGCCGGTCCGTATGCGAATGGCTTGTTCGAGGTCGAACACGAAGATCTTGCCGTCGCCGATTTTGCCGGTATTGGCGGCCTTGCTGATGGCCTCGATCACGCGCTCCACGAGGTCGTCATCGATCGCGATTTCGATCTTGACCTTGGGCAGGAAGTCGACGACGTACTCGGCGCCCCGATAGAGTTCCGTGTGACCCTTTTGACGCCCAAAGCCCTTGACCTCGGTGACGGTGATGCCCTGCACCCCGATCTCGGACAAGACCTCGCGCACGTCGTCGAGCTTGAACGGCTTTATGATGGCGGTGATGAGTTTCATGGGCGGCCCCCCTGGTGAAAGGCGGCGAGCCCAAGCGATCCGTGTACGCTGGGACTACGGGCCCCCGGCGCAACAGTAAGCGCGGTGTGAAGCGCGTTCATAATACCCCCTTGATGTGTGACGAGGCCTGTAGCATGGACAGGCGTTTGGGGGCAATGCAGAGAGCGTGCCAAAGAAAAGGGGAGGCGGAAACCGCTTTAAGTCACGGTTCCCGGCCTCCCCAAGAAAGGGAAATGCCCCAAAACGGTGAGTGCGCCCCTTAAGGGTGCACCACTTGGGGGCTTAGACCCCGGATTTTCGCAGCGACACCGCAGCCTCGACCATGTTGCGCAGCGCGCTCTCGGTCTCGGGCCAGTTGCGGGTTTTCAGGCCACAGTCCGGATTGACCCACAGGTTCTCGCGCGGCAGGACCTTCTCGGCCTTCTGCATGAGACGCACCATCTCCTGGGTGCTCGGCACGCGGGGTGAGTGGATGTCGTAGACGCCCGGGCCGATCTCGTTGGGATAACGGAAGTTCACGAAGGCGTCGAGGAGCTCCATGTCGGAGCGCGAGGTCTCGATAGTGATGACGTCCGCATCCATCTCCGCCACCGCCTCGATGATGTCGTTGAACTCGGCGTAGCACATATGGGTATGGATCTGGGTCTCGTCTGCGACACCGCCCGAAGACACCCGGAAGGCGCGCACGGCCCAAGCGAGATAGGCCTTGTGGTCCTCGCGCCGCAGAGGCAGGCCCTCGCGCACTGCGGGTTCGTCGATCTGGATCACGCGTATGCCCGCCTGCTCCAAGTCGCGGACCTCGTCGCGTATCGCGAACGCGATCTGGAGGGTGGTATCGGCGCGCGGCTGATCGTTACGCACGAACGACCACTGGAGGATGGTGACGGGCCCGGTCAGCATGCCCTTCATTGGACGCTTGGTGAGCGACTGCGCGTAGCGGGCCCACTCGACGGTCATGGGCGTCGGGCGCGACACATCGCCGAAGATGATCGGCGGCTTCACGGCTCGCGAACCGTAGCTCTGCACCCAACCGTAGTCCGTGAACGCAAAACCCTGAAGTTGCTCGCCGAAGTATTCCACCATGTCGTTGCGCTCGGCCTCACCATGCACGAGCACATCGAGACCGATCTCTTCCTGCTTGCGCACGGCAAGCGCGATCTCGGCCCGCATCCGCTCCTCATATTCGGCGGCATCGATGCGGCCGGCCTTGAAGTCGCGCCGGGCGGTCCGGATCTCGTTCGTCTGCGGGAAGGAGCCGATGGTGGTGGTCGGGAACATCGGTAAGTTCAGGTGCGCACGCTGCAGCGGCCGGCGCTTGGCGAACGGCTGCTTCCTCGTGGCATCCTGCGCACTCACCGCAGCGACCCGCGCCTTGACGGCGCGGTCGTGGATGCGGGCGGAGGACTTCCGATCCTGCGCCACGCGACGGCTCTCCTCGAGGGCCTGGGCGATGGCCGCATCACCCTCATCGAGACCGCGCTTCAAGACCCCGACCTCCGCCATCTTCTGCATGGCAAAGGCAAGCCAGCTACGAATCTCGGCATCCAGTCTCTGCTCACGCATCAGGTCGACCGGCACATGCAGGAGCGAGCAGCTGCTCGCCACCGCGATGCCGCCCTTATGGCCTTTGGCGCCGCGCAGCACCTTGAGGGCCGCGTCGAGATCGGCGCGCCAGATGTTACGGCCGTCGACTACGCCGAGCGACAGGAGTTTTTCGGCCGGGACGGCCTTCAACACCGCCGGCAACTGCTCCGGGGCACGCACAAGGTCGACATGGAGACCCGCGGTCGGAAGCTTGCACGCAAGCTCGAGGTTCGCGCCCAGGCTCTCGAAATAGGTCGCCAACATGAGCTTGGGGCCGGCCGATGACAGCTGCTCATAGGCCTTCGGATAGGCGTCGGTCCACGCCTTCGGGAGATCAAGGACCAGGGCCGGCTCGTCGATCTGCACCCACTCGACCCCCTGGTCGGCGAGCCGCTTCAAGATCTGCCGGTAGACGGGCAACAGGTCGGGCAACAGCGAGAGGCGATCGAAGTCCTCGCCCTTGGCCTTGCCGAGCCATAGATAGGTGAGGGGCCCGAGGAGGACCACCTTGACCGGGAAGCCCGCGCTACGGGCCTGAGCCACATCCTCGAAGAGCCGCGGCGAGGAGATCGCGAAGCGCTGGCCCTTTTGAAATTCGGGGACGATATAGTGGTAGTTGGTATCGAACCACTTCGTCATCTCGCAGGCATAGGTGGCTTTGCCCGTGGGGGCCACGCCGCGCGCCATCCGGAAAAAGGTATCGAGGTCCACCTCGGGCCCCTGCCACTCGAAGCGCGGGGGCACGACGCCGAGCAGCGCGCTCGTCTCGAGGACGTGGTCGTACCAGGCGAAATCGCCGGCCGTCACGAGATCGAGGCCGGCCGCCTTCTGGGCGCTCCAGGCACGCATGCGCAGGTCCTTCCCGACGTCGCGGAGGGCCTCCTGGGTGAGACTCCCTTTCCAGTAGGCCTCAAGGGCCTTCTTAAACTCCCGATCGGGGCCGAGACGGGGGAAACCAAGGATGTGTGCAAGGCTCAAAATCGACTCTCCGGGGCAAGCGCCCATAGCGAATAACGGGTTGGAGGGCAAAACGGGGCCGACGGCGCGCTCATGGCGGCGGCCGGGGGGAGGCTAACCTCGACCGCGTCCGGAGTCAATGGGGGCGGATGGGCTTTGGTGCCCGAGGCCCCGCAATAACGCCCCCTATACCCCCACGGCGCCGGCGCCGACAGGGACAGCATAAACAGTGCCTCGCTCCCTCAAGGCCACCAAGGGCCGTGGGGGGCAACCCATACCCATACCCATACCCATAGGATAGGACCGCGCATCATGGCCTGTCCTGGGCATATCTCAACAAGAGTCATGTATATGACCGTTATAACGGTTAACTCACCTGAACAGATATATTTATGGCTCTTGCCGTACCCCTAGGATCGCGCTACCATGATTCCCTAAGAATGGGGCATCGTCCATGGCAAACGCCGATTATCGCGTCCTTTCCGACCAAGAGGTCGCGCGCCGCGTGGGCGCACGGCTGCGGGCCTTGCGACTGCGCCAAAACCGCACCCAGGAAGATCTCGCCAAAAGCACCGCGATCAGCGTAGGCACCGTGAAGGCGCTTGAGGCCGGGCGCGGCAAGCTCGGCAGCCTCATCACCCTTTTGCGCGAATTGGACGCGCTCGACGGCTTGGACAGTTTCCTTCCGGAACCGCCCCCAAGCCCCCTGGAGTTGGTCCGCCGGCAAGGCCGCATGCGCCGACGCGCCTCGGGGAAGGCGAGCGCACACCCGACTGATAAGGACCCCCCATGGTAGGAGTGGTAACGGCCGCCCTTGTGCGCCTCTGGGGCGAACCCATAGGCGCCGTCGCCTGGCTTGCGGATCGGGCCCTGGCAGCATTTGAATTCGAGCCCGCGTTCCTGAGATCGGGGCGTGACATCGCGCCCCTTACGATGCCCTTGGCCCAAGCGTCGGGTCAGGTCTTTAGCTTCCCCAGCTTAGCGCGCGACACGTTCATGGGGCTGCCAGGACTCTTGGCGGACGCCCTGCCCGACAAGTTTGGGAATGCGTTGATCGACACCTGGCTCGCGCGCCAGGGGCGCGCGGCGAGCGACTTCAATCCCGTCGAACGGCTGTGCTATACGGGTGAGCGCGGCATGGGCGCTCTCGAGTTCGAGCCGGCCATGAATCGGCAGCTCGGACGCGCCGTCCCCGTCGAGATCGCGGAACTCGTGGAACTCGCTCGCGTGATTACGACCGAGCGTGGACGCCTCGATACTCGTCTTGGCGGCGGAAGTGGTCCGGACGAAGAGGCTCTGCGCGACATCCTGCGGGTCGGCACCTCGGCCGGCGGTGCCCGCGCCAAGGCCGTGATCGCACTCGACGACCAAGGCCACGTGCTCTCGGGCCAGGGCCCGGTGCCCCCGGGCTACGACTATTGGCTGCTCAAATTCGATGGCGTCATGGATCTCGAACTCGGTGGCACACAGGGATACGGGCGCATCGAGTATGCTTACTCGCGCATGGCGCACGCGGCGGGAATCACGATGAGCGAATGCCGGCTGCTCGACGAAAACGGCCGCGCCCACTTCCTGACGAAGCGATTCGACCGTGTGGGGCACGAGAAGCTGCACATGCAGTCCCTATGCGGCATTGCCCATTACGATTACAACGCCGCCGGCGCCTACGGCTATGAACAGGCCTTCGACGTCATGCGCCAGCTGCGCCTGCCGAAGGCGGACGCGATCCAACTGTACCGACGCATGATCTTCAATGTGGTCGCCCGCAACCAAGACGACCACACCAAGAACATCGGCTTCCTGATGGGACCCGATGGGAAGTGGCGCCTGGCACCCGCGTTCGACCTCATTTATGCCCACAACCCCGCGGGCCGCTGGACTCATCAGCACCAAATGACGATCAACGGGAAGCGCGATCACTTCACGCGCGCGGACCTCCGGACCGTGGGCACCTCGCTTGGTATCGCGCGACCGGACCATATCCTGGAGGAGGTCGTCGACGCCGTCGCCACCTGGCCGGACGTGGCCCGCGAGGCGGGTGTCGACCCCGCGCGCACAGATGAAATCGCCCAGACCCTACGCCTGAAGTGGTGATCCAAACAGGGGTCATCCCCGCATCGATATCTCAAGTGCTCTAAACTGCTCGTAGCGTCGCTCGAGAAATTCCCGATTCGGATGATCGCGCGTGGGCCTCGGCACCGTGATCCGCGTCTCGTGCATGCCTTTGAGGCCATGCAACAGCATGGGACCATCCTCCTCTAGGAGAATGTCGCGGCGCACCTCGATGACGTAATCCGGACGAATCGCCAGAAAATGCCGATCAAAAGCGGCATGATGCAGTTTACAGAGCGCCAACCCATTCGTGACCACAGGCTCACCGTCGGGCTCACCGTCGGGGATGATATGCGCGGCATCCAATAGCTCCTCATACCGTAACCTGCAGAAGGCGCACTGTTCACGGTACGCGCGTAACACGCGCTCGCGAAATGCGCGCTGATGGATACGTTGCCGAACTGTAGTCGTTATATAGGATCGGCGTGCCTGCGCCACACCGTCGCTTATGACCGCCCCTTGCGATTCCCCAGACCAGTTTGCCAAGTGCGCATCGTCGACTTCCACGGTGAAGGTATGGCGGGACGGGTCGTCGTCGACGATAAACACAGGCCACGCCGCGAGATATTTGCCCGGAACGAGACGATGAAAATAGATGAGCGGTATGCGCTGATGCATGGCGGTGCGCAATCCGATGTTGTCGCCATGCCTCGGGTCGTTTCCACGATAGCGATACGAGAGCCGTCCGTCCTCTGAAAAACCGTCGTCGTAAGGGCCGTTCGGTATGGTCGTGATCGAAAGGGGCAAATCGAGGAGTCTGGGCTTGAAAATCCCTTGCGGCCCGACCAAGGGGACGCGCTGACCCCCATACCGAAACCCCTGCGCCAAGACCTCGCGCGGCAAGACATCGTCACGCCACCGCGCCTCGTTGGCGAGCCAGTCAAAAGCCGCCTTGCGCACGCCCGCGTCATTCATGCGACATCTGCCGTCTCCCGCGCGGCCGCGCCCGTAAGAGTCTGATCGGCCTGGACATCAGAATTCATCGTAACACGGAAGCAAACCCATCCTGAATCGGCGATGCTTGCGCCCCGCTCATAGGCGCGGGGCCCGAGCGGCACGGGCCCAGAGGGGTAGCCTGTCCCACGTGCGGACTGAGGGGTCGTAGCGACCCCAAGGCCACTCGGTGCTAGAATCCCTGAAGCAGACATGACAAGGACGGGGGCCCCGGGGGGTTATGGGGCCATGCACGCAACGTCGCTACCGGAGGACGCTTATGCTGGAGAACATCTTGGCCGACACCATCAGGACCGGCCGCCTGACAGTGCGCTACCCGACAGGGGTCGTGGGGCGCTACGGTGAAGGCTCGCCGGACGCCGAATGGATCATCAAGGACCGCTCGACCATCCGTCGCCTCATCCGCAATCCCTGGCTCGAGCTGGGCGAGACTTATATGGAAGGAAGGTGGAACGCGCCCAAAGGGCTCGCCGCACTGATCGAAGTCTTCCTCCGCAACCTCCCGGATGAACCCCCCTCCTCGCTCCTCTCGAACCTGAGACGCTATCTCGATCAGGGCAACGGGCTTGGCGCGAGCCGCCGCCATGTCGCCCACCATTATGACTTGGACGAGTCCCTGTTCCGGCTGTTCCTCGATCGCGAAATGCACTATTCCTGTGGCTACTTCAGCCGGCCGGACATGAGTCTTGAGGAAGCCCAGGTCGCGAAGTGCGAACTCATACGGCACAAGCTCGAGCTGAAACCCGGGATGCGTATACTGGATGTCGGCTGCGGCTGGGGAGGACTTGCGCTCCATCTCGCCCGCATGGCCGATGTCGAGATAACAGGTATCACGCTCTCCAAGGAACAGCTGCGCGTTGCCACCACCCGCGCGCACGAGGCGAACCTTTCAGACCGCGTGCAATTCCGGCTGGAAGATTACCGTGAGCATCGCGGTCTCTATGATCGCGTGGTAAGCGTGGGAATGTTTGAGCACGTAGGCATCCCTCACTTCGAGACCTTCTTCGCCAAAATCCGGGAGCGGCTAGCCCCCGCCGGTCTTGCCCTGCTCCACCACATTGGCCGCAGCGGCCCTCCCGGCCAGACCAACCCCTGGATCCGTCGCTATATCTTCCCAGGGGGCTACAATCCGGCCCTCTCAGAGGTCCTCCCGCCGATCGAAAAGGCCGGCCTCAAGGTCGCCGACCTCGAAGTCCTGAAATTCCACTATCAGTACACGCTGCGCGAATGGCAGAGACGCTTCCAGGGCCAGAGAGACGAGATCGTGCGGCGCCTGGACGAACGCTTCGCGCGCATGTGGGAGTTCTATCTCGCGGCCTGCGAGGCGGCGTTCGCGGTGGGCGATCTCGTGGTCTTCCACATCCAACTCGCTCGCTCGCTCGAGGGCCTGCCCATGACCCGCGACGCCTGGTATGCGCAAAGCGGCCAAAAAGACGAGGTGGCGCAGAGCGCCTGAGGGCCATGCCCCGGCGGCTGACGGGAGCCGGGCGCGGACGGATACGGACGGCACCCGGGAACCCAGACTGCCATTTCGTGGTCAGCACCATTGCGGACCCCGTGGTCTCTTGCTGATGGGCGGGCGCCGATGTTTACTGCAGGAGGCGTTTGCGCGACTTGCGTAAGCACCGTGACAAAAACAGGGATGGATGATCAGGAGCCTAAAGGAAGCCATGGGCCGATACACACGGGAACAGACCTACGACCAGCCGACAGTATTCCGGATGACGGGTGCGGCCGTGCTTGCGGTACGCCTCATTCTGGGCTGGATTTATTGGGGCGGAGGAACACGCCGCTTCATTTACGCCCCCGCGAAGCTCGACCCGCACGCTCACAGCTGGATGGCCAACAAGCTCCAGGGCGGCATGCCAGGGGCGGTATTTGGCCTGAGCCACGTCCTAAGCCATATCCTCCAACACCCTGCGCTCGTCTACTGGCTCCTTGTGCTCGTGAGCGCGGCCGAACTTGTAAGCGGTCTCGGGCTCATTCTCGGCGTCCTTACGCGCGCCTGCGCTGGCCTCAGTATGGCCTTGAGCGTATCCCTCATGCTGGTCTTCGGGTGGCAAGGGGCCACCTGCATAGACGAGTGGACCATGGCCACTTCGACCTTCGCCATGGGCTGCACCATCTTCGTGGCGGGCAGCGGCATCTGGGCCATCGACAGTTGGCTTATGCGCCGCCATCCCCGTCTCGCGGACGCCGGTTGGTTCCGCTGGTTTGGCAGCGCCCCCTTCACGGCCCGCGAGACCGAAGGCTGGGGCAAGGGCCTCGCCATCGTCGCTGCGATCTTTACCCTGGTCTCCTACAACTACTACCGGGGCTCTATCTACTCAAAATTCCACGGCGGGCCCGTGAGCGCCGGCAAACATCACATAAGCCTGAGCCAGGCAACGTTACACAAAGACGGTAGCGTGACGGTGTTTGCTTACTTGGATGGCGGCACGCCGGCTGTCCCCTCGCACATCGTCGCGGTGATCGTCAAAGGGCAAAACGGCGTCGTGGAGAGCTGGAAGGGTAAAGCCCTCGAGAAGGCGGCCAAAGGACATATCAAGAACATCTACCACTACAACAAGTTCAAGCCCGGCCTCTTCGGTCTCAAGGCCAAGATGGGCGCCAAGGCGTGGATCACGCTAACGCCGGCCACGACCGTGCCTATCAGTCGCGGGCGCTATACCATCGTGTTCGAGAATATCAACGGCAAGACATTCGACACCACGGCCGCAAGATCGTGAGCGGCTGCGGCGCGCCTCAACGAGCCTCCGTTACCACGCCTGCGTCAGCGCCAAGGCCACCGTCGCGTTATGCATGCCTGAAAGGACGTGATGGTCGATGGCAGTCACAAAGACGCCGGCCGTGAAACCACCCCAAGACTTGGTCACGCCAAGCCCGTAGTCGTCATAGGACGCGACCGTGCGACCACTCGTGTGCCCGGCATGGAGGAGAAGGTGGATTCCGCTTCCGAGACCGACCTTGTAGCCCGCCTCGAGGTAGGTGTTCCCATGCTGCCAATCGTGATAAACGCCGCCCAGCAATGGCCCGAACCGCAATCTGAGAAAGGTCTCCTCGAAATTCAGGGGACTCACGTCAAAGCGGTAGGCGGTGGCGCCCACGTTGAACCCGAGCCCCACCGGGGTCATATCTCGGATGCCCCCCGTAAAATCCGCCCGCTCGTGGGCGCCCTGATAATCGAGACTCGAGATGAACCCTTGGGCGTAGAGGCCGACGGGCCCAACAGCCGTCACCGATCCCTGAAGCGCGGGATTGCCGTTCGATTCGGAGATACCGCGCCAGACGTAATTACTCAAAAGCGAGACTTGGCCGCTCACGCCCTCCCCATAGGCGGGGAGCGCAAACATGGCGGTCAAGGCCAGAACAGATCCGAGGTGGGTCAAGGTACGCACGAGCGCATTATATAGCAGCCGAGCCCGCCCGCCAGCCCTTCCGGCTTTCAACCCCTTCGCGTGAGGCCCGGAAAGGCTTATACTGGGCTCATGCTGACACGAATCCTTGATCAAATCGCTTCGACGGCCCGCGCCGCCGTCCCCCCGGAGTTCGGACAGGACGTGGAAAAAAACGTACGCGCAGTCCTGGATAGCACCTTCCAGAAACTGCGGCTCGTGACGCGCGAGGAGTTCGAGGTGCAACAGGCGGTCCTGCAGCGGACCCGCGACATGGTCGAGCGCCTCGAACGCCAAGTTGCGGAGCTTGAGGCGAGGAGCGGTCCGACTGCTGCGAGCCCAGAAAAACCCCCGGTCATCCCCTAGGGGTCATCAGCCTGCTGGAGACGGCCACGCCTCGGCATGGACCGTACGCGCGCTTCGCGCTATCCTAAGCGCCCTGCGCCCTTAGCTCAGTTGGATAGAGCGTTGGATTCCGATTCCAAAGGTCAGTGGTTCGAATCCACTAGGGCGCACCAACCCATTGAAATGCCATCCGTTTCTTGTCCATTGGCCCGCCGCTCACAGTGGGCCTCATTTGCCAACGCTCACAGCCTTTTGGTTTTAAGGCCAACGCCCCTGAGCGGTGGCCGGAAACCGCCAATAGGCCCGGATTACGACGTGTGCCCACACGGTGCCTATCGGGTACCCAGGGCTCTCCCAAGACCCCTGCCAGCAGATGCCCTTAAATGAGCGCTAGCCGCGGCACCCTATGGACTCTTACTCTTTCTCGAACCCTTGGCTCGTAAACGTCAAGGTCCGGCTGTTCTCGGTGACGGTGCGCACCATGGCGTCAGGCGCGCCCTCGGGATTTCCGCTGCGATCTCTAGTGTCACCTTGACGTTGGCGCCGACCAGACCCGCGAGGTGGCTATGATCTCATCCGCTATGCGGTTCGCGTCGCTCTCGCCGGCTCGGAGGGGGTGAGCGTCTCTCCCGGTTGAGGGATCGGCGGCGGTTGAGTACCGCCAGAGGGCGTGGGTCCGGTTCCATCCGCTACCGGGCGGGCTACCGTCTCGGCATCGAACTGTTCCCGGACCACGCCGGTTTGACAAGGATCCTCGGCCCATCGGCATCTCCAAGCGGGATAAGTTGCCGGGCGCGGAGCCCTCGATACCTTTGGAGAATGGCGGAATAATCTTGTAGATTCTGTCCTTGCTATGAGTACGCGCGATGCCTGTCAGTCTTCTGGCAACGACGGTAGTGTTGCAACTGATATTCGAACTCTTTCGGCGGCCTCAATGAGATTTCCCAGTAGCGTCATGTCGGCGTCGAAATGACCTTCGTACTCCGCGATATTACGCACTTCGTGCGCCTTGGCCAGCACCCGCCATGTGGCTGCGGGCAATCCCAGAGTATGGGGTACCGCCTGGAACACCAGATAGCGGCTGTCCGAGCGATAGCCATGCCAACGCAACGCTGCCAGCGAAAACGCGTGTGCCGCGTTGTACGCCAGATCAAACCGGCTGGACAATGCCAAGCTTTCATTACGGGCATCGGCCAGTCGCTCTGTCCCGGAAGTCAGCAGGCCCTTGATCTCTCCACAAGTACCCGGCTCGATCGCCAGCTTGCCGATACGGGCGAGATTCGCAAGTTCTTTGGATTTCTCAACCAAGGTCTTCCTCCGCGCCGATAAGGAACAGCTTGGGTTGGGCTCCCACCTTCACCACGAAGGCATTGCCGCTGGTGCGCTTCCTGCGCCAGTCGGTCGGTTTATAAACCGTGGGATTGATGGTGCGCCCGAGCTTCGCTTCCACAGATTGGAGCGCGGCGAATATGTCCGCGTAATCCACGGTGTCGGAAAGTACAAGCACATCAATATCGCTGGCCGCCGTGTCGCGACGCTTGGCCACTGAGCCGAACACAAAGGCCGCCGTGATGCGGCTCGCCAATGGTGCCAACGCTTCGCGTAACGGCAAGGCGAGCCCCACCGTCTTCTGTGTGATGGCGCAGAGTTCGGCAAAAATCGGTGACTTCGGGTTGGCCTGATAATGTTTCTGTGTGCCCATGCGCGTAACCGTCACGAGCCCGCTTTGCGCAAGCCGCGCCAGCTCGCGCTGCACCGCACCAGACCCCCCGGCGACGAGCTTGATCAGCTCGGTGGCAAAAAAACTGCGCTCCGGTTGGCCGAACAAATAGGCCAGTACTCGCTGCTGGATGGCCGAAAACAGCGCATCGGCTAAACTGGTCTGCTTCTGGGTCTTAGGAGTCCCGATTTTCGCTTTCATACCCATATTAGGCATATTAATACTCAATATGGGTATATTCAAGTGGTTCACTTTACGTCATTTGCCAAGCATCGCGCCCTGCGACCAGTTCGGGTAGACCGCCGACCGGCTCACCTTTTATCGCAACAGTGAAAGTACGTGTACGTAACCCTCATTCACGTCTCCTATCTGCCTCTATGTCCGGCCTTTCCTGCGCTGCGAACCGAATGGCTCAAAACACCCGCGTCGCCATTGGCCGACCCACTGCCCCCAGCGCGCCCATCATGCCACCGCCCTCGGGGCCAAGGTGGGGAAGTGCTGCGCGGACGCACGCGCCAAACCTCGCTGGGATCCTCCGCTTGGCTTTTGGGCAACCGCACATCTTTGGACAGCGTGGGTACAAAGAAAAAGCTCCGTGCACCCCCGCCAGTTTATCAGGCATCGGAACCAGAAACTCCCTTGGGCGACCGAATGACACGCGGGACCCGTTGTGCAGCGCTCACTTTTTCCTGCGATAAGAATGGCCCGGGCTGTTACAGCGGGGCGCCGGATAGTAAGGGTAGATGGCGTGCGTCGGCGTAAAATGTCACAAAGCGGGCGATCTTAACGTACTGAATAGAAAAGAAGAGTTGTGGGTGGCGCCGCATGGCGCCAAATATCTACAAAATAGTCCGCGTAATATACGCACAGTTATTTTGCCTTCCGATTCCAAAGGTCAGTGGTTCGAATCCA
>JAJYHM010000052.1 GCA_021784755.1 Pseudomonadota bacterium
ATCAGTCTCGGCTTTGGCATCAAGGCCCCGGGCAACGAGGCCCATGTAGATTACGCGCGCATGCGCTTTGCCTATGGGAACCGTTACGACGGCGAGATGCCGCTCGCCTACGAACGGCTTCTGACCGATGCCATGCGCGGCTATGCGGCACTCTTCGCTCGACGCGACTCAGTGGAAGAGGCATGGCGCTTCGTGACACCCATCTTGAACGTCTGGGCTGAACACCCAGCCACGGACTTCCCTAATTACGCCTCGGGCAGCGATGGGCCCAAAGGCGCCGATGCGCTCATACGCGCCGACGGCCGGGCGTGGCATCCCCTGGATCCTCCGGTGCCGTCGTCATGATCTTCACCGTCGCCGATGACGCCGATCGCCTGGCCCAAGCGCTTGCCGACCGCCTCATCGTCGAAGCCCAGGCCGCCTGGGCCCATGCGCGCCCCTTGCGGATCGCGCTCTCGGGGGGGTCCACCCCGCGCCGCCTCTATGAAGAGCTCGGGCGGCGCGCCACCACACTGCCCTGGCAAGCCCTCGAAATCTTCTTCAGCGACGAACGTGCGGTAGGCCCGCAGGACAGTGCCAGCAATTACCGTCTCGCCTACCTGCCGTGGCTCTCTCAGGCCCCACCCGGCGCCCTCATCCATCGCATCCCAGGCGAGCTCGGCGCGCAAGCAGCCGCCTGCGCTTACGAGGATATCCTCCAGCGGGCAGCGGGCGCAGGTCGCGATCTCGACATCGTCTTTCTGGGTGTAGGGGCCGACGGCCACATCGCCTCGCTGTTCCCAGGCGCCCCGCTTATTACGACAAGACTCGCGCAAGCGGTGGAGGCGACGCCGGAGCGCCAGGCTCGCATCACCCTGACCTTGCCGGCCCTCGTGGCCGCGCGCCGGCGCATCCTATTGGCCGAGGGGACCCACAAAGTGGACGCCTTGCGGGCAAGTCTCGCCCCGCACGCCGAGACCCCGCTCGCTCGTCTCCTCGCGCAGGCGCCCGTCGAGTTCTGGCTGGACCGCGCGGCAGCACAGGCGCTGTGCCCACCGCCTTAAGCGTTAAAAGCCGCCGTGATGCCGGTCGTTCAAGCCCACCCGCACGCGGAACACCGTCGCATGGTGGGGCATGTTCTTTGTGAAGGGCGGATAGCTACGGCTGCGAACCGCAGCCAAGGCCGCGCGATCCACAAGACCTATGCCGCTTGAGCGCACGATCCGCACCCATAACAAGCGACCACCCGGGGTCAACTCAAAGGCCACGAGCGCCTTGCCCGACAAGCCGAGCGCCGTGACCCGAGGAGGCACGACAAGGCCCCTCTGTATGCGCGTCCGCAATATGACCGCATAGCGATCCACAGCCTGCGCCGCCGTGGCGGGCGCCGGTGCGGGCGGCGGCAAAGGTGTCGGTACACGGCGCGCGGGTTTGGGGGGAGGTAGCTGCTTCTTGACCGGCACAGCCAAGGGAACCGGACGCCGATGCACGACCGGCGGCCGCGGCTTGGGCTTAGGTACGGGATGGGGCTTTTGGTGCACGACCGGCCGCGGCTTGGGCACCACCTGCGGCGGCGGGGGTTTCGGCACGACCCGCGGCGGTGTCGGCAAGGTCACGAAATGCACGGCCATGGGCTTGCGATGCAGCCCCAAGGTCTTAGGGGGGTGCGCCGGCCACACGACCAGCCATGCGCCCAGTAGCAGGCCTTCGAGGGCGATCGCCGCCAGTGCGGCGCGCCCAAAGGAAGACCGGGCCGGGGCGTCCGCCCGGGCAGGCGACAGCAGGGAAGCGTTCATAAATCGTCCTCGGACCCTCAAGACCTGTGCGCGGCTATGCCTATATTCGCCACACCGGCCTTGCGAGCGATATTCATGACCGCGACGAAGTCCTGAAAGGGCAGGGCCTTAGATGCGGCTATGGTGACATCAGGACGCCGGCCGCCTGCCTGCCGGGCTAGCAGTTGCGCAAGCGCCGTGCGAGGCACCACATGCCCTTGGACATGAATAGCGCCATTGGCCGTCAAGCTGATCAAGACCTGCGGCCTGGGCAGCATCTTCGCACGGCTCGCCTGCGGCAAGGCGAGCCCCAATCCCTGGTCCGGAATCATGCGCAACGTCAGGATCATAAAAAAGATCAATAAGAAGAACATAACGTCGATCATGGGGATGAGCTCGATCCGTCCCTTCTTGGTCTCGAAATAACTCATCTTCATGACGATTTCGCCATCGCTGAACGTGGCGCCCCGCGGCCCGCGACCGACCCATCATCCGTCACGATCAGAACCGGCGCGCCATCCATGCGGTTCAAGAGCATGGTCTTTACGATATCGAGCTGATGCAAGACGACACGGACCTTGTTGTTCAGGCCATTGAAGGCGAGCAGGCCGGTCATAGCCACGAATAAGCCGGACGCCGTGGCGACCAAGGCATCGGCGATGCCGCCGGTCACGGCGGCCGGCGGATGGCCGGGCTGCGACAGTACCGAGAACGCATGGAACATCCCGACGATGGTCCCGAAAAGTCCAAGCAGCGGGGCCAGAGTCACAATGGTATCAAGCATCCAGAGCCGCTTGTCCAGGGCCGGGGCCAGACGCAATGTGGCCTCGTCCAGACGATTCGCCAACTGGGTCCCATTCGTCACCCCCCAGTGACGGGCCGCGATATCCAGGAGAACCGACTCCGGAAGGCCCGGGGCCTGGGCGGCGAGGGCCGACAGTTGAGCACGGGTCGTCTCTTTGCAGGCCCCGAACTTCTCGACGAGCCCATTGCCTTCGAGCAGAGTGCGCCGCAGATACCACGAACGATCGATGATGACAGCCAAGGCGACCGTCAGGATGACGACCATGAGATAGAGCACGCCGTCCGAGTAGTTCGCGAGGTGAATCAGGTAGTGAATGGTCATCGTGAGTCCTCCGTAGAGCGCCTAGGGTGAGGCCTGCATATGACCTGCGTTTGGCGCAATCATGACAGCATGGTGACAAGGGCCACGCGGTAGGGGAGCCGGAACACGCGATGACAGCGCGCCTAGGCCACGCGCCCGGCATCTATTAAGCGCGGGCGGGCGCGCGGATACCCCGGCCGCTCGCCCCTCATGAACAGCGGCCAGGACACAGCGCCAATTGACAGAGACCGCCGACTTGCGTATGAGAGGGGGGTTTAACCTGAGGCGATCTCTTATTATGTCCTACCTGATTGCGCTCCACGGGCTGCTCGCCGTTATCTGGGTCGGAGGCATGTTCTTCGCATACATGATCTTGCGGCCCGCCGCCCAACCCCTCGAAACCCAGCAGCGGCTCTCCCTGTGGGCACGCACCTTCGGGGGCTTTTTCCCGTGGGTGTGGGGCGCTGTCCTCATAGTGCCCCTGACCGGTTACGCAGTGGCGATCATGCGTTTCGGGGCCATGGCGGCCCTACCCGTGTACGTCAATGTCATGCAGGGGCTCGGGATCCTCATGGTCCTGCTCTACCTCCATGTCTTTTTCGCCCCCTACCGGCGTCTGCGCCGTGGCGTCGAGAGCGGTGACTTCGTCAAGGCCGGCCACGCACTCGCGCAGATCCGGCAACTGGTGGCGATCAACATGGCGCTCGGACTTGTCACCATCTTCGTGGCCCTGGTCGGGGCCAACTGAACAGGTCCCGGTTCTGTTAGCGTAATTCGTTTTTTCTCGGGACTCTTCGATGCCACGTCCGTCACCCACGAACCCTCAGGTCGGCTTTGTGAGCCTAGGCTGCCCCAAGGCGCTAGTCGACTCCGAACAGATCCTGACCAGACTGCGCAGCGAGGGCTACGATACGGCGGCCTCCTACCAGGACGCCGATCTCGTGATCATCAATACCTGCGGCTTCATAGACGCAGCCGTTGAAGAGTCGCTCGACGCCATAGGCGAGGCGATGAAGGATAACGGCCGCGTGATCGTGACGGGCTGTCTGGGCGCGAAGGCGGATGTCATCCGGGCACACTACCCGGAGGTGTTGGCGGTGACCGGACCGCACGACGACGCGGCCGTGATGGCGGCCGTGCACACCCACCTCCCCAAGCCCCACGACCCCTTTCTGGATCTGGTCCCGCCCCAAGGCATCAAACTCACGCCCCGGCACTATGCCTACCTCAAAATCTCCGAGGGCTGCAACCACAGCTGCAGGTTCTGCATCATTCCCTCGCTGCGCGGCCGCCTCGTGAGCCGCCCGCTCGGGGACGTCATGGGCGAGGCGGAACGCCTCGTGCGCGCCGGCGTGAAGGAGCTGCTCATCGTATCGCAGGACACGAGCGCTTTTGGGTCCGACCAAAAACACCAAATGGCTTTCGTGGGCGGTCGCCCGGTCAAGATGTCGTTTCCGGGGCTTGTTACGGAACTCGCCCGCCTCGGGGTTTGGGTCCGGCTGCACTACGTCTATCCCTACAAGAGTGTCGAAGAGGTCCTTCCGCTCTTCGAGATCGACGGCGTCCTGCCCTACCTCGACGTCCCCTTCCAACACGCCCACCCGCGCGTCCTGACTGCGATGCGCAGACCGGCGGGGCGCGCGCATCCAAGCGCCTGCGTCAAGACATGGCGAGCGGCACGGCCGGATCTCGTCCTGCGCAGCACCTTTATCGTGGGCTTCCCAGGCGAGACCGATGCCGAATTCGAGACCTTGCTTGCATTTGTCGAAGAGGCTGGCATCGATCGGCTCGGGGCCTTCGCCTATTCGCCCGTGGAGGGCGCGGCGGCCAACGCACTGGCGGACCCGGTGCCAGAGCCCATCAAGGAGGCGCGTCTGGAACGACTCATGACACTCCAGGCGCGCCTGAGCGAAGAGCGCCTGCGGGCCCGGATCGGCCGGACTTATCGGGTCTTGATCGACGAGAAGACGGCGGAAGGCGCCGTGGGACGCACGTACGCCGAAGCGCCCGACATCGACGGGCTGGTCCATGTCTCCGGAGGTGATCCACAGCCCGGGGATTTCGTGGACTGCGAGATTGTCTCGACGGACGCCCACGACCTCTTTGGCCGCGCCTCTCCGACCTTGAGCGGGCACCCAAACACCGGGGCCTGATCTCGCCCTTGCGAACGTTGCGCCAAAGCGGCGTAGTCCCAGAAGGACATCTGACAAGGAAGTTGGCCACCGCCTTGCTGAACTTAACGCTTAGCACCCCCGAGGCAGCGCGTTCAATCCGCGAACATGCACCGAGGACCTAAACCTAAAGAGGTCCCTCCGGTACAAGCTCCAACATGGGGCTCTTAAAATCGAGTGTAGCGCCAGCACCCACGAGTGGTCTCAGGGATCGATTGCGCCAGTTACGCCAAGCGGGATGCGCCTCAAGATGATCTTGCGTGGACGCCGCCCTATCCCGCAGGCGCACGAAACGCCACCACCCGGCCCCTTACCACCATTTCCGTTGCTGCGAGAGCTTGCGCGACGGATGGGTGACCTACCGAAAAATGAACTCTCCCACCGCTAAGCCGCTTACGCGGTTGTAGCGGGGCCTCCTCCCTCATGGAAAGAGATTCCTCGTTCCACGCCCCCGGCTTCAAGAGCTGCCGAGGGCCGCGCGCCCTAGCCTGGACCCGTGGCGGTCAAGGGGATGTCGCCGTCAGGGCATCGCGCACGGCCTCGAGCTTCGCGCGCACCTGCCAGCCGACCTCGGTAACGCTGGCGTTGTTCACAAGCGCCAAGACCGAGACCGGATCCATGAAAGCCACCTTGATCGCGCCCTTGGGGGTCTCGCTCACGACCACGTTGCAAGGCAGCAGAAGTCCGATATCGGGTTCCGCGGAGATGGCCTTTTCAGCAAGCACGGGATTACAGGCCCCAAGGATGTTGTAGCGCGGCATGTCCTTGCCGAGCTTGGCCTTGAGGGTGGCGCTCACATCGATTTCCGTGAGCACGCCGAAGCCCTGTCCCTTGAGTGCCTCGACGACCCGTCCGCGGACCGCCTCAAAGGATCCCGCCACTTCTACATCGAACCCGTAAGCCACCTGCCCTTCCTCTAACATGCGCACTTCTCCTTATCGTTATTCCGTCCATCGTTCGCTCACGCCCCCGGCGCAGACTCTGGCCCTCGCGCCTCACGAGCGCCTCACGAGCGCCGTGACGGCCCGCGGCTGACCACGGCGCTGTCGCCCCAAGCGTTCATCGAGCACATTGGCAAGCAGCTGGGGAGCGTGCCCCATCAAAAGACCAGCATGAAAATGATAGAGGCGCACTTGGCAGGGAACGGGCTCATGCAGCCCGCGCTCGCCCACATGAAAGTCGACCCACGCCATGAGCGGGATGTCGTTGACGAGGGACCATGCGGCCCACACCTTACGCTCCACGCGAACGGCGATCCGCAACGGCGCGATCTCCACATCCAAGGGCTCGCCGAGACGGGTAAGCGCGAGAGACACCCGGTTATAGCATGCCGCGTCTATCGTCTTAGGCAGGGTCCGGATGGGTACGCGTGTCCTGGGATCGAAGGCCATGGCGCCTCCCCAGCTGACCTGAGAGTCGCTGAGTATGCCACGAAAGAGCGTCCGCGCGACAGGGCCGCCCCTTACCTGCGACGCACCGCACGTGCGCGCGCAAGCCCGAGGCCTTTGCCCGGCCCACGCGACGCTTCCGCGCCCAAGGAAAAGGCCCCGCCGGTCCCATGACCGACGAGGCCTTGCTCGCACAGGATCTATCCGAGACCTAATTCACGCGCGGGTTCAGCTCGCCCTTCGCGTAGCGCTTGGTCATATCTTCGAGATCGACGACGCGAATCTTGGACGCCTGACCGGCGGAGCCAAACGCCTCATAACGAGCCTTACAGATGTCCTTGCCCGCCTGAACGGAATCCTTCATGAATTTCCGAGGATCAAAGTTCTTGGGATTCTTCGCCAAATTCCGGCGGATCGCGCCCGTTATGGCAAGCCGGAGATCGGTGTCGATATTGACCTTGCGCACGCCGTGCTTAATGCCTTCTTGAATCTCCTTCACTGGCACGCCATAGGTCTCTCCGATATCCCCACCGAACTCGTGGATGATCTTCAGCCATTCCTGGGGGACGGACGAGGAGCCGTGCATGACCAGGTGCGTGTCGGGGATCCGCTTGTGGATTTCCTTTACGCGCTCGATCGCGAGAATGTCGCCTGTCGGCGGCCGCGAGAACTTATACGCCCCGTGGCTCGTGCCGATGGCGATGGCGAGCGCGTCCACCTTGGTCTTCTTTACAAAATCCGCGGCCTGCTCGGGATCGGTCAGCAGCTGGTCGTGCGACAGCTTACCCTCGGCCCCCGAACCATCTTCCTCGCCGGCCATGCCGGACTCGAGCGACCCTAGGCAACCGAGCTCGCCTTCCACCGACACACCCACCGCGTGCGCCATGTCGACGACCCGGCTCGTCACTTCGACGTTGTATTCATAGCTGGAGGGGGTTTTCATGTCATCCTTCAGCGACCCATCCATCATGACCGAGCTAAAGCCTGAGCGTATGGAACGCTGGCAGATGGCCGGGCTCGCCCCGTGGTCCTGATGCATCACGATCGGAATGTGCGGATATTGCTCGATCGCCGCCAGAATGAGGTGGCGCAAGAAAGGCTCGCCGGCATAGCTGCGAGCCCCCGCCGAGGCCTGCACGATCACGGGGCTGTCGACCTCGTATGCGGCCTGCATGATGGACTGAATTTGCTCCATATTGTTGACGTTGAAAGCGGGAACACCGTAGCCGTGCTCCGCCGCATGATCCAGTAGTTGGCGCAGAGATACCAAGGACATAGTCTTCTCCTTAAGATTCCTAGTGGAACGAGTTCAATCGATGGGTCCGAAATCGCCAGCGCGCACGATTTTCAGGGTGTTCGTACCGCCGGGTTTCGCAAGCGGCTCGCCGATGCTCAGGATGACGAGATCGCCGTCCCGAACCGCGCCACGCCGACGCAATTCGTCTATGGCTTCCGCCATGATACGCGCGGGATCCGCGGACGTCAGGGAAAATCCCACGGGATAGACGCCACGATAGAGGGTCACCTTTCTACGGGTTTCCACATGCGGCGTCAAGGCGTATATGGGCACGGCCGAGCTGATGCGCGACATCCAAAGAGGCGTGGACCCGGATTCGGTGAGGGCCGCTATGGCCCGCACCGGCAGGTGATTCGCGCTGTACATAACAGCCATCGCGATCGCCTCGTCGACCCGCTCGAAATGACTGGACATGCGGTGCATGGAAAACACCGCCTCATCCTCCTTCTCGGCCTCCCGGCAGACGCGGTCCATAGCCGCGACGGCGGCCACCGGATGCTTGCCAGTGGCGGTTTCGGCCGACAACATGACTGCGTCGGTTCCGTCCAGGACGGCGTTGGCCACGTCGGACACCTCGGCACGCGTCGGAATCGCGTTTTCGATCATCGATTCCATCATCTGGGTGGCTGTAATGACCACCCGATTCATCTTGCGCGCCAAGCGGATGATACGCTTCTGAACGGGCGGCAAGGCCGCATCGCCTATCTCAACGCCGAGATCGCCGCGCGCGATCATGACGGCATCCGACACGCGGATGATCTCCTCAACCGCCTCAACCGCCTCTGCGCGCTCGATCTTGGCGACGATCCCGCCCGTGCCGCCCGCGGCACGCAGCAGCGCACGAGCCTCTTCAATATCTTTGGCGTTGCGCGGGAAAGAGATCGCGACATAGTCAGCCTGGATCTGCGCCGCCCACTTGATGTCCTCCCGATCCTTGTCGGTCAGCGCGTGGGCCGACAGACCGCCGCCTTGACGGTTCACGCCCTTGTTGTCGGACAGCTCCCCTCCGACCACGACGCGGCAGACGATCTCGCCACCAATCACTTCATCAACCCAGAGGACGATACGTCCATCGTCCAGAAGGAGCGTAGCTCCCCGCGAGACATCCTTGGGAAGCGCCTTGTAGGTGAGTCCCACACGCGTCACATCGCCCGCGTCCAAAGGCATGTCCGCATCGATCACGAAGCGCTGCCCTTCCTCGAGCTGCACGCGCTTGCCTTTGAAACGCCCGATGCGGATCTTCGGGCCCTGCATGTCGGCGATGACACCAATCTGACGCCCGTGGGCCTGCGCCCGGTCGCGGACGAACTCGACGCGCCGCCTGTGGACCTCCGGAAGATCGTGTGAAAAATTGAGACGCACGACATCCACGCCGGCCTCGATCAGTTTATCGAGGACCTTGGGATCGTCCGTGGCAGGACCAAGTGTTGCTACGATCTTTGTTCTGCGCTGCATGACTCAAGACGCGGCGACGCTGTTCGCCGTCGCCGCCCCGAAACGCTTGCCCTTCATCACCGCTACCTTGCTCCCCTGCCTGTCGCAGACCGTGTCACGCCTAGGATGTCGCCTCAAGATCCGGCGCCCCGCTCTTCTAGTATCGCGACGGCTGGCAGCGCCTTACCCTCAAGGAACTCGAGGAAAGCGCCGCCGCCCGTCGATATATAACTAATCTTGTCGGCAACCCCGTACTTGGCGACCGCCGCCAGCGTATCGCCGCCGCCGGCGATCGAAAACGCCTCGCTCTCCGCTATGGCCTGAGCCAAGGCGCGGGTTCCATCCCCGAACTGATCGAACTCGAAGACGCCGACGGGCCCGTTCCAGACTATGGTGCCCGCCTTCCTCAAGGTATCGGCGAAAAGCGCAACGGTCTTGGGGCCCACATCAAAAATCATGTCGTCCGCCACCACGTCCTTGGCGTCCTTCAGGGTCGCCTTGGCGTCAGGTGCAAACTCCTTGCCGCAGACCGCGTCCACCGGGATCGGGATCGACGCCCCGCGGGCATTGGTCTCGTGTATGAGACGCTTGGCCGTATCGATCAGATCCGGCTCGGACAGCGACTTGCCAATCGGCAGACCCGCGGCCGCCATGAAGGTGTTGGCGATGCCCCCGCCCACGATCAATTGGTCGACGCGCTTCGACAGGCTCTCCAGAACTACGAGCTTGGTCGAGACTTTAGAGCCGCCCACGATCGCGACCATGGGCCGCTTGGGGTTGTGGAGGGCGCGCCCCAGGGCGTCGAGTTCCGCGGCCAGCAAGGGGCCGGCGCAGGCGATAGGCGCGTACTTCGCCACCCCGTGCGTCGAGGCCTGGGCGCGATGCGCGGTACCGAAGGCATCCATGACGAACACGTCGCAGAGGGCCGCCATCTTGCGTGCCAAATCGTCGTTGTTCTTCTTCTCTCCCTTGTTGAAGCGGACGTTTTCGCAGAGCACCACGTCCCCGTCCTTCATCCCGGGCACACCGTTCAGCCAGTCAGCAACAAGCCGCACGGGCTTACCGAGGAGTTTGCCCAGATGGTGAGCCACCGGCGCAAGCGAGTACTTGTCATCGGGCACACCCTCCTCGGGACGGCCCAGATGCGACATCAGCATGACCCGCCCACCCTTGCGACTGGCCTCCATAATCGTCGGGAGACTCGCGCGGATACGCGTATCGTCGCCCACCCCGCCGTCCTTCAGCGGGACGTTCAAATCCTCTCGGATCAAGACCCGCTTGCCGGCGAGGTCGAGATCGACCATCTTCCGTATCGTCATATTGGTCCCTCGACGCCTTTAGCGCGCCTTCATCAAGGCCACAGTCGTGTCCAGCATGCGGTTAGAGAAACCCCACTCGTTGTCATACCACGCGAGGACTTTGACGAGAGTCCCCTCCATGACTTTCGTAAGGCTCTCTTCGTAGGTCGACGAAGCAGGATCGTGGTTGAAGTCCATCGACACGAGCGGCTTGGTGTTGTAGTTCAGGATCCCCTTCAACTCACCCTCGGAGGCCGCCTTCATGATGGCGTGGATCTCGTCCTTGGTCGTGCTGCGCGCGGCCGTGAACGTGAGATCGACGAGCGAGACATTGATGGTCGGCACACGCACCGCGAAGCCGTCGAGCTTGCCGTTCAGGTCCGGTAAGACGAGGCCCACCGCCGCCGCGGCGCCGGTCTTGGTCGGGATCATGGATTGCGTCGCCGAGCGCGCCCGGCGCAGGTCGCTATGATAGACGTCCGTCAAGACTTGGTCGTTCGTGTAAGAATGCACAGTCGTCATGAGGCCGTGCTTGATGCCGATCTTCTCGTGCAGGGGCTTTACAAGCGGTGCCAGGCAGTTCGTGGTGCAGGACGCATTGGAAATTACGGTATCGGAGGCCTTCAGTACGCCGTGGTTCACGCCATAGACGATAGTCGCGTCCACATCCTTGCCGCCGGGGGCCGAGATGATGACCTTTTTCGCGCCGGCCTTCAGATGCGCGGAGGCCTTCTCCTTGGTCGTGAAAAAGCCCGTGCATTCATGCACGACATCGATCCCGAGATCCTTCCAAGGAAGCTGCGCCGGATCGCGGTTGGATACCACGCGAATCTTGTCGCCGTTGACGATCATGTAGTCGCCATCGACTGATACCTTGCCCTGAAAGCGGCCGTGGACAGTGTCGTACTGCGTGAGATGCGCATTGGTCTCGGCGTTTCCAAGATCGTTGATCGCGACGATCTCGATCTCCTTGTTCCGTCCCGACTCATAAAGCGCCCGCAAGACATTGCGTCCGATACGCCCATAGCCGTTGATCGCGACTCTGATTGCCATACCACCATCTCCCATAGAATGAAAATCGAAAAAGGCGCAGGGCGCACGCGGCATTTAGCCCCGCGGCCCCACCCTCCTAAAACTATTTCAAAAGCGACAAGACGGTCTCGGTCACGCGGGCCGCTGTAAAGCCGAAATGTTGGAACAAGGCCTCGGCGGGCGCGGACTCCCCGAACCGGTCGATCCCGACCACGGCCCCGTCGAGCCCCACATACTTGCGCCAATAGCTCGTGACGCCAGCCTCGACCGCCACGCGCTTGGCGACGGCCTTAGGCAGGACGGACTCGCGGTAGGCCTCGTCCTGGGCATCGAACACCTCGGCGTTCGGCATGGACACGAGGCGCACGCGCCGCCCCTTTTCGGTAAGCGCCTTATAGGCTTCCATGGCGATGCCGACCTCGGACCCCGTGGCGATGATCAAGGCCTCGAGTGCACCGCCCTGCGCATCGGCCAATACATAGCCCCCGCGCCGGATCTGCTTCAGAGTCCCCTCGGAGCGCGCCTGGTGCACCAACTTCTGCCGCGAAAACACGAGGCAGCTTGGGCCATCGGTCCGATACATGGCCTCCTTCCAGGCCACCGCGGATTCGACCGCATCCGACGGGCGCCAGACCGACATATTCGGGATCAGACGCAAGGTGGCCAGCTGTTCCACCGGCTGATGCGTCGGGCCGTCCTCACCTAGACCCACAGAGTCATGGGTGTAGACGAAGATCACCCGTTGCTTCATGAGGGCCGCCATGCGCAAGGCGTTGCGCGCGTACTCGGAGAACATCAGGAAGGTGGCGCCGTAAGGGACGAAGCCCTTGTGCAAGGCGATACCGTTCATGATGGCCGACATGCCGAATTCGCGCACGCCATAATAGATGTAGTTGCCGCCGGGATTCTCCGCCGAGACCCCTCGGCACCCCGACCAAATCGTGAGGTTCGAACCCGCCAGATCGGCCGATCCGCCCATGATCTCGGGCAATTTCGGCCCCAAGGCGTTCAATGTGTTCTGCGAGGCATTACGCGAAGCGATACTCGCGCCCTTGGCATTGGTCTCAGCTATGAAGGCGTCCGCCTGCGCGGCGAAGTCCTTGGGCAGTTCGCTTCGCATGCGCCGCGAGAATTCAGCGGCGAGGTCGGGGTGCGCCTTGGCGTATTTCTCGAAGCGCTGCCGCCATTCAGTCTCCGCCTTCGCGCCGCGATCCTTGGCATCCCATCCGCGATAGATGGCTTCAGGAATTTCAAAGGGCCCGTGGGTCCAGCCGAGTCGCTCGCGGGTCGCGGCAACCTCCTTTTCGCCCAAGGCCGCCCCGTGGGACTCTTCCTTGCCCTCCTTGTTCGGCGACCCAAAGCCGATCACGGTCTGGCAGCAGATGAGCGAGGGCTTGTCGGTGACTTTGCGTGCAGCCTCTATCGCCGCCTTCACGGCCGTGGCGTCATGGCCATCGACCCGCGGGATCACGTGCCATCCGTAGGCCTCGAAGCGCTTTGGAGTGTCGTCGGTGAACCAGCCGTGGACCTCGCCGTCGATCGAGATTCCGTTGTCGTCATAGAATCCGATCAATTTTCCGAGACCGAGGTGCCCCGCGAGTGAGCAGGCCTCGTGGGAAATGCCTTCCATCAAGCAGCCGTCACCCATGAAAACATAGGTATGGTGGTCGACGATGTCATGCCCGGGCTTGTTGAATTGGCCTGCAAGCGCCCGTTCGGCGATTGCCATCCCCACCGCATTGGCGAGGCCCTGACCGAGGGGACCCGTTGTGGTCTCGACGCCGGGCGTGTATCCATACTCGGGATGCCCCGGGGTCATGGATCCCATCTGGCGGAAGCGCTTCAGCTCATCCATCGGCAGGGCGTAGCCCGTGAGATGCAACAGACTGTAGAGCAACATGGAGCCGTGACCGTTCGACAAGACGAAGCGGTCACGATCGGCCCACATTGGATTGGCGGGGTTGTGCCTCAGGTAATCGTTCCAGAGCACCTCGGCGATATCTGCCATACCCATGGGCGCGCCCGGGTGGCCGGAATTGGCTTTTTGCACGGCATCCATGCTGAGCGCGCGCACGGCATTAGCAAGTTCGCGGCGACGGGGGTCGAACTGACCCTCCGCTCTCGAGCGGCTTTCGGGTTTCACAGACATGATCGATCCTCGAAAAGAACAGTAATCTTTACTGGTAATGGCCAGACGCGGCCTTCAACAGGTGGTAGGCGACCAGCAACTGCGTTAGCGCCAGCGGGTGCGACCGGAGCTTCTCCCCCGTCGTCCCGGTGATGTCGCCTATGCCATCGTGCCGGAGGTGGTGGTGTTCGCCCGGAATATGGCGCCACAACAGATCCTCCAGGCATTTAGCCTTCTTGTCCGAAATACTGCCGTCGATCTCGAGCCGGTCGACCGGCAAACCCATATCGCGGTCCAGTTCCATGTGGATGCCGTTGCCGCCCTGCTCCAGGACATCCGATAGATCCGGATGCGGCAAGGTCGGGCGTAGGACCAGAGACGCGTTCAGGCGGCTACCGGACTCCTCTTTGTCGGTCTCGGGCGGCCAGAAACAGATGACCATGTCCGCCCATTTCCGCTGAGGCCGGATGAAGGCCTCCGAATCCGGCTCACGCAGCTTCATCTCCTTGGCGACAGCCTCGGCCGTGTGTCCGCGCTTTTGCGTGTCGCGTCGCATCTTCCAAAGGAAACGTAGCTCCTCAGGCGGCGCGAGATAGAGTTTGACATCATACGCGTCTCGCATTGCCTTGGTCGAGAACCCGAGCAGGCCCTCGACAATGATGAAATCCTTGGCCTCGACGTAGGTCGGTGGGTCGAAATCACCCGTGGAGTGGTTATAATGGGGCTTAAGGATAGGCTGGCCGTTCTTGAGCAGGTGCAAGTGTTGCTCAATAATGTCCATGTAGTTGCAATCCGGATGCAGGGCCGTGAGTCCCTTCTCGGCACGCTGTACGCGGTTATACTTATGATAGTCGTCAGTGCAGATGATCGTGCACCTGTCCTGCCCGATAACCTTCGCGATGCCGCTCGTAATTGTCGTCTTTCCGGCCGCCGAATCACCGACGATCCCCAACAGGATCGGTCTCTTTTGCATCTCACTGCTCCTCGATCAGGCTAGACGGCCCAGGCAGATCCTGCCCTACCGTCCGCCCCACCCATGATGAAACATGCCTTTAATCGCGCCCAAACTTTCGGTCTACTGGCAAGAAAAATCCCCTTGGCGGTTCAATCTCCCACCAAAGGGACGCGATCTCCCGTCACCTGGCCGGGCGCAACGAACCCAACCGCGGTCAAGAGCCGCGTATTTTCCCTCACCTGCCCCTGTTCGGCAATAGCCGCGCGCATGCGGCCTCAGGCGTTATGGCTAATCCAGGCCCGCCAAGCCTCGTACAGATCAGCGGACCGCGCCGCTACTGCGGAGGCGGGCTTCAACTCACCATAAGACAGGCGATGGCCCTCAAGAGTCGTCGCAATGCCACCGACCTCTCTCAGAATCAGGCTGCCGGCCGCGTAATCCCACAGTTTCTGGCCTCCATGCAGATAGAGGTGGACGCGCCCGGCGGCCAGCCAGCACCAGTCGAGTGCGCATGATCCACAGTTGCGCTGCGATCCGTAGGGCGGATCCACGCCGAGGCGTCCCGCGAGCCGGGGCTTCAACCGCTTGAAATCCACGAACGCCAGGCAGCGGCGCAGGGCGGGGGGGCGCCCGGGCTCGGGCAGACGCTGGGCATTCAGCCAAGCGCCCTGGCCGCGCAGCGCCTTGAAGCACTCCGCGCGTACCGGATCATAGATCAGACCGAGGACCGGCTCACCTTCTTGCAAAAGGGCCAGGGACACGGCGAAAAAAGGCAGCCCATTGACGAAATTCGTTGTCCCATCGAGCGGATCGAGACACCAGACACCATGCGGGGACTGAAGCGCGGCATACTGCTCAGCCTCCGACATCTCCTCGCCCACCATGCCGAAATTGGGCCAGCGTATCCGGAGTTCCTCAGTAAGCCACGCCTGGACCGCAGTATCGGCCGCAGTGACAAGACTCCCGTCTTCCTTGAGTCGCGACCCACCCGCGCCGAAGCGCGGCATGATCTCGCGATGGGCGACGGTCCGAACAAGACCTTCCAGGACCTCGAGTCCGGCATAGCTGCAAGGATCGAGGCCCTGATCGCCCATCAAACGGTCACGCCTCCTTCCATTTGATCGAGCAGCCGATACTGGGGATCTGGTCGTGCGGGCCTACGCCGGTACGCGCTACCTGGACCATGGCTTCGAACAGATCACGCCTGGCATCCGGCGCGGGCTCCTTGCGGCTCGCATCGAGACGGCCGCGATACTGAAGGGTCAGGTCGGCCCCATAGCCGAAGAAATCAGGCGTGCATACGGCCCCGAAACGACGCGCAACCTCCTGCGTCTCGTCGTACAGGTACGGAAACGGGAAACGATATTCCTGCGCAATGCGCTGCATATGGGCGAACGAATCTTCCGGATAGTCCTTGGGGTCGTTGGACATAATGGCGCAGCTGCCGATCCCCTCGGCGCGCAAAGCCGCCACATCACGGATGAGGCGGTCACGGATAGCCTTCACATAGGGGCAGTGATTACAAATGAACATGACAAGCAGACCACGCTCGCCGCGTACGTCGGCCAGCGTCAGGACCCGGCCGTCAGTGGCGGGAAGCGCAAAATCGGGGGCGGGCCGCCCGAAATCGCAAACCGGAGTTTCTGTGCTGACCATACCGCCTCACGCATTCTGGCACACCGTGGGGTCTGCATTATGGCACACCTTGATCAACCGCTGTCTATACTTGGGGCGAGACATAAGTCTCAGAGCACAAGCTCGGGGGATGTATGGTGACGCGAACACGCGTTGCGCTGCAATCGGCGCTATGGGCGTTGCCCCTGGTCTCAAGCCTCCACGCGGCCCAACTGTCGCTGTCCATACAGCCCGTCTTGGGACAGCGGGCGACGCATAAGGCCTTCGCGCCGCTCGCGCACTACCTGGGGCAACTGCTTGGACAGCCATGCCACGTTATCACAAGCCCCAATTTCCTTGCCTATTGGCAGGATATGGCTCGGCGACCGGGCCCCACCTTCGTGCTGGACGCGGCGCACTTCACGGACTACCGGCTGCAGCATTTAGGCTACCATCTGCTCGTCAAGGAGCCGGGAACCGTCTCGTATTCTCTGGTGGTGCGTGGCTCGGAGATGGTGCTTGGGCCCTCCGCGCTCGTGGGCCTGCCCGTGGCCTCGCTCGGCATACCGAGCATGGGTGCAGCGCTCTTGAACCGCATGTTTCCGCACCCCACCCGGCGCCCCGTGATCGTGGCGGCCCACGATGCCGCCGCCGAATTTCGGCTGCTCGCCGCGCACAAAGTCGATGCGGCCATGATCCCGACTCCACTTGTCGCGCGGGCCATGAAACGAGGCGCGGATCTCGCGGTCGTGGTCACGACACCCCCGATCCCCAACGTAGCCCTGTCCGTAGGCCCCGGCTGGTCAGCAGCCCAACGCGTACTGATGCGGCGGGCGCTCCTGAACGCCCCGGCATCGCTCTTCAAAACGATCGGACTACAACGGTTCGTGGTAGCCAAACCCGCCGAATACCGCGGCGAGGACCATATCCTGAAGATCTACTGGGGATACTAGGCGGCGTTAACGATTACCAGCCCAGGCGTACTCCCCATTCAGTCACGAATGTGGGGCGGTCGATGGAGCGATAGGGGCGAATCCAAGGCCTGTTGCCCGGCAAACGGAACGATCCCGCTACCACCGCGTGCGACAATCGGCGGTTTGTCGAAGCGGTGCCGTAGATTTCGAGAGGGACGCGCGAAGCCCCAGTGATCTCCGTGACCTTCGCTTGGGGGCAAGGCCATGGGGGAGAGACCCCTTACACCACCATCTCCATGAAGAACCAGCATGAAGGCCTGCTCACTGCGCTGGTACCGCTTGAAGGGGGCCCGGCGGCGTAAGCGGCCATCCCGGGTCTGGGGCACCTCTAAGGTCACAGGGCCCAGCGGGGTGTCCCGGGTCTGAAGCGCCCCCCATTGCGGTAGCCCTCACGCTCTGCCGTCCGCTCGGGCGAACTCGCCCCGAGATATTCCGTCATCTGCAGCTTACAGCAGTTCAGATGCTTAACCGTCTGCAAGGCGGTGTCCTGTTCCGCCGTCAATACCCGCGCATAGCCGATCCGCGCCATCGCTCGCCATTTGTCCACTACCCCGCCCGCTTACCTTAAATGCCTGACCATCCATTACACGAACCTATTGCCGGACAGTGTCCGGCTTGGTCGACCAAGGATCGTTGATGGACACGGTCAGAAGAGCTACAGTATCGCTAGGTATTACTACGTGATAAGAGGCCAACTATGGCAACGACTCTCAAGATCGACAACACACTGAAAGACCGCATCCAGCACCTCGCCAACCAGCGCCGCCGCTCGCCCCACTGGATCATGCGCGAAGCCATCCAGCAATACGTCGAGCGCGAGGAAGCCCGCGAGCGCTTCAGGCAGGAAGCCTTGGCCTCCTGGGTGGCCTATCAGGAAACCGGCCGGCACCTGACCGGCCAGGAAGTACGTACCTGGTTGAACACCTGGGGCACTGAAGACGAAAAGACGGCGCCCGAGTGCCACAAGTAGTCGTCACCGAAGGCGCGGCAGAAGGCTTGGAGCGATGCCGGCGGTTCTTGGCCGCCAAGGCGCCGGAAGTCGCGAGACGGGCGGGCCAGGCCATCGAGCGGCAATTCCTGCTGCTGGAAACAGCCCCGGACATGGGCCGGCCGTTCCCTGAAATGCCGGAGTTGCGCGAGCTGGTGATTAGCTTCGGGGATTCCGGCTATGCCGCCCTGTACCGTCACGAGCCGACCGCCGATGCGGTGTATATCCTGGCATTCCGGCACCAGAAAGAGGCGGGCTACGGATGCGCATGACCGAATTTCTCCGGTTGACCACGAAAATCGATCTCAACATGCGGCAGTTCGCCGCCCACGGCGTCGGCGAGCGCATGAGGGCATGAGGGCATGAGGGCATGGGCCTGACGAGGCGCGGCGCGCGGACGGTGTCCCCATCTGGGTGGATGCGGACACCACGAGCCAGAGTTACCCGTTGCGGGCATGTCGGGTCGGAAAACCGCCCAGGCAAGGGCTTGCTGTTCGCCTGCACCCATTGCGGTCATACCCTCCATGCGGATTTGGTGGCAGCCAGAAACATCAGTATGCGAACGCTCCTCACCCGGCAAGGCTGAATAAGGACGGAGCGATTGTCAGCCACCCCGAAGCGTCGGGTGACGAAGCCAAAGCCGAACGCCTGAAAAGGTATACGGAACTGCGGTGGAGCCTGGATGCAAGCTCCGTCCTCGTTGCAGGCCGGATGGTCCATGGCCTGTTAGGGCGGAGCAGTTAACTTGGTTGACGAGACTACGGGCCTCGCAGCGATATGTATCCTACGCACGGGGTGTTTTGCGGTTCGACCGGAGCGGGATGATGGCCTCGCCCCCGCCATCCCGACCTGCTCGACCGGCACGCTGGCATCGTAGCCTTTATCGGCAATGACGACTTCGGCGCTAGGCGCGTGATCCAAAAGCGCCGGCGCCTCGATGATATCGGCGAGATTGGCACCGGCCACTGAACGGGGGGTGCGCTTGGGCTGGTAATCGTTAACGCGGCCTTAAGGGCCAACCCCACGGACTGCGGGGCAGGTTTGGTGCAAAGTGGTGCGCGCGTTATGATACGAGACCACAGGCCCGAACGCCCCCGACAGAGCCACAAGGGAACGTGGCCCGGTCGCGTATCCGACTCATGCGCCCACATCAGACCGAGCATCGCCATGCCCAATAGCCCCCTAGTCGAGCGTGACCTGAAAGTGCTCTGGCACCCATGCACCCAGATGCACGACCATCTGACCCTCCCTTTGATTCCCATCCGCCGCGCCCATGGGGTGTGGCTCGAGGACTTCGAGGGACGACGCTACTTGGACGCGATCAGCTCCTGGTGGGTGAACCTCTTCGGTCATGCGCATCCGGCCATCAACGAAGCCATCCGGCGACAACTGAGCGAACTTGAGCACGTCCTGCTCGCGGGCTTCACGCATGAGCCCGCCATAACGCTCTCCGAAAAGCTGATCGCACTCGCGCCCCCGGGCCTTAGCCGATGCTTCTTTGGGGATAACGGTTCGTCGGCCGTCGAGATCGCCCTCAAGATGAGCCTCCATTACTGGCGCAACATAGGGCAAGCACAGCGGACCGAGTTCGTGACTGTTGCGCACTCCTACCATGGGGAAACAGTCGGCGCGCTGTCGGTGAGCGACGTTGGGCTTTACAAAGCGCCCTACGAGCCGCTGCTCTTCAAGACCCATGTCGCTCCATCGCCCGACTGTCGACAAAACGAGGCCGGCATGGACTGCGCCCGCCAGGCCGCGCGCGCCCTGGCGGGTATGAAAGAGATCCTGGTGCGACACAACCAGACCCTGTGCGCCGTGATCGTGGAACCCCTTGTGCAATGCGCGGGCGGGATGCGCATGCACGACCCTGCGTATATCAAGGGCCTGCGGGCGCTGTGCGACGAGTTCGGCGTACACCTCATAGCCGACGAGATCGCCGTCGGCTTCGGGCGCACAGGGACATTGTTCGCCTGCGAACAGGCGGGCATCCGACCGGATTTTCTCTTGCTGGGAAAGGGACTCACCGGGGGCTACTTACCCCTTTCGGTGTGCCTCACGACGGATACAGTCTACGAGGCATTTTTTGCCGACTACAACACGGGCAAGGCCTTCTTGCATTCGCACAGTTATACGGGTAACGCCTTGGCGTGCGCGGCCGCCCTCGCCACACTCGAGATCTTTGCGCAAGGCGACTGGATGGCCTCGAACCGGGCGCTGGCCGCCATCATGGGGGAGGCCCTGGGCGCCTTACGCGACCACCCGCACGTCGCCTCGATCCGCCAGACCGGCATGATTGCCGCTTTGGACCTCGTCGCCGACAAAACAACCGTCCAAGCCTATCCCGCGAGCGAACGCCGAGGACTTGCCGTTTATCGCTATGGCTTGGATCACGAGGCCCTCTTGCGACCCCTCGGCGACACCCTCTACCTCATGCCGCCCTATGTGATCCAGGAAGACGAGATCCGCAAGGTCGTGGCGGTATTGACCGCGGCGATAGATCACGCCACGGCGGTGGCGTCGTAAAAGAGCTCTTTCAGACTCACGATATCCGGAATGCCAGCGCGCTTTCCGTCGATGTCGAGCGACACCGCAAGATGGGGATGCACCGCGTCATCGTCGGTCAGTAGAACCGCAGGGGACTCGATCGTCCGCGACTGCGGCTCGGCATTCGTGAGGACCGCAAAGAACTCGGTCGGCGAACGGCCCGGCAAGGGATAGAACACCACGGCGCGCGATTTCGGCCCCACGGTCGCAGGCGGTCCCCAGAAGCGTCCCAGATCACAGAGCGCAAGTGGCCGTGAGCGCCATATCATGACGCCAAGGACCCACGGCGGACTCAAAGGCACAGGCGTCAGCGCATCGACGACCGCGATCTCGGCGACGAGCGCGCTCGGAACCAAGAGATAGCGATCCGAGACCGGCAATAACAAGGCGTGAATACGATCATTCGCCAAGGCCATTATCACCTCCTAACGAGCGCAGATAGGCGGCGAGGCCCTCGGGTGCCATGACCAGAATGGGCGCACGCCCGCCCACGGCCGCCGCCGGGAACAGGTGCCGCCCGGGCACGGGCACGGGTCCGAGAGGCGTAAAAGGCTCGATACGCACGCTGCCGACTGGCATGAGCTTGAGTTCGTCAACCAAGAGCCCGACCGGCTGAGAGGCCCCGAAGCTCATGAAGACGGCCCGCGTCCAAGGACTCTCTGGAAGCGGCGACCAATCCGGGCCCAAGGCATAGGCGAGCCAAGACTCTCCTTGCACCGTGCGCAAGGCGGCGGCCCGCCCCCTCCGTTCAAGCTGCATATTCTCGCGTGGCTCGACCGAAATATCCGAGCCATTGGGCATAAGGAAGGTCTGTCCGGCGAAGCGTAGCTCCAGATAGTGTCGCGAATCCGTCATACATGGCCTCGCCGCAATAAGACCTCAATCTCCTTACGCAAATCTTCCTCTTGGTACGGCTTCCCGAGATAGACGTCGACCCCGAGCGACATGGCTCGGTCGCGATGCTTATGGCCCGACCGCGACGTGATCATGATGATGGGGATGTGGCGCAGTCGCACGTCGTCGCGTATGCGCGCAGTGAGCTCGTAACCGTCCATGCGCGGCATCTCGATATCGACGAGCATCACGTCCGGAACCCGCTCGCGAAGTTGCTCCAGGGCCTCCACCCCGTCTTTGGCGGTGGCCGCGTCGAATCCTTGTTTTTGCAGGAAGCGACTCGTCACCTTGCGCACGGTCAAGGAATCGTCGACCACCAGCACATAAGGCCGCGCCGCCACCGGCACCTCCACCGGGGCGTGCGCGACGCGCAAACCCTCGTCCTCGCTCCACAACGCCGGGATGTCGAGGATGAGCAGGACGCGCCCATCGCCTAGGATCGTGGCCCCGAAGAGCCCCCGTATCTCGGTCAGTTGGGGCCCTAGAGATTTGACCACCACCTCGCGGGTACCCGAGAGGGTGTCGACCGCGACCGCCACCTCGCGGGCATCCAAGCGCACGAGCAGAACCGGGAGCTTGCGCGGCAAGGCGACCCCGCGGGGGACACCGAGACGCGCGCCGAGATCCATGAACGGATAGTCCTTTCCGCCATAGCGCAGAGTTGGACGGCTGGCCCGCAAGGCTTCCGCCACCGCCCCGGCCGGGGCCTCGACGATATTGACGATGGCGGCGAGCGGGACCGCGAACATCTGGTCACCGCACCCGACCACGAGCGCCTGCGCAATCGACAAGGTGAGCGGCAGTCGGATCACGAAAGATGTACCGTGCCCGACGCGGGTATCGACACTGATGGAGCCGCCCAGCTTCTTCACCTCGCTGTGCACGACATCCATGCCCACGCCGCGACCCGACAGGTGCGTTATCTTCGTGGCGGTTGAGAAACCCGGGAGCAGAATGAACTGCATGACCTGCTCGTCGCTCACGAGCGCCGCGGTCGGAACGAGCCTGCGCTCTATGGCCTTGGCGCGTATGCGATCGATATTGAGCCCCGCGCCGTCATCCGACACGCGGATCACGATCTCGCCGCTTTCCTGCGTGGCCTGGATGGTGATGGTACCGACCGCACGCTTCCCCGACTGTTCCCGCTCGGCGACCGGCTCGATGCCGTGATCTATGGCGTTGCGGATCATGTGCTCGAAGGGACCTACCATCCTCTCCAGCAGATGGCGGTCGAGTTCAACGTCGGTACCGCTTAGCACAAGTTCGACGCGCTTATTCAGTTCACGTGACGTCTGCCGGACGATCTGGCGCAGCCTGTGGGCCTGGGTCGCAAAGCTCACCATGCGCGTACGCATGAGTCCTTCCTGGAGCTCCGTGTTGACGCGCGCCTGTTGTTGAAGCACGGCCTCCGCCTGACTTGCCACCCCATCGAGGGTGCTGTGCAGCGTGATCAAGTCGTGCAAGTTTTCGGTGAGGCCGCGGGACAACTGTTGCAGCCTCGAGAAGCGGTCGAACTCCAAGGGATCGAAGTCCTGGGCCACATTGCCCTCGTCGATCTGCGCACGCGACACGATCTGCGATTCGGCCTGAATCTCGAGCTCCCGAACCTGTTCTCGGAAACGCTTCACGTTTCCGTTCAGCTCCGCGAGATGATCCTTAAGGCTGAAGACCTGCTGCTCCATGCGCGAGCGCGCGATACTGACCTCGCCCGCATACGCGACCAGCCGATCCAGGAGCGCGGTCCGTACCCGCACCTGGCTTGCCGTCTCGGTCTTGAATAGGTCCTCGGCCGGATCATTGGCCGGTGGCGAATCCGTGGTCGCCGCCGTGGGTGCGAAGACCGGTGCCGGTGTCGCTTCGGGGACCCACTCCTGCGCCGGTTCCGTCACCTCTGACGCTACCGTCTCCCCCTGAAGCTGCGCGAGCAAGATCCGTTCGCGCGACCCATCCGGAGTGCTGCGGCCGGAAATGAATGCCTTATAGAGTTCTCCCAAATTCTCGGCCGCGGAATCCAAAAGCGCGAACAAGGTCTCGTCGCGCGGATAGCTACCCTCCTCCACGCGTCGCAAGAGATCTTCGGTGGCGTGCGCCAGATCGCCCATGCGCGACGCCCCGCACATCCGCGCGCCCCCCTTCAGTGTATGCAAGACCCGCTTCAGAGAGTCGAGCTGGTCGGACCTTTCGCGATGAACGCGCCATTGAGCAAGCGCCCCCTCGAAACCATCCAAGAGGTCGCGCGCCTCGTCACGGAATATGTCGCGCAGCTCCGGATCGATCGCCTCGTCGGCGGGTGCACCGACATCTTCCCGGATGCCCGCCGAGACGACCGTCTCCTCGCGCACATCCGATATCGAACCTGCAACATCGGGGCTCGGCGCCCAGGCCTCCGGCGGGCTCGCAGGCTCGCGCGCTTCCGCCGCGATCTCGCGCGGCCCTTCGGCCAAGGCCAGATTCTTTTGCCACCAAGTGAGTCCTGGAGCGGGCATGTCCTCGCGGGCGCGTACAGCGAGGTAGGCGTTGAGTTCCGCAAAGGGCGTCGCCGGGTCTGTTCCGCTATCGAGCGCCGCCAGCAGACCCTCGGTCGCGGCGGCAAGACCTGTCAGTAAATCCACGCCCTCAGCCCCGAGGGGCTTTTGCTCGATTTCGCGTGCCTGCAAGTAGTGTTCGACGCCGGCGCAGGATTCGGCCATGGCCACCAGCGCCACCGAACGGGCGCTCCCCTGCATGGTATGAGCGGCCCGCAGCAGATGCGCCGACACCGAGCGATCGAACCCTTCCGAGATGGCGGCGCGCAGAACGCGCAAATGGTCGCGCGTCTCTGCGGCAAAGATATCGCGTAGCAGCGGGTCCGCCAGTACCAGGGGGATACCGGTCGAGGGGCTTGTAGCCGCCTCGGCGGACGCTGCTTGCGGCTCGGGCGCAAGGTCTTCCGGGATGGGAGTCGCGCCCCCAGGGACGAATGCGGCCTCAAACGATTCCTGCGGAAAGGGGCTCGCCCCTTCGGGAAGGGACACGGCCTCAGGCGGCTCCTGGCCCCCATGGTCCTCGGGCGCCGGGGTGGGTACCAGATCCTCGGGCAAAACGGGCTGGACATCCGTGGCGGGGGCCTGCGCCTCGAGCGGCTGAGGTTCACGGCCCGCGACCAAGGCCTGGAGCGCCTCGCGGATCGCGGCCATTTCCGGCAGCCTGTGACCTTGCTCGACGGCCTGAACCCAACCACGCACCGCCTCATAGGCCCGCACGATCCAGGCGAACACCTGCGCATCAGAGGCGCGATCGCGCGCACGAATTTTATTCAGCAGACTCTCGGCGTCATAGGAGAGCTCGGCGATCTCACCGGCCTCCACCATACGCCCACTGCCTTTCAGGGTATGAAAGGCACGCCGCGCCACAGCCACAGCGCTCTCATTGGATAGATCGGCCTCCCAAACCGGCAGCGATTCCTCGAGCTGCGCCACAGCTTGATGCGCATCCTCCAGGAAGACCGGGAGGATCTCCGGATCAATGGCAAGATCGGCGACTGATAAGGACGACCCCACCACCGCGTGCGCGGGCTCACCTTCCGCGCGCCCTTCCCCTGCCACGACACGGCCGTCCAGGGCGCCGTCCAGGGGCCGTGCGAGATCAGCAAGCTCGATAGGACGCAGGGCACGCCCGCGCTCCAGTCCATTGACATGGGCCTCGAGGCCCGCAACCCCCGCCGCCACCGCCTCGGCCACTGCGCCTTCCGGGGTAATCGCGCCTTGCGCGAGTTGACTCAAAACGCCTTGGAGACTGCGAGCCAGTCCGGCGGCCGCCTCCTCCTCTAGAACGTGGAAGGCTGCCTCGACCTGAGCGGCAAGGCTTGGGACGCCGGCCAGCCCATCGCGATCACGCGGGGAGGCCACAAAGGCCAAAAAAGCCTCTTCAATGCGCGCGAGGTTGGCCCGTATCTCGCCGGCAACCGCGCCGACCAACTGGCGCCGATCTTGCGCTGAGAGCGGCGCCTCGGAGACCTCCATGCCACTCGTATCCGGCACCGAGGCGAGATTCGCAAGCACGCGGCACTGCTCGTCCACCCCTAGACGCCACCCAGACGACCCGTAAGGAATTTCGCGGGCCGCCCCTTCGATCTGCAAAAGCCCCTGGGCCAAGGCCATGGCAACCGCGCCCGATTTCTGGAGAGATCCATCGGCAAGCGCGCGGCAGGCCTCAGCGATCGCCAAGGCCAGTTGACCCAAAGGAACGACCTCGAGGGTCGTAAAGGTCTTGGCCATCTTATCGAGCAGTCGCACGAGTTCATCGTTGGCGGAGGCTCCGTCTTCCTGTGGATCGAAACAGCGCGACAGCAGCGACTGCGCCTGCGCAATCTCCTGACTCAAAGCGCTCGCGATCGACCGCAAGGCCGCGATCGACGCCTCACGCGGCCCCTCCTCGGACGGCGCCTCGAGCGCAAAGGCAGCCCGTACGGCACTGACTACGCCGTCTTCCGAGTGGGCATCCCGCAAGACGAAGAGCATGTCCCGCGTAAGCCGCTCACAGGCGCCGCGAACGCCGCCCTTGTCTTGTCCGTCGGCGAAGCGCTTTAGAAGCTGATCAAGGCGCGAGATGAGCTTTTTGTCATCGGTACGGGGAGCGGCTTGCTCAAGAAGGAAACGGAGAAAGGCCTCTGCCACCCACAGACATTGAGCAATCGGCGCAAACGCCACCCGTGGACGCCAGAGACCCAAGAGATCCGGCATCGAGGGCCCGTTCACATCGCGGCTCACGCCCTTCAACCATTTCAGCAAGGCCGCCTGGAAGATGGGGCGCTGCTGGCGAAAAGCCGCCACGAAGCCTTTGTCGTCACCGGCGAGTGTGCCGGGCGGACGCGCCGACAGATCCACATGGAAAAAGGCTTGCGGCGGCAATGCCTGCGCGCCGCGACTTTCTCGCAACTCGTTTGCGAGCTCAAGCAGGCTCAAACCGTCTCCTAGACCTCGGGTCTGGACCCGATCGAGAATGTCGGGGAGCAACAGCAAGGTCCGGGCCAGGGGCTCGAGTGCCTGCTCGCGGGGCGCCTCGGTTGTCTCGAGCAAGGCCTGGACTGCGGCCTCCGCCTCGGCTACGAGATCCGCCAGCGCATCGATCTCGACCATCTTCAAGGTCCCGCTCACCTGATGCAGATAGGTCGCGCAGAGCCGCAGCTTCGTCTCGTCGCCCCGGTGCTCGATGAAGGCCTCGAGGGCAAGCCGCGCCTGCTTCAAGGTCTCATCGATCTCGTCTTTTACCCACCCCAACGTCCCAAGGTCTACAGTGCTTTCGGTGACCATCTTACCCCCGGCCGGCGCGCCGACCCTTAGGCTGGCAGCTTGAAGCCGGCAACCGATGCCTGCAGTTCGCCCACGAGGTCAGACAACTTGGCGATGGACTCGGCGGTTTGCTGCGTACCCGCGGACGTCGTCGCCGTTGCCTCCTGAATTTCCGTCATGCTGGTCGACACCGTGGTCGCCGCCTGGGATTGCGCGTGCGCGTCCTTGGCGATACGCACAATGAGCGACGATAGTTGCTCTGAAACGGACTCGATCTGGCCTAGGGCCTGGCCCGCGGCATCGGCGAGGCGCGTTCCCTCGACCACGCCATTGGTCGCCTTCTCCATCGAACTCACGGCCTCATTGGTATCAGCCTGAATGGTCTTCACGAGATCCGCGATCTGCTTGGTGGCGCCACCGGACCGTTCCGCAAGTCGTTGCACTTCGTCCGCAACCACCGCAAAACCGCGGCCGGCGTCACCCGCCATAGCGGCCTGAATAGCCGCGTTCAAAGACAAAATGTTGGTCTGCTCGGCGATGTCATTGATGAGCTCCACGATCTCACCGATCTGCTGCGAGCTTTCGCCGAGACGCTTGATGCGCTTGGCGGTTTCCTGGATCTGCTCGCGCATCTCGTCCATACCCTTGATCGTATTCTGCACGGCCTCCGCGCCGCGCTTGGCCGTAAGCACCGAACCTTGCGCCACTTCCACCGACTTCCCGGCGCTCTGCGACATCTCGTCCATTGATTTCGCCATGGTCCGTATGCGCTCGGTCGTCGCAAGAATCTGCGCGGCCTGGCGCGTAGCCGCCTCGTTCAGTTCCGCGGCGGTGCGGCGGCTTCGATTCGAGGCGCTTGCCACTTCCTGCGCCGTCGTGTTGATTCGATACACGACGTTGCGCATCTCCTTGACGGCGTAGTTGATCGAGTCCGCGATCGCGCCTGTGATCTGCTCTGTAACCTGCGGCTGAATGGTCAGATCGCCGTCTGCAAGGTCACCCATCTCGTCTAGCAACTTCAAGATGGCGTCTTGCGTCTCGCGGTTCTGATTCGCGCTTTGCCGCGCGCGGACGCGCTCGTCGCCGACCAGCTTACGACCAAGCAAGAGCAGGAATACGAGGGACAACCCCGCCAATCCGTAGCCCACGAACTTTTCAAATCGACGCTGATGCGAGAGGGTCACGTAGCCCTTCACGAGCGCGCGACTTTGCGAGAGCAGCTTGTTACTCCTATGGAAGATCACAGCACCCGACCGCTGGGCCACGAATAGCGGAGCGGCGTTGGCCAGGATGCCCTGGACACTCTGATCCATGGCCGTGAACGTCTGCGCAGCGCGGGTGAACTTGGAGCGCACCGATGCCGGGAGCTGCGGCCCGATCTGCGTCTCAGTCTCCTTGAAGAGCTTGGTATCCTCGCCGAACTCGGCAGCCGCGACCGCCGCCGAGCTGCCGCCCTGAGCGAACAAGTTCACCTCCATCGGGATACGCTGGCTCAGCATACCTTGGCGGGCCCCGAGATAGATGAGCTGGCGCGACATGTGGGCGCGTATGCCCCGAGTCACGATCTCGTCCCATAAGGCAAGCAGCATGGGCGCGGTCTGATTCACGGTTGCCACATAGTCGTGCATCATGAGCGCCGGCTCTTCCTGCTTCACGATCTCATCGACGTGATGGCGCACACCGACCCAGGTAGTGTTGAGGGCCAAAAGCGCCGGCCGCACCGCCGCCGGGCTTGCCGGTATGCCCAGAGCCTGGTTGCCGTTCTTCAGGGTATCGATGATGCGCTGGTAATCGATGCGCGAACGCTTCAAGTCGCTAAACGCGCTTTCCTCGCCAAGGGTCGCCGCCGCCGCGTCCTTCGCGATCCGCTGCGAGAGCATGAGCAACTGGTCCGACTGCTCGATGTACTTGGCATCGCGATTAGCCTGCTGCGCCTCCGAACCGAATAGGAACGCCACCCCGACCAGCGAAATCACCATGAGGAAAAGTAGGACCGAGACACCTGTCATACCACGCCCGGATCGCCCCTCCTTCTTGCCTCGTTCGCCCTTGGCACGCTTTTTCTTGGATGTCGGCTGCACGTCGACAAACTGCTCGCCCTGCGCGCCGCCCAACGATGCCAATTCTTCGGTCGGCTGATCCAAAACGACCCCCTTCTTTTTGGATAGTCTCGCCACCATATTCAGTATTCCTCGTAGTTGTTCTTGCGCGTTCAACGACTTCCCGTGCCGTTGTCAGGCCGCCACATGCTTGAAAGTCAGGCTTTCCGTCAGCGAACGCAGATCAAAGACGCCCCACAACGTCTCGTCCTGAACATATGCGGTCTGCACATGCATAAGAACCGCGTTGTCGAGCCCCGCGATGTCGCGCCGATCCCGCTCGGCATCGAAATGCTTCAAACCCAAAACCTCATTTACCACCAGCGCCGTACTGAAATCCCCGACATGCATGACGAGCAGGCGTGCCTTGTCGTCCATGGGAACGGGCGCTTTCCCGAAGTATTCGGCAAGATCAATGATGGTAAGCAGGGAGCCACGCACATTGGCGACGCCCTTCACCCATCGTTTTGTGCCCGGAACCCGCGTTACCTCGGGCCGGACCAGAACCTCGGCTATTTGGTCGAGAGACACAAGAAGCGATAACCCTGCCAAACGAAACCCAAGCCCACTCCACAAGGGGGTCGCCTCCGCCTGTTCCGGCAAGCCGGGGGCGCAAGCGCGCGCCTCGGCCTGCATCTTGACGAGCAGGGCAAAGGCGCTGTCTTGGGCGCGATCGCTCACAACGCCCTGATCTTGTCGAGCAGCACGCTTTCCACCACGGGCTTCACGATGTAGTCCTTGGCCCCTTGGCGCAATCCCCAGGCCTTGTCGGTCTCCTGGCCCTTGGTCGTGCAGATAATAATCGGGATGCCGGCCGTAGCCGGGCTCTTCGAGATAGTCCGCGTGGCCTCGAAACCGCTCATTCCGGGCATCACGACATCCATGAGGATCAAGTCTGGACGCATGGTCTTCAGCTTCTCCAGGCTTTCCTCGCCACTTCTGGCCGTGGTAATCGTGAAGCCGTTGCGGCCCAGCATCTCCTGCAGGAGATGAAGTTCGGTTGGCGAATCATCGACCACCAAAATACTCTTAATCGCCATTATTGCGTCTCTCCTCTCTAATCAAAAACTGAAAACCCGCAGCATCTTGCGACAGCACCCCGATTAATGCACATATCGGGCAATGACCTCTACCAGCTCTTCCTGCGTAAAGGGCTTGTTGACGTGCTCCTCGGATCCTGCGATGCGTCCCCGGGCCTTGTCGAAAAGGCCGTCCTTGCTGGATAGCATGATAACCGGTATGTTCTTGAAGTCCTTATTATTTTTTATCAAGAGGCAGGTCTGATACCCGTCCAGCCTAGGCATCATGATGTCCACGAAGATGATGTCCGGCCGGCGGTCAGTGATGACCGACATCGCCTCGAAACCATCGCCCGCCGTGTAGACGTCGTAGCCCGCCTTCTTCAAAAGGGCCTCCGCCGTACGCCGTATCGTATTACTATCGTCGATTATCATAACCTTGATACTCACGGGATTCCTCGCCGCTATGTCGAAGGCGGCCTCTTCGAGCCGCTCCTGCGCTTCTTTGTGCACCCTACTGATTTACTAGCATACGCCATAGACAAAATCCATTTAGCGCGCACATAAAAAATTCTAGGCCCTTAGCGCGCGAATCGCCAACCCGGCCGCCAAGGGGTCACGATACCGGGAACAACCGGTGCGCAAGCAAACTCAGCCGAACCCCTGCACCGCCTTTCCTTTGGTCTGCTCATGATGTCACTATTCGCCTTCTTTCGATCACACGAGGTTCGCTCATGGACTTTGGGCCCACCCACCAAGCCGTCCCCCACCTCACGACCGCACTGACCGGCCCGCTCTTGGCGCTCGAGGAGCGGTTTCTGGAGCGCGAAACGCGGATCGAGCAGTGGTTCCACGAGAGGTGGCTCAGCGCCCCCACGCCCTTCTATGCCTCGGTAGACTTGCGCAACGCGGGATTCAAACTGGCCCCGGTAGACACCAATCTGTTCCCGGCCGGCTTCAATAATCTGAATCCCGCCTTTCATCCTCTCTGCGTCCAAGCCTTGCAGGCGGCGGTCGAGCGCCTCTGCCCCAAGGCCGCCCGTATCCTGCTCGTGCCCGAAAACCACACCCGCAACACATTCTACTGGGAAAATATTGGCGCGCTCGTCCTGCTCCTCGAGCGCGCCGGTTACCACGTCCGAATCGGGTCCTTGCTCTCCGACGGGGAGACGCCCCCGTCGATGACCTTGGCGAACGGACGCGTACTCCCCGTGGCCCCCATCATTCGCGACGGAGATCGCGTTGCCGTGGCAGGCTTCAATCCTTGCCTCGTGCTTTTGAACAACGACCTGTCCGCGGGACCGCCCGAGATCCTGAAGGGGCTCGCACAACCCGTCATGCCCCCGCTCTCCCTAGGCTGGTGGAATCGTCTCAAATCGGACCACTTCACCCAATATCAGCGACTGGCAATCGAATTCGGCGCAGTCAACGACATAGACCCCTGGCTCATCGACCCGGTCTTCCGCCGCTGCGGCCGCATCGACTTCCAGAAACACGAGGGCGAGGATTGCCTGGCCCAAAACGTGGATGAGGTCTTGGGGCTGGTCCGCGAAAAATACCGAGAGTACGGCATCACTCAGGAACCCTTCGTGATCGTCAAGGCCGATGCCGGCACCTACGGCATGGGGATCATGACCGTACGCCACGCCGATGAGGTGCGCCAGTTAAACCGCAAGCAACGCAATAAAATGTCGGTAATCAAGGAAGGTCAGACGGTCCGGGAGGTCATGGTCCAGGAGGGCGTCTACACCTTCGAGACACTGGGACCCCAACAGGCGGTGGCGGAACCAGTCGTTTACATGGTGGACCGGTTCGTGGTGGGCGGCTTTTACCGCGTGCATAGCACGCGCGGCATAGACGAGAACCTGAACGCGCCTGGCATGCACTTCCAATCGCTTGCGTTCGCCGACAGCTGCTCGAACCCGGACGATACGCAGGCCCCCGACGCAAGACCCAACCGCTTTTACGCCTATGGCGTCATAGCGCGCCTCGCGCTGCTCGCGGCCGCCCGCGAACTCCAAGGCACGGCGGGAGACAAAGTATGACGCGCCGCTTAGCCGTGATCATGGACCCGGTCGACCATATCAAGGCCTACAAAGACACGACCGTAGGCCTTCTGCGCGAAGCCGGGCGACGCGGCTATCGAATAGACTACCTCGAGGCGCGCGATCTCGAGTTGCGCGGCGACCGTCTGATGGCGCAGGCGCGCAGCATGGCGGTGCGTGAAACCGATGAGGATTGGTGCGAATTGGGTGCGCCGCACGAGCTTGGGCTCTTGGACGTCGACATCATATTGATGCGCAAGGACCCGCCCTTCAACATGGATTACATCTACGCTACCTACCTCCTCGAACACGCAAAACGGGCCGGAGTACTCGTGGTCAACGACCCGGCAAGCATCAGGGATGCGAATGAAAAACTCTTCGCGACTTGGTTTTCTGACTGTATGCCGCCTACGCTCGTCACAAGCCGCAAAGGCGCGTTGCGCGCCTTCCTGGAAGAGCATGGCGATATCATCGTAAAGCCCTTAGACGGCATGGGCGGCAGCTCGATCTTCCGCGTCGCCCAAGGCGATCCGAACATGAACGTAATCTTCGAGACCATGACCGACAATGAAGGGCGCTACACTATGGCGCAGCGCTACCTGCCAGCGATCGCCCAAGGCGACAAGCGCATCCTCATGATCGATGGCGAACCCGTGCCATTCGCCCTGGCGCGCGTACCGGCGCCGGGCGAGACACGAGGCAACCTCGCCGCCGGGGGGACGGGCGTTGGACAGGCGCTCAGCGCCTCGGACCGGCGCATCTGCGACCGCGTAGGCCCAGTATTACGAAAGCTAGGGCTCGTGTTCGTAGGGCTCGATGTCATCGGCGAATCGCTGACTGAAATCAACGTCACGAGCCCGACCGGCCTGCGCGAACTCGACCGCATCTTTCATCTGAACATCGCCGGCGACCTTTTCGACGCACTGGAACGCAAACTGGTCGCGGGTGTCCGCCCTGCATGACGGCAGTCCGCCTCAAAGCCGCCGATCGTCTGGGGATCGCGCTCTTCCTGGCGGGGCTTTTACATCTCGTGCTTATCCTGGGCCTGCGCTTCAATGTCCCGCACGGAGCGCGCGGTCGCGTCCTTGATGTGACGCTCGTCCAGAGCGCGAGCCATGCAAAGCCCCGCCATGCGCGCCGGCTTGCCCAGGTCAACGTCCGGGGTGGGGGCGGGATCCACAAGAAACATGCCGCCCATACACCCTTTGTCGCGACACCCAGAAACGGCGGTACACCTCGACCGATACCCCAGAGGCGCGCGCGGGAATCCACTGTTGATCACCTACGACTTTTGCGCACGCGGCGCGGTCCGCTCAGACTCACATTCGCGAAGCCCGCGTGGCAGTTGCATGCGGCGATCGCCGAAGAACTCGGTATCGCCAAACAACTGGCCGGCGAAGAGGCGCGCCTGAAGGCCGAGATTCGTCGGGACTCGCGCGCCGGACGCGTCGTGGGCGCCGGCCGTGGCGGGATCACGGCGCGGCGTTTCGCCTACGCGAGCTACATAGCACGCTGGGTCCGCCGCATGGAGCATATCGGGAGCCTGCAGTATCGTCGCCTGTTCGGGGCGCGCGGCCTCACAGGCTCGCTCGTGCTGGAAGTCGAAATCCAGAGAAACGGCGACTTAAGGCGCGTGAAGATCATACGTCCATCACCCTATCCAGCGCTTGATCACGCCGCGCTTGCCATGGTGCGCAAAGCCGCCCCGTTCGCGCCCCTTCCGGCCGTGCGGGGATCCAAGCTCGCAGTCTTGCCCATTATCGAGACATGGCGTTTCCGGGGTGGGCATATGATCGAGGGATCGCCCGCGACCACTGCGGCCCCCTGACCTTCACTTCCCTTGAAACACCCGCGGGCATGCCGGATACTAGATGCGTCTCACACTGCGGTTCGGTGCAGGAATATCGACGAGCAGGGCGGCTTGGAAACCCTTCCGCCCGGCGACGCGACGCTCCCGGGGCCTCGGCCTTGGGCGAGCCCGCCCACCCACCACTTCGTTGCGAGGGCCACTGGATGAATACGACCATACCGCTCGCCAATCAATTCCTGATCGCCATGCCGGGCCTTGGCGATCCGAACTTCTTCCGCACGGTGACCTTGGTCTGCGAACACAGTGCCGAGGGGGCCATGGGCATTATCATCAACCGGCCGGTCGACCTCACGCTCGGCGACGTATTCCGGCAGCTCGACATTGAGAGCCCTGAGGGACTGACAACAGGACGGTTCGTCTATCTGGGCGGCCCCATACAAAACAATCGCGGCTTCGTGCTCCACGAGCCGCTCGGGGCCTTTGAGTCGACCCTGGCCGTAAGCGAGACGCTCGGCGTATCGACCTCGCGCGACATCCTCACCGCCATTGCCCACGACAGCGGACCCGAGCATTTCCTGCTCGCGCTCGGTTACGCGGGCTGGGGTCCCGGGCAGCTCGAAAAGGAGATCGCCGACAACGCCTGGCTCAGCGTCCCGGCGAGTTCCGAGATCCTCTTCAATACGCCCGTGGAGGCGCGCTGGTCGGCGGCCGCCCATCTGCTCGGCGTCGACATATCCCAACTGTGCGGGGATGCGGGCCACGCGTGAGCGCGCAGACCTTCCTGGGATTCGACTACGGCACAAAAAGCATAGGAGTCGCCGTCGGCCGCCTTCCGGCCGGGCGCGCGGAGGGAGCCGGGTGCGTCGCGGGCCTGAAGAGCGGGCCCGACTGGGACGCTATCGCACGCCTCATACAGCTCTGGCAACCCGAGGGCCTAGTCGTGGGCTTGCCGCGCAACATGGACGGCACCGACAACCCCATGACAGCCTTGAGCCTGCGCTTTGGGCGACGCTTGGACGGCCGCTATCATCTGCCGGTATACTGGGTCGATGAACGGCTGACCACAGTCGCGGTGCGCGAGCACGTCAAGGAGACAGGCGCGCGCAAGACCCGGCGCAAGGCCATGCTCGACACGCTGGCCGCCGTCACCATACTACAGGCGTTCTTTGATGAGCCGCGATTCAGGGCGCGCTCACATGAACTGGACAAAGGAATGGGGCATCCGTGATCGACGTGGAAGGGGCGCTTGCGCGCATGGCCGATGGCGCTCAAGCCTTCATGGAGCGCCATCCAGTCCTGATCGGAATCCATACGGGCGGTGTATGGGTGGCTGAACGTCTCCATGAGCGACTCGGACTCGAAGAGCCGCTCGGAACGCTCGACATCTCCTTTTATCGGGATGACTTCAGCCAGATCGGCATACACCCGCAGGTCAAGACATCGCATCTCCCGATCGCCCTTGATGGCCGCCATATCATTCTCGTGGACGATGTCCTGCATACGGGACGCACGATACGAGCGGCGCTGAACGAGATCTTTGATTTCGCACGCCCGGCATCGATCGCGCTTGCGGTACTCATCGTACGGGATGGCCGCGAACTGCCCGTGCAACCCGATATTGTCGGGGCCGCAGTCGCGCTCAAACCATGGCAGCACATCAAGCTGACCGGCCCCAACCCCCTCGGCATCAAAATATTGGAGAAGACCGAGTGACTCCCATGCGACCCGGCAATGGCCACAGGCTCAGGCACTTCCTCACGACCGAGGATCTGAGCGCCCAGGCGATGACCGAGATCCTGGATACAGCCGAATCGTTCATAAGCGTAGGCGAGCGCGAGATCAAGAAAGTACCGCTCTTGCGCGGTAAAACGATCGTCAATCTGTTCTTCGAGTCCAGTACGCGCACCCGCACGACCTTCGAGATCGCCGGCAAGCGCCTGTCGGCCGATATCATCAACATCAATACGAGCGTATCGGCAACTCAGAAGGGTGAAAGCCTGCTCGATACAGTCCGCAACCTCGAAGCCATGCACACCGACCTTTTCGTGATCCGCCATCCGGTCAGCGGGGCGGCGGACCTCGTCGCCCGATCTGTGCCCAACCACGTGCATGTCGTCAACGCAGGCGATGGGCGCCACGCGCACCCCACCCAGGGCCTGCTCGACATGTTCACGATCCGCCGCTACAAAGGGGATTTTCGGCGCCTGACCGTGGCGATCGTAGGCGACGTGCTGCACTCGCGCGTCGCCCGCTCACAAATACACGCCCTCACGGCCTTGGGCGCCAAGGAAGTGCGGGTGGTTGCGCCCCGGTCGCTGCTGCCGGCCGCGGTGGAAAGCCTGGGCGTCACAGCCTACACGGACATCGCCCGAGGACTTAAAGACGCAGACGTCATCATCATGCTGCGGCTCCAATTCGAGCGCATGGGCGGGGCGCTCATCCCAAGCGCGCGCGAATACTTCGACCTGTACGGGCTCACGCGCGAGCGCCTGGAGCTTGCCGACCCGGGCGCCATCGTGATGCACCCCGGGCCTATGAATCGCGGGCTTGAGATCGCGTCGGAGGTGGCCGACGGCCCACAGTCGGTCATCCTCCCGCAAGTCACAAACGGTATCGCGGTGCGCATGGCCATACTCGCGCGCCTGGCCGGCGCCTCCGCCGGGGAGGGCAAAACACCGTGAACATAGCTATCATTGGCGGACGGGTGATCGATCCCGCGCAAGACTTGGACGCGGTGTGTTCGCTGTTCATATGCGACGAATTCATCGCGGGCATCGGCGAGGCGCCCTCTGGCTTCGAGGCCGATCGCACGATAGAGGCCCACGGGCTCGTCGTCTGCCCGGGGCTCATCGACCTGCGCGCGCGTGTGCGCGAACCGGGACTCGAGCACAAAGGCACGATCGAGAGCGAGACGCGCGCGGCGCTCGCCGGGGGCATCACGCGCCTATGCTGTCCGCCGGACACGGACCCGGTCGTCGATACCCCTGTCACCGCCCAATGGCTGATCGCCCGGGCCCGGCAATGCGGGGGTGCGGAGATCCTGCCGATCGGCGCCCTCACCCGCGGCTTGAGCGGGACCCATCTCGCCGACATGCATGCCCTTTCCCGGGCCGGCTGCGTGGGGGTCGGGAATGCCGCGCTGCCCATAAAAGATACCGCGGTCCTGCGCCACGCCTTGGAATATGCCTCGGGACTCGGGCTGCTCGTCTTTCTGACACCCGAGGATCCCTGGCTTGCCGGGATGGGCGTCGTACACGAGGGACGCATCTCGACCCGCCTGGGGCTTGCCGGCATACCGGAAAGCGCCGAAACCATTGAGATCTCGCGCACCCTCATGCTGATCGAAGAGATCGGGGCGCGCGCGCATTTTTGCGGGATATCGACGGCGCGCGGTGTGGCGCTCATCGCCGAAGCCAAGCGGCGGGGTCTTGCCGTAAGCGCTGACACGGCCATCCACCAGCTGTACTTCACGGAAGACGATGTCGGCATCTTCGACACCAATTATCGCCTGCGACCGCCGGTGCGCACGGCCGCCGACCGCGA
>JAJYHM010000064.1 GCA_021784755.1 Pseudomonadota bacterium
GCCTTGGCCGCGGTGGCCTTCGGCTGATGGCCTGGCTGCGCCTTGGCCGGGTGCGCGGCGTAGGCGACCGCCGTGACCGCGAAAAGTCCCAGACCCATTCCGAATGCCTTAGATGCCCAGCTCATGCCTGCTTTCATAATCTTCAAGAACCTCCCCGCTGCGATCGCCTAGGGCCTCAATATAGCCGTAGCGCTCGAGAACCGCCTCTTCTCGTATCCGCCCATAAGCCTGTGGATGAGATACTGGCACGCCCCCCCAAGCACCTCAAGGGTACGCATGACAAATATCAATTAAATACTAATATTCGCCCCGATGCGCGTACCAGCGTACCGTGTCTGCGGTGACTGGGACATCTGGCGAGAGGCGCTCCACCCTCCCTTTTATTTATGGAAAGTCCCAGAAAAGACCTCGCCTACGATGCCGGCTGCAGGTGTGGCGTCTCAAGTGCCATAGCTTAAACCGGTGCGGCCTGACCTGACGCGAGAGATAGAAAAACGATCCTCACTGCCCCTTCAGAAGGAGCGCTCGGGCATAAAGAGCCTTCCTTGGGGCGCCTGTGATCTCAACCGCCAGATCCACCGCCTGGCGCACGGGCAACTGATCGAGAAGGATGCCGAGCACACGCTCCCCCTCTCCATGATCGGCGACGGGCGGCGCGCCACGCACGACCAGGACACACTCGCCCTTGGGCGCGGCCGCGCGCGAGCGCCCCGCCAAGTCGCCAAGCGTACTCAGTACCCCCTCCTCGAAACGCTTCGTGAGTTCGCGCAGCAGAGCGGCCTCGCGCGCTGCACCGAAAATGTCGCTCATATCCGTGAGGCTCAACGCCAAACGATGCGGGGACTCGTAAAACACAAGCGTCCTCGGCTCTGCAGCCAAGGACTCGAGATAGGCACGACGCGCCCCCGTCTGCGCAGGGGGAAATCCCTCAAAGACGAAACGCTCACAAGGGATGCCGGCCACGGACAAGGCGGCTACGACCGCGCTCGGGCCCGCCACGGCGTACACGGGCACGGCAGCGGCCCGTGTGGCGCGCACCAGGAGATAGCCAGGGTCGCTGATGAGGGGCGTCCCGGCGTCACTGATAAGCGCCACCGCCTCCCCTGCGCGCAACCGCTCCACAAGCCCGCCCAAACGATCGCGCTCATTGTGATCGTGCAGCGAAACAAGCGGGGTTCGGATATCCCATTGGCGACACAAGGTCTGCGAATGCCGCGTATCCTCCGCCGCGATCAGCGCGACCGACCGCAGAACCTCGAGGGCACGCGGCGACAGATCCTGGAGGTTGCCAAGTGGCGTGGCGACGACATACAGCCCCGGGGTCATGAACGGCGGCGGCTAGAGATAGACATTTCACGCGCCGTTTCGGATACTTTGCCCATGAATCATTCCTCGCCCCGATGCGTCCCCAGCGTTTTCTTCGGTCTCATGGCCCTCGGCCTCGCAGGCTGCGTACCCACTCTGCATTCGATCTCCCGACCGGCCACGGCCGCCTCGGCAGCCCGCGCGGTGCGGCATGGCCATTACATCGAGGGCTCCCAAGCCTACCAACATCTTGCCCAAGGCACTACCGGCGCGACCCGTGCGCGTTACGCTCTAAGGGCAGCCGAGGCTTTAGTGCGCGCCGGCGCCCTGCGCGAGGCGCATCATGAACTGAGCGGGGTAAAGCCACCCCTGCCCCCGCGCCTCGCTGCGCGCAAAGACGTCCTCGAAGGAGAAATCGCAGCAGCACTCGGAAATACTGCCCAGGCCTATCGGGAGACGCGCAAGGCGCACGCCTACCCAGGCCTCCCGCCGCGCCTGCTCGCCGAGATCGACCGCGTTGAGGCGCAGGCATCCTTGAAACTCGGACACCCAGTCCGCGCCGCGCGCGACATGATCGAGCGCGAGGGCCTGCTTGTCTCTCGCCGGCGCCTCACCAACAATGAGACCGCCCTTTGGCACGACCTCGCCGCCTTGCCGCGATCGACCCTTCGTCGCCTGTCCGATCAGGATCCGACGGGCGCAGTCGGCGCGTGGGCCCGGCTCGAGAGGATCGCGCGCCGCTATCCTCCGCGTTCGCAGCGCCTGACGACCGCCGTGGATCAATGGCAGAAACGTTACCCGAAATTCGTCCCGACCCCCACGTTCCTGACCGCGATACTCGGGGCCAAAGGCCGTCCCAGTGCCGCCCCGCGCAGCATAGCGCTACTCCTGCCGCTCACCTCACCATTCGCCAAGGCGGCCAAGGCCGTCGAGCGTGGGTTCGTCGACATGGCAAGAATCCATCCGCTCCCTGGACACCCCGCGATCTACGTCTACGATATCGGAAGCAACCCAAGCGTAGCGACGCACGATTACAAGCAAGCCGTGAAACGTGGCGCGCAATTCATCGTAGGGCCTTTGGGTGCCGATGCAGTAGCGAATGTCGCCGACAACGCATCGTTTACGGTGCCGACCTTGCTCCTTGGGCTTGCGAAGAATGGTCCTCAGCACGATGATGCGCACGTCCCCGTCTACCAATTCAGTTTGGCCCGCACGCTCGAGGCCCGGCAGGCGGCGGATCGGGCCTATCTGGATGGCCATACACGCGCCGCAATCCTGTACCCGGACTCGCGCTTCGGACACCGCATGCGCCGCGCATTTGCCAGGCGCTGGCGCCATTTGGGAGGTCTCGTGGTCTCCCAGGCCGCGTACACGCCAGGGGCCACGACTTATGTGCAGCCCGTAGAGGATCTGCTCGACATCACCCAAAGCCGCGCCCGTGAAGCGCGCCTCCAAGGCATCCTGCACATGCCGCTCGCATTTACCGCGCGCAGGCGCCAGGATGTGGGCTTCATATTTCTGGTCGCCGACGCCGCGGACGCGCGCCTCATAAAGCCGCAACTCGACTACGACCACGCCGACACATTACCCGTCTACTCCACGTCGTCGGTGTTCACCGGACGACCGGACCCCGTATACGACCGCGACATGGATGGGATCATGTTTGGCGACATGCCGTGGATGCTCGTGGCCAATGGACGCATGGGTCGGCTGCGCCAGGTCTTGCCACACGCGCACCACTACGACGACACACCGCTTGCAAGGCTTTACGCCTTCGGCGCCGATGCCGAGGGACTGGTCGGACGAATGGATCAGCTGAGCCTGGGTGGTGGAGGCCGCTACAACGGGCTGACTGGGGCTTTGAGCGTGCGGCGCGACGATGTCATAAAGCGGACCCTTGTTTGGGCGCAGTTTCGGCGAGGCCTTCCCGAGTTGCTGGACACCTTCCTGCCCTACCGGGGGCTGTTTTCGAGCCGCAAGCAAGCCCCGGACAAAGCCCGCGGTCAGTGACCCTCGGCGCTCGTATAATCTCTATTCTCGCTCTAAGAGGGCATCACCCCATGTCTGAAAAGGAAACCGAGGACGCGCTCGTATCGCGAGTGCTCCATCACTTCGATGAAGGCATCCAGACGAAACAGGCGTGCCGGAGCGCGCTTGCGCCCCTCATCGCGCGCGGTGCGCAGGTCATGATCCACGCGCTACTGAATGACCGGAAGATACTGTCTTGTGGGAATGGGGGGTCGGCGGCCGACGCACAGCATTTTTCCTCGGAGCTTCTGAACCGCTTTGAGGCCGAAAGACCCGGCCTGCCGGCCGTTGCCCTGACGACCGACGCGTCGACCGTGACATCGATCGCGAACGACCACCATTTCGAGGAGATCTTTGCCCGACAGGTCCGCGCCCTCGGACACACAGGTGACGTGCTGCTGGCAATCTCGACCTCAGGTAACTCCGCCAACGTCATCCGAGCAGTCCAGGCCGCCCATGAACGTAACATGGTATGTGTGGTCTTAAACGGACGCGACGGCGGGGATTTGGCGTCAGTGCTCACGGAAGAGGACGTCAATATCTGTGTCGCCGGCCCCTCGACCGCGCGCATCCAGGAGGTCCACCTCATGGCCATCCACTGTCTCTGCGATCTGATTGACTACCAACTCCTCGGGCACGACTGAAAATGGAATCGATACATACACGCGCGCGCAGGTGCTTGCCGGCCGCCGTGGCCCTGGGGCTTCTCGCCCTCGTCGGCTGCACGCCGCTCGTGGTCGGGGGCGCCGCGACCGGGGCCAGCATCGTAAACGGTCATCGCAGTGCGGCCGCCGTGGTCAACGATACCCTCATAAAATTTCGCGCGGAGGCTCTGATATCGGCGCGCAAAAATCTCCGCCACGACACCCACGTGGACGTCACGAGCGTCAATGGTCTCGTGCTGCTCACGGGGGAAGCCGGCAATACCCAAGACCAGGCGCGCGTCCTGCGTCTCGTGCGCAGCCTCCATGGTGTTCGCCGGATCGTCAATCAGCTACGACTTGCACCGCCCAGCTCGTTTGCATCGCGCCTGGCGGACTCGTGGATCACTTTGCGCGTCAAATCCGCGCTCGCGACCGATGGCCTCGACGCCGCGCACATTAAAGTCGTCACCGCGCACCGGGTAGTCTATCTGCTCGGGATCGTGGCCAAGTCCGTGGGGGACAAGGCGGCGCTCGCAGCCAGCGTCATCCCTCACGTCCGCAGCATCGTCGAACTGTTCCAATATCAGCCATGATCGCCGACAAGATCGGCACGTCGGGGGTGGAAGGGCTGTTGCTGGCCGACAAACTCAAGCGGCCCCTGGTCTTCACCAACGGCTGCTTCGACATCCTGCACCGCGGCCACACGACCTACCTCGAAGAGGCCCGCGCGCTCGGCGCTTCGCTCATTGTCGCCGTCAACAGCGACGCCTCCGTGCGACGCCTGAATAAAGGACCAGAGCGCCCGGTCAACACCCTTGATGATCGCATGGCCGTACTCGCAGCCCTGGAGAGCGTATCGCTGGTGCTGCCCTTCGAAGAGGACACGCCCCTCAGTCTCATTCTGGCCGTAAAGCCGGACACCCTGGTCAAAGGCGGCGACTGGCCGATCGCGACGATCGTCGGCGCGGACGCGGTGAGCGCCCGCGGCGGGCGCATCGTGTCGATCCCCTTCCGCTATGATCGGTCGACGACCGCCCTGGTCGAGAGGATACGGCGTGACAGCCGCACTTGAGATCCTGTACCGCGCGCTAGTGGAGGCAGTGGGTGTCGATCGTGTACTCACGGATCCCGGCGATTGCTTTGTATACGGGTATGACAACTCCCGCAAACACAGCCTCCCGGAGGCTGTCGTCTTTCCCATGACCGAAGACGAGGTACAGGCCGTCGTGAGGGCCTGTCGGCGTCATAAGACACCGCTTGTGGCGCGCGGGCGCGGCACCGGCACGGCGGGGGCGGCCGTGCCCCTGAAAGGCGGCGTCGTAGTCTCGCTCGAGCGCATGCGTCGCATCATCGAAGTCGACGGTGACAACCGCCTCATGCGGGTAGAACCCGGGGTCACAAACCAGGAGGCCCAGCGCGCGGCCGGCGCGCGCGGCTTCTTCTGGCCCCCCGACCCAACGAGCGCCGCCTACTGCAGCGTCGGCGGCAACATCGCGGTGAACGCAGCCGGCCCACGCGCAGTGAAGTACGGGACCGTGCGTGAAAATGTCCTGGGGCTACGCGCGGTGACGGGCGCCGGGGATCTGATCCGGACGGGCGTGGACACCAGCAAGGGCGCAGTGGGTTATGACCTCACGCGCCTCCTCATAGGCTCGGAAGGGACCCTGGCGGTCATTACCCAGGCGACACTCAAGCTGACCCCGCTTGGCGCGGCACGGCGCACCCTCCGCGTGACTTACGACAACATGCACTCCGCCGCCCACGGTGTCTCGCGCATCATGGCGCAGCCCGTCACGCCCTACGTCCTGGAGTTTCTGGACGGTGGGGCAATCCGCATGGTCCCCGAATTCCACAAAACCTTGCCGCCCGGCACAGGCGCCCTGCTCCTCATCGAGGTGGACGGACCGGAGGCCGCGCTGGGCGAGGCGGCGGCGGCCGTGTCAAAGGCCGCCGCCGGGCGCGGACTGCTGGACATCGCGGTCGCCCACACCGCGCAGGAGGCGGAGGCCCTGTGGGCAGTCCGCAAGGCCCTGTCGCCGACGCTGCGCACCCTCGCCCCGAATAAACTGAATGAGGACGTCGTAGTCCCGGTCTCACGCATACCCGAACTCATAGCGGGACTCGAGGACTTGAGTCGACGCTTTGGCATCCCGATCGTGAACTTCGGTCATGCGGGCAACGGTAACATCCACGTCAATCTCCTCTACGATTCACAGGACGCGGAACAGGAGCGCCAGGCCCGGCCAGCCCTGAGCGAAGTCTTCGACCTCGTCTTGCGGCTCGGAGGCACGCTATCAGGCGAACACGGCGTCGGCATGGAAAAACGCGACTACGTCGCCCGCGCAATCGATGCCCCGACGCTTGCCCTCATGCGGGCCATCAAGGCGCAATTCGATCCAGATGCTATCCTAAACCCAGGCAAACTCTTTCCGATCACCGAATAGTCACATCACCAAGCAAGGAGGTTTTTATGTCTTACCGCCGCTGGCTTTTCCCGGTGCTCGTCTCGTCGCTCGCGTGCGCCAGCGCCTATGCCAACAGCGTCAATAACGTCGGCGCCTTGAGTCAGGCACAGTTCCAGAACTTGACCGAGGATCTCGGCGCCGCGGTGAGCTACAAGGACATGATGCCGGCAGCCCCCTTAGGCGTCACCGGCTTCGACATCGGCATTACCGCCATGGACACGCGTTTTGCGCATGGCGGCGCCTTCCAGACGGCCACCCAATCCAGCAACAGCAACATCTTCGTGCCGAGTATCCAGGCCCAGAAAGGCCTGCCGTTCGGCTTTGATGTCGGTCTCACATACAGCCGCATCCCCGGCAGCAACGTGCGCATCATAGGCGGGGATGTGAGCTACGCCTTGATCGGTGGAGGATTGCTCGCGCCCGCCCTCACGGTGCGCGGCACCTATACGAAGATGACGGGGGTAAGCGAAATGGGGCTCAATACGCGCTCGGTCGAACTCTGCCTCTCGAAAGGCTTCGCGTTCATCACTCCCTATATCGGGATCGGTCGCGTACGCACGGCCGGCATCCCCCATACGGGTTATCTGTCTGCGGTGAATGTCTACGACACCAAGGGCTATGTGGGCGCCGACATCAACCTCGGGGTTCTGAACCTGGATCTCGAGGTCGATCGCATGGCAGGTTCCACCTCCTACGGCGCCAATCTCGGCTGGCGACTGTAAGGGCGGCCGCGCAAGCCCGCGACCGTAAACGGATGTCTGGCAGGTCACCCGCGCACGGAATGCGCGGGTGACGCCCGCATCAGGCAATCACGCCAGCACGAAAACCCGCCCGCCTGCATTCCTCGCAAGACCTATAGTCCCACAGCGATTCCGCAAGCGCCGCTCAAGCCTAACAAACAACGTGAAGCGCTCCGCGCGTCAAAGCCGATCGCAGGCAGGCCCCTCGCAGCGGCTGCGAGCACTTTAACGCCGCACGGCTCGGCGTCAGCTGGCGCCCTTGCCCTGCAATACCGACATCTGCCGGGCATTAATCAGGGCCGGCCTAGCCGCCGTGAAGGGCTCCAGATTGTGGCCCAAGAGCTGGACGACATACCAGCCGTGCCCCCTACGCGCCACCACCTTGAAGGTCATGATCGCCATCGACACTGCTGCCGTATAGGTCTTACCGATCGTGAGCACGCCCGGGTGCGGCTTGCGCGCGCAGCCCGCAAGCGCCGCCATAGTCACGAGTCCAGCCACAAAGATCCGGTAACGCGCACGCATATTGCACCTCGAAGAGAAACGGGGGTCCCACCATGGCGCTCCAGTATAAGGGGGACCGGTTCGGCAGGCAAAAGCAGACGGGTGACATGCCGGGCGCATCCCGCGGGGCGCACTCGCGCGCGGCATACGCCAGCATCTCCTTATCCCCGATTCTGGTAGGCGCCGATATCGTAATGGCCGGCGCGCGGCCGGCGCGCGCCATTGAAGTCATGCCGGACCGCGGCCAGTCGCGCACCCGCGTCTATGGCCGGGCTTCTGGCCTTCAGGGTGAGCAGCGCGGTATCGGCAAAGCGCGGGTTGGCGGCGAGCGAAGCCAGATCGAACCCGGCCTGCTGTTGCCACTGCACAAGGCTCGCGCCATAGATGCCCCGATCGCCCCACTGGAAAGTAACCCCCGCCGGATCCCAATAGAGATTATGGTCGATATGCAAAGAACTCGCGTCGGTCATGGCGCCAGCCCCAATCGCCACCATGGGGCGCGTCGAGAAGCCTGCGACCAGATTATTGCGGATGCTCACGTTCGTGCCGCCCTGACCGATCTCGGATTCATTGGCGACATAGATGGCGGCATGACGGTCGATCGCCGTGTTATAGCACGAGTTATTGTAGATCTCAGCGTTATACGAAGACGATTCGGCCAGACACGCGCTCTGGTCATTGGTGATGACGTTGTTCTTCACGATGCTGTTGTAGGACTCGTAGGTCTTGCCGG
>JAJYHM010000022.1:0-38204 GCA_021784755.1 Pseudomonadota bacterium
AGAAATACCGCATCGTGCAGGATCGTTTGTTTGAGAGCGACTTTGACCGGCTGCTGAAACAGATCGAGGTTGACAAGGGTCTGGCCAGCGACGAGGAGTAAGCCGAGACCACGAAGAAGAGTGCGGCCAGCCGGAGCGACGTCAATAGCCAACTGGCCGATCATGTGGTCAGCATCATAGGCGGCGTGCGCCAAAAGGAACGCACGGTGCGCCGAGTGGTATTAGCCCGGGACTCTTAGCATGGCTAGGGTGTTATGGCGGTGACTAGACACGTGTCAGACGCGCTCCTATATGTGCGGTGACACCTATTCTTTCCGGACCCAAAATCGCAGAATTTCACCGTGCTGATCGTGGTGAAGGAGCGTGTGGCCCGCTTGCCTACAATAAGCGGGAATATCCTTGCGCATCGAGTCCCTGTCGGCTTCGACAAGGACGATTTCGCCGACCCTCAAAGCCTTGATCTCTTTGGCGAGCTGGATAATAGGCTGCGCGCAGCACAAGCCTTTAAGATCCACGGATTTTTGGAAGTCCATCGACGCTCCTCCTGGTTCTTGGTGCCTAGGATTTTACCGTGGCTGAGGGGCCTGGAGCCGCGGAAGAGGAGAGACTTGGGCGCGAGCGGCGAGCCCCCGCGTCACCCGGAGAGGCTCGGCCTTCACAGCGAGGGCCACGCCACCGACCAAAGGCGTCCGGGCGACCCTGGCAAAAAGGGCCGCCGCGGGTTAGGGATCGAGGGTCACCCGGACTGCGCCTTGAGCAAGGCCAGGAGCGTCTCCTTCACGGCCACGCGCTGGCTTTGCGGGAGCTCCATCCACAGACGGGCGATGGTCACCGCCTCGTCGCTCAAGGCGGGCTCCCCCTGATAGCGCTCGGAGGGCTCGCGCACGGCCGCCTCCACCGCCCCCTCACCAAGCAACAGCCATTCAGCATTGACCCCGAGGGCGCGCGCGATCTCGACCATGGTGCGCGGCCTGCGGACGTGACCGGCCTCGATGAATTGGATAGCCTGCGGACGAATCTTTACGCGCCTCGCGAGCTCGGATTGTGAGAGCCCCACCCGCTCCCGGGCGTAACGCAGGCGCTTGGCCAGTGTGTCCATGGCGTGAGTCTACAAAAAGCCGCCTGACCGAGCCTTGCCAATGCCCTTGTCTCTACAATACACTTTGTGGCATGGCACCCAGCGCCGAACGAGATTATCTCGCCACCAATCTCAAGCGGGCCCGCCGGCTGCGCGGGCTTACGCAAGACGATATCGCGGCCTTGAGCGGCGTCAACCGCGCCTATGTGAGCGATATGGAGCGTGGTAAACGTAATATCGGGATAGACTGCGTAGGAAGGATTGCCGCGGCCCTCGACGTGCCCGCCGCCTCTTTATTGCTGCCGACCGAAAAGGCCCGCGCACGGGCCCGCGACTCGAAATAGATCCGACCGGCAAATCACTGACCAGCGCGCGAAGCGGCGCCCGCCCCACCCCAAGAATAGGCGCCGTCTCGCTTCTGGAATCAAGAACCCTCGCGCCGGTACTGAGCGGCCGCTCGCGCGCATAAACGCCTCACGGCGATCGGCCGGCGGGCGATCACCGCGCCCCTTTGGCGGCGATCACCGCGCCCCTTTGGCGGCGATCTCCTCAAGCTTGCGTGCGCGGATGATCTGGCCGTCGAGACCGGCGTCCTTCGCGCTCCCGCCGTAGGCGACCGCCATGAGCTGGCTATAGTAGGTCACGGGCATATTGAACTTGGTCCCGTAGCGCTTATTGATCTGGCCCTGATAGACCTCGACGTTCATCTGGCAGACGGGACAGGGTGTCACGATCATTTCGGCGCCATGATCGTAGGCCGACTCTATGATTTTCTTGATCTGCGCCTGGCTCTTCTCTGGCTCAGAGAAGGCCAACGCGCCGCCGCAACATGTCACCTTCTGATCATATTTCTCGACCGGCTCGCCGCCCACGATCTCAACGAGCTTATCAAGATATTTCGGGTTCTCGAACGACTCGCCCACGATCCCGAAGGGGCGGTTCGTCTGACAACCGACGTAGCCCGCGAACTTGATTCCCTCCAAAGACTTCACGACCGGTTTCTTCAACTCGTCATAGCCCAGGTCCTCGATCAAGACCTCGACCATATGCCGAACCTCCTGCTCCCCCTTGTACTGGAGGTTCATGCCGGCCTCGCGTAAGGCCTCATTCGTCTCGGCGAGCAGATCGCTGTCGTGGGCAAGGCGGTCTTTGGTCTCCCGCGCCCCGAGCCAACAAGCCGCACAGGTGGCCACGACATCCTGGCCCTTATTAACCTGTTCGGAGATCGCGAGGTTGCGGGCGTTCATCACGTGACGGGGTAGCTCACCGCCCTCGGCATAACCGATCGAGGCGCCACAGCAATTCCAGTCCGGTATCTCGTTCAACTGAACGTCGAGCTTCTTACACATGGCCTCGACCGATACCATGTAGTTGGACGCGGACGTAAGGCGTTCCGACGAACAGCCGGGGTAGAAGGAATATTCTTTTCTTGCCATATGGGGACTCCTCAGGCGGCAAAGCCTTTACGCCGATCCTCGATCTCTCGCGCCTTCTTCAGCATCCGCTGGATGCCCTTCTTGTCCTTGCAACCCTTGTGTGTCACGAAACCAAAGGGGTTCAGACGCTTGGCCTTCAGCATTCCGATGCCGATGTCCTTCATGGCCCAGGCCCGGGCAATGCCCGTCTTGAACCCATCCATGAAGTAAAGGCCCACGGAAAGCTCGATCTCGTTCACGCGCCCTGTCTTCGCAAGATTGTTCCAGAACTTCTTGGCGAAGCGTCGCGTCGGGTTCATCTTCGGGGCCAGCCCCAGCCTGTGCGCGTAGTTGGCGAGCCCATGCATTATATGTGTTATAGGTAGCTCGCGCGGGCAGCGGACGATACAGTTGTAGCAGGACGTGCACATCCACATGGACTCGCTCTTCAAGACTTCATCGCGCCGGCCGGCGCGTATCATCATGAAGATCTCCTGCGGAGGATGCTCCCAGGCCGGGCCGAGCGGACAGGAGCCCGAACAGACGCCGCACTGCATGCACATCTTGACCCACTGGCCGTCCTCGACGTTCGCCTCGACTTCCTTCAGGAAATCGTTGCGGTACTGTTCCGCCATTGCCGTGTTGATATCGCCCACTTCTACCTCCTAGAAGCCCTTGAACGGACTCATGCCGATTTCCTTGATCTTGGCGGCGTAGTCGTTGATGAGCGCCGGAACCCGGCCTATGTCCGCGATGGCGACCTCGAGCGCCCGCACCCGATCTTTCTCCAGATTCAGGTTTTTCAAGGTGTCGTCAATTTTGCTCATGCGGTAACTCGCAAGCTCGGAGCCCTTCACGAAGTGGCACTGATACTCGTCACCGTGTCGGCAACCCATTAACATGACTCCATCATAGCCACTATTCAAGGCATCGGTGATCCATATCATGTTCACCGAACCCAGGCATCGGACCGGGATGGTACGAATGAAGGCGCTCGAGGTATGTCCCGCGACCCCCGCCATATCGAGCGCCGGATAGGCGTCGTTTTCGCAGGCGAGCAACAGAATACGGGGCTTTTCGGAAAACTCGTCCGGCACGTCAATGGCCTTGATCTGGGAACCCACGCTATCGACGGAGTAATTCTCGAAGGATATGACGCGCACCGGGCATGCCCCCATGCATGTCCCGCACCGGCGGCAGCGGCTTTCGTTGAACTGCGGATAGCGCTGCTCGTCCTCGTCGATGGCGCCAAACGGGCATTCGACCGTACAGCGCTTGCACTGCGTGCACCCCTCACGCCGGAACGTCGGGAAACTCAAGTCACCCGATCGTGGGTGAGCGGCGCGCCCAAGGCTTGCGTTCTCGACGGCTTGGATGGCCTTCAGGGCAGCGCCCGTGGCGTCCTCCACCGCCTGCGTGATATCCATCGGCCGCCGCACAGGACCCGCGGCATAAATGCCGGTACGGCGGGTCTCATAGGGAAAGCATATGAAATGCGAGTCGGTGAAGCCGTATTTCAGCTGCGGGATGTCGGGGCCCTGACGGTAGGTGAGGTTCAGCACCGACACGGCGTGCTCGCCTGCCTTCGCGGCGTCCACATCCTCCGCGTCCGGCGGAATATCGATATTGACGCCCGAGTTCGGAACCTGGCCTGTGGCGAGGACCACGAGATCGACGCCCTGCATGGTCGCGGCCTTGTCGTCCAGGATCAGGTCATGAAAGTGGACGGTTGCCGAACCGGCGCCATCCACGTCGATCGACCCCACCTTGCCCTTGGTGAAGATCACTCCCTTCCTTTGGGCGCTCCGGTAGAAGTCCTCCCCATTGCCGGGCGTCCGAAGATCGGTATAGATGATGGCCGTGTCTATGTCGGGGTTTTGCTCCTTGAAATACATGGCCTGCTTCATGCTGGTATTACAGCAATGGCCGGAGCAGTACTTGAGATGGGTGCCGGTCGCGTCGCGCTGGCCCGCGCATTGAACGAAGACGACGCTCTTGATCTCCTTCCCGTCCGAGGGCCGCCGCATAGGCTCGCCCTTCGCCGCGGCCGCGCGCGCGAGATCCTCGAGACCCGCCTGGTCGACGACATTCTGGCTCTTGCCGTAGCCGAGCTCGGGAAGCTTGCTCGCATTGTAGGGACTAAAGCCGCTCGCCATGACGATGGCGCCGACATTCTCGGTCGCGGTCTGACCGCTTTCCGTCGTGATGTCGACGCTGAAACGCCCGGGGGCGCCGCTCGTCCGCGTCGTCGTGGAATTGAGGTAGACTTTGATATGCGGATCCTGGCTTACCAAGGCCGCAAGCCCCTCGATGCCGGTGGCCTGGGGGTCGGCGAATGGCTCCTGGTACGGGACCCGCTTGTGGAGCTTGGCCATATAGCCACCCAAAGCGCCTGTCTTCTCGACCAAGAGGACGTCATAGCCGGCGCCGGCCGCCTCGAGAGCCGCGGTCATCCCGGTAATACCGCCGCCCACCACCAACACCCGCTTGTCGGTTCCGTGTTCGGCGTTCGGGGTGGGCGCCACCACCTTCTTCGCCTCGGCGCAGCCCATGCGCACATAATCGGCGGCCATTTCCTGGGTGAGCTCGCGGGCCTCGTCCGTGGCGGGCTGCGCCCATATCACTTGCTCGCGCAGATTCACACGCGCCACCGCGACATTCTCGAAACCGAAGGCCTCCGTCTTGGCCCGCCGCGAGCAGGCGGCTATGACCACCCTGTTCACGCCCTCGTCGATATCCTTTTGGATCATCGCAACGCCTTGGGCGTTACAAAGAAATTCGTGTTCGCGCACCACGTGCGCCTTGCCTTCTTTTTGCGCCACCAAGGTCAAGGCCTTGGTGTCCAGCCGTTCACCTAGACCGCAACCCTGGCACACGTACGCGCCGATCTTCATGTCCGCCATGTCCTAACCCTCCGCCTTAGCGACGCGGTTCACCACCTGCACGGCGCGCAAGACACTTGCAGTGGCACTCTGCACCGACCGGTTCACGTCGAGAGCGTTGGCCGCGCAACCGGCGCCGAATATGCCCCCGTCGGTCGCGCCCAGCTCTATGAAGCCGCTCGCATCGACTCGCACATCAGCGATCGACCGGACATCGACACTCGGTTCCATGCCGACCGCCAAGACGCACAGGTCGTGGCGATTGTCGTAGCGATGGTAGCCTTCGGTATCAACGCCATGCAGGATCACATCGCCCGTCGCTTCGTCCTCCGTTATGTTGGCGACCTTCGATTTCAGGAAACGAACCGCGGGATCGGCCTGTACCTTCTGATAGAAATCCTCGAATCGATCTATGGCGCGAATGTCGATGTAGTAGATGGTCGACTGCGCTTCGTCGCCGAAGTGCTCGCGCATATAGGTCGTCTGCTTCAGGGAGGCCATGCAACAGATACGCGAGCAATGCTTGAGATGATTGCGGTCGCGGGATCCCGCGCACTGGATGAAGGCCACGTTCTTGGCCTCCTTACCATCGGAGGGGCGTACGATACGACCCGCTGTCGGCCCACGCGGGTCCGACAGGCGCTCGAACTCCACGCTCGTAATGACGTTGGCGAAACGGTCGTAGCCGTAGGGCTGAATCTTGGCCGCGTCATAAGGCCGCCAGCCGGTCGCCCAGACCACGGCGCCCGCGCTCAAGGTGATGGTCTCGGGTTTCATGTCGAGATCGATGGCGCCGTATTTGCACGCGGCCTTGGCCTTCTCGGCGTCGGCCGTGCCGAGGATCGAAGGATCGATCACATAACGCTGTGGATAGGCCATCAACGAGGGTAGATAGGCCGCCTTCATGCGGCTCATACCGTAATCGAAGGGGTTGGGAATCTCGGCGGACACCGCCTGGCCGCATTCGCCGCAGGCCGTACAGTTGTCGTTCACATAGCGTGGGTGGAGGGTTACCGAAAGCTTGTAATCGCCGGCATGCCCCTCGATCTTGCGGACCTCAGCCTGCGTCAGCACCTTGATGCGCTTGTTGCCGCGTAAGCGACGAAGATTGATCTCCATACCGCAGGTGGGGTGACACAATTTCGGGAAATACTTATAGAGTTGGCTGACGCGGCCTCCTAACGAAGGCGCCCGCTCAAGCAGGATGACGTTCTTGCCGGTCTCAGCGGCCTCGACGGCAGCGGTCATGCCGCTTATACCGCCGCCCACCACGACGATGGTCTCATGTGTTGCGACTACATCCGCCATTAAGCGACCTCCTCAGGGGTGCGTTCACCCAAAGCCAGCTGCGGCTCGCGCCGGTAGGGGACGTGCACTTTATACGCTCAAATAGCCTGCAAGGGCCACAACCACCGTTAGAAACTTTCTATGAGGCCATAAGAGAGAGTCGACGAGCGCCGGGACGACCGACCGCGCGGCCGGCGCGGAAGGAAACCCGCGGTCCTGCGTGATCGATCCCATTGTGGAGAGACCTGGAGTACCCGTCAATCGCTTTGCGGGGGCATGGTGCTTTGGCATACTGGGGCCATCTGCGGGGCAACACAAGAGGGGCACGTGAAATCAAACGTCATGAGAACTGAGGCCCTCCTCATCACGAAGGAGCCCTACTATGAGCCCCAAGGCGACGAAATCGCTCTATTCGAAGGGGCCTATCGCAATCAAATTCCGGTACTCCTGAAAGGCCCCACGGGCTGCGGCAAGACGCGATTCATGGAACATATGGCGTGGCGCCTCAAGCGCCCGCTCGTGACGGTCTCCTGCCACGACGATCTCACGGCCTCGGATCTCGTGGGGCGCTATTTGATCACCGCGGGCGAAACCGTATGGATCGACGGTCCGCTTGCGCATGCCGTGCGCGTGGGCGGGATTTGTTATCTGGATGAAATCGTGGAGGCCCGCAAGGATACGACCGTCGTCATCCATCCCCTGGCCGATGATCGGCGCACTCTGCCGATCGAAAAGACCGGAGAGGTCTTGAACGCACCCCCCGAATTCGCCTTGGCGATCTCTTACAATCCCGGGTACCAGAGTGTATTAAAGGATCTGAAGCAGAGCACCCGCCAGCGCTTCGTCGGCCTCGAGTTCGACTACCCGTCGACCGATCTCGAAAAACGCATCGTCGACCACGAGAGCGGGGTCGGCGACGAGATCGCCGCCAAGCTGGTCCGTTTCGCAGCCATGACACGCAACCTGAAAGGCAGTGGTCTCGAAGAGGGCGCAAGTACACGGCTCCTCGTGCACGCCGCCAAGCTCATGGTTTCAGGGGTCGGCGCCCAAGTCGCGTGTCGCGGCGCGATCGCCCAGGCCCTCACCGACGACCCGGAGATGCTCGCCGCCATCCATGAACTCAGCGCCTCGCTCTTTTAGCAGCCACGACCGCGCGCACGGCCGCCTCATCCAGACGATAGCGGCAGACCTCCGCGCCCTCGTGGACCAATACTGGAACCGCGAGGCCGTAGCGCTCCTCGAGCGCGGGGTCGCTATCGACATCGACCATGCGGACGACAAGACCGATCTCGGCGGCAATCGGGGCAAGGGCTTGCGCCATTTCCTCGCAGAGGTGGCAATAGGGGCGGTGATAAAGGACGATCTCCATGGTCCCGAGAATATCAGAAAGGAAGCGCGCGCGTTGCGCGGCGAGACCGTCTGTCAGGGGCACGAGTAATGGCCAAGCCCCAGCCCCTGACGGCCGCGGAGATCGAGGACTGGCTTGATGAGGAGCTCGACGCGGCATTGTCGCTGCGACGCACAAGCCACGCAGCCGCCACATCGCTTGCCTCGCTCGCCCGGGACCAGCAGGACTTCGCGCGCCACTGGATCGCCATTGTCGCCAAGACCAATCCCGAACTCGCGTTCCATCTCGCAAACCGTGCCGCCGAGGGCCTGAAACGCATGGCCCAAGACGACACGGAGGCCTGGATCATCCAGGCAATGGACGTCTACGACAAGATGGGCCTCTATCCCGCGATCTCGGCCCTAGGCGCGGTCGAGGCCTTTGCCACCGCGCGCGCCGAGCGCGAGCGCGCCGTCACGCTCGAGGACGTGGGCCCTATGCTGGAGCTCTTTCTGCAGGCCCTGTCAGGTAGGCGACTTCGACTGGAGGTCGGCGAGCACGCCTTCACTGACACGACGCGCCTCTTTCTGCCCGCATCGATCGCATCGCACCCGACGCGTGTAGAGAACCTCCGCCTCTACAAGGCCATGGCCGCCCACCTCTGGGCGCAGACGTGGTTTGGGACCTTTCCGGGCAGCGATCCAAGGCGGCTCGTGACAAACTGCCACTCCTTCCCGGATCCGGACTACGCATGCGCACTCTTCCACGCCCTGGAGACCGTCAGGTTGGACGCCTGTCTGGCGCGCGAACTCCCCGGCTTGTATCGCGAGCTGCGCGCCCTTCATGACCGGCCGGCGGCGGCGCAAGCGTGGCGGCCCTGGATCGCCCGCCTGGAAGCGGCGGACGCGACCGTCGATGCGACCTATGAGGCCTTGGTCGCCCTGTACGGCGAACCCATCCCCGAGCCCCGCCCTTACCAGGGGGTGCTCGATGGAGACGCCGTGGCCGCAGCACTCGCCGAACGCATCGAGCAGGAGCGCGTGGCCTTGCAAAACGCCCTGAAGAAGCTCCTGGCCGGAAAGATGGCGCCGCCCCCGGGCCAAGAGGAGCGCCGATTCACGGCGGGCAAGGAACAATCCGGCCGCAGCGAGACTACGCTGCTCCTCGACGGCGAGCAGCTCGCCCCGCCGCCGGATGTGCGGACCCTAATGCAATCGATCACTCAGGATCTAGGTGACATCCCCGACGAATATCTGGTGCCGGCAGGCGATGGGGGCTACGCCCCTGAAAGCGTGAAGAAAGCCGAGGATGTCTGGAAGGGTACTTACCACGAAGAAGGCGCCTTCCTCTACAACGAATGGGACTACAAGCGCCAGCATTACCGCAAGGAGTGGTGCGTCCTGCGCGAGATCGACGTCCATCCCGTGGAAGAACCATTCGTGGCGGAGACCCTGCGCAAGTATGCGGGGCTCTCGGCAAGGCTGCGCAAGACATTCGAGGCCTTGCGGGGGGAACACGCCGTGCAGCGGCGCCAGAAGCACGGCGATGAAATCGACTTCGACGCCTTGATCGAGGGCTACGTCGACCTGCATTCAGGGCGCGAGCTTCAAGACGGACTTTTTCTGCGCAACAAGCGGCTAGCGCGCAACATCGCCGTCATGTTCATGGTCGATATGAGCGGGTCCACCAAGGGCTGGATCAACGATGCGGAGCGCGAGTCGCTCGTACTGCTCTGCGAGGCCCTCGAGATCCTGGGCGACCGATACGCGATCTATGGCTTCTCCGGCATAACGCGCAAGCGCTGCGAGATGTATCGCGTGAAGCGCTTCGACGAGCCGTACAATAAAGACGTCCGGGCCCGCATCACCGGCATCAAGCCGCAGGACTATACCCGCATGGGGGTCGCAATCCGGCATCTCTGCGGGCTCTTGAAGGGTGTCGAGGCGCGTACCAAGCTGCTCGTGACCCTATCTGACGGCAAGCCCGACGATTATGACGGCTACCGGGGAGAATATGGGATCGAAGACACGCGGCAGGCGCTTCTCGAAGCCAAACGCGACGGCATCCACGCCTTCTGCATCACCATCGATACAGACGCACGCGACTATCTCCCGCATATGTACGGCGCCGCCAACTACGCACTGATCGACGACGTGCGCAAACTCCCCCTTAAGATCTCCGACATCTACCGCCACCTGACAAGCTGAGATCGCGGAACGCGTCGCAGCAACTGCCTCGGGCGGCCGGTAGCGCACAACCACAAGCGACGCGGGCGGCCGCTGCCAGACACGCAGGCTGCACCCGAATCCGTCGAACGTCCTATCAGCCTTGCTGGTCCCCGACCTCTGGAATACATTGGGCCGTCCATCATGGGGGGTGCCGACATGAGTACATCGTCCAGACTATCCCGACGCGCTTGGCTCAAGGCCGTGATTATGACGGCCTCGGGGGCAGCCGCGTTGCCTCTCCTCGGGCGCGCCGCTAAAGCCGCGCCGGTCAAGGTGTCGAAGGCGATAGCGCACTACCAGGATCACCCTAATGGCCGCAAGATGTGCGGTATGTGCCGGTACTTCATCCCGACAGGCGGCACGGCCGGGCACGGAATGATGGGTGGGGCCATGGGTCCCGGCATGATGCAGGAAGGGCATTGTCAGGTGGTGCTGGGGCGTGTCAGTCCTCGTGGCTACTGCGTCCTTTTTCAGCACACCTAACGGGTATCCTGGCAACCGAGTCGCCTACCCCGCCTATAGCGGCGCAGCCAGCTTCGGGATATCAGCGACCGGCGTGGCCCTGGTAAAGCCCAGGCCGAAGGCGCGGCGCCCATCGCCGAGCGCGGGTCCGGCGCGACCGCGCAAGCATACGTTCTTTATCTTCGCGGGACGTCCGATTCTACGCTGCACCTGTCAACCAGATCTCGGAGCTAGCTTTGACTTTCCATTCTGGCTAGACTAGACTAAGTCTTCTCTTGTTTCGGAGAAGACCATGGCCTCCGTTAATATGTTGCAGGCGAAGTCCTCTCTGTCACGCCTGGTTGAGGCGATCGAGCAAGGGCGGGAGCGCGAAATCGTGATCGCCCGCAATGGTCGCCCAGCCGCCAAACTGGTGCCGATAGATACCGTGCCTGCCGGCAAACGCATCGGTGTCGCTAAGGGGAAGTTCCAAATACCTGATAGCATCGATGTCTGTAACGAAGAGCTTGCTCGTCTGTTCCTCGACGATCACAAGCAACCTTGAACCTCCTTCTCGATACGCATGTCGCCCTATGGGCGATCACTGACAGCCCGAAGCTGTCAAAACGGGCACGCGAGATCATCGAGTCGCCGAGATCGTCGATCTGGATCAGCGCCGCGTCCCTCTGGGAGATTGCCATCAAACATACGCTCGGGCAGGGTGACATGCCTGTATCCAGCCGCGACGCGGCAGGCTACTTCCGTGAGTCTGGCTATCGCTTCTTGTCAGTCGACACAGAGCATGCAACATCGGTTGAGAATCTACCGCCGCATCACCAGGATCCATTTGATCGGATCCTGATTGCCCAAGCGCTTGTCGAACCGATGCGCTTGATGACGCATGATCCGGTGATAGCGCGCTACAGCGACACTATCATCAAGATTTGAGACCCCTTGGGGCTGGCCCACGCTGCCTGGCTATCCCGGCTTCGAGCATTCCCCGAAGACCCTTCTTCGCCAGAGTGAACTCGACCACTATATCTGATAGCCCCAGCGGGCGTGGTCAGGTTTCGTGAGCGACGCGAGGGAGGCCCCTCAGAGATAAGGAGGCTCATGATGGACGCCGCTTCTTACGAAGCCTGGTACGCAAGCGCCCGCGGGCACTGGGTGGGCGCGGCCGAATGCCGTCTGCTGGACACCCGCCTGCGCGCGCGGGCCGGCGAGACGCTGCTCGATATCGGGTGCGGCACGGGGTGGTTCACCCGACGCTTCGCGGTAGAGGGTCTCATCACTACGGGCCTCGATATCCGCGCCGACTGGCTGTCATTTGCCCGCCGCCAATCAGCAGGTGAGCTGCAGTGGGTCGCGGGAGATGCCCGCGCCTTGCCATTTGCGGATGAGAGCTTCGATCACGTCCTCTCCGTCGCTGCCTTGTGCTTCGTCGAGGATGAGCGGCGCGCGGTGGCCGAGGCCGTGCGGGTCGCGCGCCACCGTTTCGCGATCGGGTGGCTCCATCGCGGCAGCCTTCTCTATCGCGAGAAAGGGCGCGATGGCGGCACCGGTGCCTACCGAGGGGCACGGTGGCACGACAAGAATGAAGTCGTGGGCTTCTTTTCGGGCTTGCCGGTGCGCGATCTGGCCGTCCACTCCGCTATCTTCTTGCCCTCCGGCGGCCCTGTGGCGCGGCTCGCCGAGCGCTTGCTGCCCCACGCTCTGCCCCTGGGCGCCCTGATTGTGGTCTCAGGCGAAAAACGGCCATAGAACCGTGTCATAGGCGCGTCATGGACATAACTCATGCTGGTCTAGCGCATTGGGGCGCGCCCGCCCTGGAGGCCATCCCTATCCCGGCCGAGCGTGTGGGGAGAAATCGCGCCTGCCGCAACGGTAGCCAAAGGCGGCTTTCCTTGACCAGAGTCGAGATCGCAACGATGATGCGCGCCTTACAGACTATAGATGCCTCGGAGATTCGCGCCATGAACGTCCTTTTTCTTTGCACCGGCAACTCCTGTCGCTCGATCCTCGCCGAGGCGATATTTCGGCATCTGGCCCCGGAACCCCTGACCGCGGTGAGCGCGGGCAGCCATCCCGCGGGCTACGTGCATCCGCGCGCACTGGCCTTGCTGGAACGGGAAGGCCTATCAACGGAAGGGCTCGCAAGTAAATCGTGGGATGATCTGCCAACGCGACCGGATATCGTCATCACCCTCTGCGCGAGTGCCGCGGGCGAGACTTGCCCCGCCTACATCGGACCTGCCGTGCGCAGTCATTGGGGAGTCGCCGATCCGGCCAAAGCGACGGGCGGCGAGACCGAGATCGAACAGGCCTTCCGCGACACCTATCGCATCATCCGCCACCGCATCGAGACCTTCCTGGCCCTGCCCTTGCCGATCCTGGCAAAAGACCCCGTCCACCTGAAGATCGAGCTCGACGCCATCGGCGCTTTGATTCCAGACCGCCCCGTGTTGCGCCACGCTTAGGGTGTGCGGCCCCCGGGGGAGCGCGCGACCGGGTCCACCAAGACTCGAGGCGCGGCCGATGTGAGCCTGCCGCCCCGAAGCCTCAGAGGAAACTTCAGAGCGGCGCGCGAGGGGCCGTCCGCCCCACACGACCGGCCGCCTGGTCCCGCTCTGGACGATCGAGAAACGCGCGTATCGATGCGGCCTCGCGCAGGGCATCGGAGTAACCCAGAGCCATGAGATGGCGGCAATAGCCGCGCTCGAACAAGAGATAGCTGGCAAGCCCGGCGTCGGGCCGCCCGTGACGCGCCAGGGCCCCTAGAAAGAACCTGAGCGCGCGCGGTAAGGTCTGGTAGTAAGTGGCCGCCAAGGCCGCCAGGTCCTCACTCGGGTGGAGGGCGAAACAGGCGACCTCGGAAAGCCCGGCGGGGGCAGTCGCGCCCCGTTGGGCCATGGCCCGCACGGTCTGATTCACGCGCTGCAGACGCTCGAGGTCGGCATCCAGACCCTCGAGGAAGATGCTGTTCAGGACGTGGGCGGCGATATGCGCCGGGGATGGGGAACCGCTGGACGGGGCGGCCCGCGAGATTGGGCTTTGCGCGCCGATCACGAACAGGCGCCGCGCCCCCAGATGCAGGGCGGCGCTCAAGGGCGCGGTCTGGCGCATGGAGCCATCGCCGTAATACTCGCCGTCCACAGCCACAGGTTCAAAGACAAAGGGAATCGCCGAAGAAGCGAGCAGGTGGGCGACCGAGAGCGCACCGGCGACCCCCGCGCGGTCGGCTCGGTGCCAGGGCCTGCACTCCGGCGCACCCTCGAAAAACGTGACGGATCGACCGGTGGTGTAGGACGATGCGGTCACGCCGACGGCGTGGAGCCGGCCGCTTCGGATACCGGCGCCGATACCGGCGAGCGGCAGGCGGGTCGCGAGCAGCCGTGCCAGCGGCGCGCGATCGAGGAGCGCGGGCGGCAGCGGCCGCCCGAGGCGCCCGAAGGCCAAACCCGCAAGCCAGCGATAGGCGGTGCTCGCGAGCGTCCCCCAATCGACCGCGAAGACATCCTCCACCGCGAATCGACCCCAGACCCCGGTGAGACGCCCCACCCCGACGCGCAGGGTATCGGCATGGGCCGCCAAGACCGCCGCGTTAATGGCGCCGGCCGAGGTGCCGCAATAGATGCTAAAAGGGTTCGCAATGTCGCGCGGCAGGATGCGGACGACCGCCCGCAGCACGCCGACCTGATAGGCCGCATGGGCCCCGCCGCCCGACATCACAAGCGCCACTCTTGATTCGCCGTCCACAACGTAAAGTGTAGACGCTGCGCGCCGCCCCGGCCGTCGTGGGCCGAGGGCACCCGAGGGGACGAGCGCCCGCTAGGGGGCGAGGAGGCGTTTTAGGATTTCATTCACCTTGGCGGGGTTGGCCTTGCCGCGGCTCGCCTTCATGGTCTGGCCGACAAAGAAGGTGAATACCTTCTCCTCGCCGGCCCGGTACTGGGCCAGCTGCTTCGGATTGGCGGCGATCACTTGCCTTACGACCTCTTCGATCGCCGAGTCGTCGGAGATCTGGCGCAATCCGCGCGCGCCGATGATCGCATCGGCGTCACCCTCGCCCGCCCACATGGCCTCGAAGACATCTTTCGCCATCTTCCCGGACACCGTGCCATCGGCCACCCGACGCACGAGGCCCGCCAGCCCCTGCGCCGTCACCTTCGCGCAGGCGATGTCGAGCCCCTCCTCATTCAGGCGCGCGGCGAGTTCCCCTGTCACCCAATTGGCGACGAGCTTGGGCTCGACATCCGCGGCCTTGACGGCATCCTCGTAATACTGGGCCATCTCGCGGCTTGCCGTGAGCACCCCCGCGTCATAGACAGACAGGCCGTACTGCTCGCAGAAGCGACGCCGCTTGGCGTCGGGCAACTCGGGCATCGCGTCTTTCACCTCGGCCAGGAAGGCGTCGGTCAAGAGGAGCGTCGGCAGGTCCGGATCGGGGAAATACCGGTAGTCGTTGGCCTCTTCCTTGCTGCGCATGGAGCGCGTCTCATCGCGCGCCGAATCATAGAGCCGGGTCTCCTGGCGCACCTGGCCGCCGGAGGAGAGCAGGGCGATCTGGCGGCGCACCTCGTACTCTATGGCCCGCTCCACGAAGCGGAAAGAATTGATGTTCTTCAGCTCCGCGCGGGTCCCGAGGCGGGTCTCCCCCAGAGGCCGTACCGACACGTTCGCATCGCAGCGGAACGAGCCTTCCTGCATGTTGCCATCACAAATCTCGAGATAGCGCACCAGGGTATGGAGGGTCTTCAGGTAGGCCACTGCCTCGGCTGCCGAACGCATGTCCGGCTCGGAGACGATCTCCAGGAGCGGCGTCCCCGCGCGGTTTAGATCGATGCCCGTAAAGCCGCCCATGTCCTCGTGCAGCGATTTCCCGGCGTCCTCTTCGAGGTGGGCGCGCGTGATGCCGATGATCTTCTCGCCGGAAGCGGTCGTGATCGCAAGCCGTCCGTGCTCGACGATGGGATGCTCGTACTGGCTGATCTGATAGCCCTTCGGCAGGTCCGGGTAAAAATAGTTTTTGCGCGCGAACACTGATCGCTTGTGCACGGTCGCGCCGATGGCAAGCCCAAGCCGCGCCGCCATACGCACCGCCTCGCCGTTCAATACCGGCAGGACCCCGGGGAGCGCGGCGTCGACGACGTTCGCCTGGGTGTTCGGTGCCGCCCCGTAGGCCGTGGGCGCGCCCGAAAAGATCTTACTCTTGGTCTTAAGCTGCGCGTGCACTTCGAGCCCGATAACCGTCTCCCACTCCATGGTCGCCCCCTAAATCCCGGCTGGCACGCGCGCATGCCAGTCCGTCACTTCCTGAAACCTATGCGCCACGTTCAAGAGACGCGCCTCGTCCAGATAGCGGCCGATGAGTTGCATACCGACCGGCAAGCCGCCGACGAATCCGGCCGGCATCGACAGCGCGGGGAGCCCGGCGAGATTGACGGGGATGGTGAAAATATCGTTCAAGTACATCGACACGGGATCGGTATTCTTGGCGCCGAGCGCAAAAGCGGTGGACGGGGAGGCTGGGCCCGCGAGTACGTCGCAGCGCTCGAAGGCGCGGGCAAAATCATCGGCGATGAGGCGGCGCAGCTTCAGGGCCTTCAGGTAATAGGCATCATAGTAGCCGGCCGAGAGCGCGTAAGTCCCTATCATGATGCGTCGCTTGACCTCGGGACCGAAGCCCTCGCTGCGCGTCTTCTTGTACATATCCTCGAGATCCTTGTACTCGGCGGCACGAAAACCGTATCGCACGCCATCGTAACGCGCCAGATTCGAGGAGGCCTCGGCCGGGGCCAGCACATAATAGCAGGGCACCGCATGGGCGCTATTGGGCAGACTCACGTCGACCAGCACCGCGCCCTGGCGCTCGTACTCCCGCAAGGCCTCGCGCAGGACGTCCAGGACCGCCGGCTCCACCCCCTGCGCGAAATGCTCTTTCACGACCCCTATGCGCAGGCCCTTCAGGTCTTTTCCTAGTGTGGCAGCATAATCCGGGACCGGGACATCGAGCGAGGTCGCGTCGCGCACGTCGAAGCCGGCCATGGCGGACAACAGATGGGCACAATCGGCGGCGCTTTGGGCCAGGGGACCGGCCTGATCGAGCGAGGAGGCAAAAGCGATCAGGCCATAGCGGGACACGCGTCCATAACTTGGCTTCAGGCCGGTAATGCCACAAAGGGCCGCCGGCTGACGGATCGAACCGCCGGTATCCGTACCGGTCGCCCCCGGCACGAGGCGCGCGGCGACGGCCGCCGCCGAGCCCCCCGAACTCCCGCCCGGCACGCGCTGCGGGTCCCAGGGGTTGCGGACCGGCCCAAAAAACGAGGTCTCATTCGACGAGCCCATGGCGAACTCGTCCATGTTGGTCTTGCCGACCATGACGCAGCCGGCGGCCTTCATTTTTTCGACGACGGTCGCATCGTAAGGCGGCACGAAATCGGCCAGCATCCGCGACCCACAGGTGGTCTTGACGCCGGAGGTGCAGAAAATGTCCTTGTGCGCGATCGGTACGCCCGCCAGCACGCCAGCTCCCGCACGCCGCGCCCGGTCCGCGGCCTCAGCGCCCTGGCGCGCCGCGTCTTCATCCACCGAAATAAAGGCGTTTAATGCGCTATGGGCCTTGATACGTACAAGAAGGTCGTCCACGATCTCGCGGCTGGAACAACGGCCGGCCGCGAGATCCTCGGCAATTTTCGTGATCGTGAGCGTCAAAAGGGGGTCCTTGAGGGATGGTAAGCCTGATATACGGGATCGCGAGAAGCCATCCCGCGCCTCGTCATTCGATGACCTTGGGTACCAGATAGAGCCCGTCGCGAGTCTTGGGGGCTATGGCAAGCAGTCGATCGCGGTCGATCTCGCCGCTCACCCCATCGGGTCGAAGTCTGAGCCCCGCCTCGTCCGGGTGGGTCATCGGTTCCACCCCATCGGTCGCGACGGCGTTCATCTGCGAAACGAGGTCGAGAATCCGGGACAGATCCAGTGCATACGCCTCCCGCTCTTCCCGATTCAGACCCAAACGGGCAAGATGGGCTACTTTTTCGATTTCTTCCGCGTTCAAAAGGGGAATCCGATGCAACGTTGATCCGTTGCACGCTACCACATTTCAGCCTCTGGTTGAACCCATGGGGGCCGGTTGATAGAGTAAGCCGATTTTAATCCCCCCACCCTAAAGCTTAAGGGATACAAACTCTATGTTTGGACGGCTCCGATCCTACTTCTCCAACGACCTTGCCATCGACCTCGGCACCGCCAACACGCTCATCTACGTTCGCGACAAAGGGATCATCCTGAACGAACCGTCGGTGGTCGCCATCAGGCAAGAGTTTGGGTCGCGGGGCGGGCGGAATATCCTCGCAGTGGGGATGGAGGCGAAACGTATGCTGGGACGAACCCCCGGCAGCATCCAAGCCATTCGCCCCATGAAAGACGGCGTCATCGCCGATTTCACGGTGACAGGCGAGATGCTCAAGTACTTCATACGTAAGGTCCACGAACGCCGCATCTTCCAACCGAGCCCGCGTATCGTGATCTGCGTACCCTGCGGCTCCACACAGGTCGAGCGGCGCGCGATCCGCGAATCGGCGCAAAAGGCGGGGGCAAGCGAGGTCTACCTGATCGAGGAACCCATGGCGGCCGCCATAGGCGCCGACCTCCCGATCGCCGAGCCGACAGGCTCCATGGTGCTCGACATCGGGGGTGGAACCAGCGAGGTGGGTGTCATTTCTCTGGGCGGCCTCGTCTATTCGAGCTCGTTACGTATCGCCGGCGACAAAATGGATGAGGCGATCATAGGGTATGTGCGCCGCAAGTACGGCCTCCTGATCGGCGAAGCGACGGCCGAGAAGATCAAGAAGGATATCGGTACCGCCTGGCAAAACAGCGAGGTGCGGCAAATGGAGGTCAAGGGACGCCACATCGCCGACGGCGTGCCCCGCAGCCTGGTCTTGAATAGCAAAGAGGTGCATTTAGCCTTGAGCGAGGGCCTAGCCGGTATCGTGGCCGCCATCCGGCTCGCCCTCGAGCAAACACCCCCCGAACTGGGCGCCGACATCGCCGAGAAGGGTCTAGTCGTAACCGGGGGTGGCGCACTCTTGCGGGACATCGACCGTATGCTGATGGAAGAGACCGGGCTGCCCATAGTGATCACCGACGATCCCTTGACCTGTGTGGCCCGCGGCTGCGGTCGCGCACTCCAGGAAATGGAGGTCCTGGGGGACGTGTTCGCTTACGAGTAACCCCCGGCCGGGCGGCGCCGCCTCGGGCGGTGGCCGCGTTGCCTCCTCATTTGTGGTAAACACATGGGCACATTCCTTGGCTGGTCTATCAAACGACCGTCCAACCTTACCAAGCTTATCTTGGTTGTTTGCGCCTCAGTGGCCCTCATGGTCGCAGATTCGCACGACGATCAGGGTACGCGCGCGATACGGAACATCGTTCTACGGGCGAGCTACCCCCTTCAAGAACTGGCGGCGCTGCCCTTCTCGGCGGGATACGAGGCCTTTCGGGGCCTGCGCACAAATACACGCCTGCGCCGCGACAACGCCCGGCTCGAAGCCGAGAATCGGCAATTGGCCGTCGAGGCCTCGCAAGCAGGCGCCCTGCGCGCCGAGGTCACCCACATGACCGCGCTCCTGCACGGGGCCCCCGTGCCTGGCTATCGCGTAAGCCTCGCGCATATCCTGGACGTGAGCGCCGGACCGTTTTCGCAGCGATTGACGCTCGATGAGGGGGCACACAATCATGTATTCCCCGGGCAGGCCGTGATTGATGTCCATGGCATTATTGGGCAAGTGGTCTCGGTGGGCCCCCACACGAGCCAGGTCATGCTCATCACAGACCCCGATAGCGGCATACCCGTGGTCTCCGAACGCAATGGTCTACGGGCCATCGCCTTTGGAACGGGTTCGCAAGATCGCCTGAAGGTCCCTTACCTCAGCGTCACTGCCGACATACGCCCCGGAGACGTCCTCGCGAGCTCAGGTCTGGGAGGTGTCTACCCGCCGGGCTATCCGGTGGCGCGCGTGACCGAGGTCACGAGCAACCCCAACCTCGCCTTCCTCAAAATACGCGCCGTACCGCTTGCACGCCTTGGTTACCATACACACGTCCTGCTCTTGTGGCCCCGCAAGGCTTCGAAGGGCCAGGGAATGCGTCATGGATAACCCCCTTACCCTCAAACAGCGCGCACTCATCATCGCGAGCTTCCTCGCGGCGATGATACTGGCGATCGTGCCACTCCCCAGCTCCATCCACCTGCTACGACCCGACTGGGCGGCCTTGGTGCTCGTCTACTGGTGTATGGCGCTTCCCGAGCGCATCGGCGTCGGTAGCGGCTGGGTCCTCGGGCTTTTTCTCGATGTTCTCTATGGTTCGCTCCTCGGGGAGCAGGCGCTTGCCAAGGCCCTGCTCGCCTACCTCACGTTGCGCTTCACACTGAGGCTACGCATGTTTCCGCGCTGGCAACAGTCGCTCGCGGTGGGAACTTTGGTCGCATTGAGCGACCTTATGCTTATCATGATCAAGTCCCTGGTCCGCGGGCACCCACCTCTCTGGAGCGATACGGCGCCCATGATCGCGAACGTGATCCTATGGCCATTCCTGTTCGGCATCCTTCGGGAGGTGCGCCGGCGCGCCAAGATCAGCTGAGCCATGCGCTATATCCCTCTCAAAAACGACTCTCAGGAACTTCGACTTTTCGAATCGCGGGTACTGATCGCAGCGATTCTCGGGACGCTTCTCGTGCTGGGGCTCGTGACGCGCCTGGGCTATCTTCAGGTGGTCAAACACCGCTATTACGCGACCCTCGCCCAGAACAACCGCGTCGCCGCGCTGCCCATCGCGCCTGCCCGCGGGCTCATACTCGACCGCAACGGCGTGGTCCTGGCCGATGACTTTCCCGTATTCACCCTGCAGGTGACGCCTGACCGGGTCCCCGACATGCAGCGACTCCTCGCCAAGCTCAAACCACTCGTAGCTCTGAATGCGCAGGACTTGCGTGACTTTCGCAGGCGGCTTGCGCAGCGCAAGCCCTTTCAGAACGTCACGCTGCGGGCGCACTTGAGTGAGGCCGAGGCCGCCCGCGTGGCCGTGAACCTCACGCGCCTCGAAGGCGCGACCCTCCATGCCCGCCTACGTCGCTACTACCCTCTGGGCGGACTGGCCACCGGGGCCATAGGCTATGTCAGCCGCATCACACGCGGCGAACTGCAAGGGCAAAAGGCGGAACGGTATTTCGGCTATCGCCACATCGGTCAACTGGGCGTGGAAAAAAGCTACCAGAAAGACCTCATGGGGCGCATCGGCTTCAAGGATGTCGAGATGGACGCGCGAGGGCGGGCCGTTAAAGTCCTGAAGCGCATCCTACCGCGCGCCGGCCGTAACCTCTACCTGAACATCGACGCGCAGATGCAGGCCATCGGAGAGCAGATGCTCGCCAACCGTCCGGGCAGCGTGGTCGCACTCGACCCCCGAACGGGCGCAGTGCTCACCCTCATAAGCAGCCCCATTTACGACCCCAACCCCTTCGTCAACGGGATTCGCGAGAAGACCTACAAGGCCCTGGCCACGAACCCTGCAGGCCCTCTGGACAACCGCGCCTTGAATGGTCTGTACCCGCCGGGCTCGACCATAAAGCCGTTTTTCGCCTACGCGGCCCTGCAAACGCACTGGTTCAACCCGCACAAGCGCGTCATGTGTCCCGGCTATTATCATCTACCCCACAGCACCCACCTCTTTCATTGCTGGAAGCCGCTGGGTATGGGCCGCGTCGACCTGAAGGACGCGATAGAACAATCCTGTGATGTGTACTTTTATCACTTGGCCTTCAAGCAGGGCATCGATCGCATGACCCGCTACCTCGGCTACTTCGGGTTCGGACATAAGACCGGCATCGATCTGCCGGGCGAATATCGCGGGCTCGTGCCCACCCAGGCGTGGATCAAGGCGAGCGGAAGGCCCTGGTACCCCGGCCAAACAATCATCACGGGAATCGGCCAAGGGCCGCTGCTCGTCACCCCGCTGCAACTCGCCGATGCCGTTGCGGCAATCGCAAACCACGGCGTGCGCATGCGGCCGGAGGTGGTGCGCGGCATCGTGAACCCGGTCACCCACCATGTACACTACAAGAAACCCTACGCCTACCCCGCCATACCGCGACGGCGCAAAAACAGCCTGAAGCGCCTGATTCGAGACATGACGCAAGTGGTCGAAGGTCCACACGGGACTGCACGCGGCATCGCCTACGGACTCCCTTACAGGGTCGCCGGCAAGACCGGGACCGCGCAACTCTGGAGTGTCGTGCCCAACTATAAGGGCAAGCACATCCGGTCCGACGCCCTGTTTATGGCCTTCGCACCCGTCAAAAATCCGCGCATCGCTATCGCAGTCATCGTCGAGCACGCCGGCTTCGGCGCGCTCGCCGCTGCCCCGATCGCCCGCGCGCTCATGAACTTCTACCTTTTGGGCCATGTGCATGCGCGGACACAAAACCAATCGCACCCGCAAATCGCGCAAGCCAGGATCACACCATGAGCCTCTTCGAACGCTGGCATCTCGACAAGCCCCTATTCGTGGCCCTGCTCATATTGGGGGTGGTCAGTCTCGTGGTTCTCTACAGCGCAAGCGGCGAGAGCGTGCATTTCGCGGTGGATGACGCCCTGCATCTCCTAGTCGGTTTCGCCGTCATGATCATCTTGGCGCAGATCCCGCCCGAAACCTACCGGCGCTGGTCGGTCCCCGTGTTTACGGCCGGCGTTCTCGGCTTGGCTGCAGTCCTTGCGATCGGGGCCGTCCGCTTCGGCGCACGTCGCTGGATCGCGCTCGGACCGCTATCCATACAGCCCTCCGAGTTCATGAAACTTTTCGTGCCCATGGCCCTGTCATGGTTTTTTTCGCGCGGCCACCTTCCGCCACGGCTCAGCCGGCTCGCCATAGCGACCCTGATCCTGCTCGTTCCCGTGCTGCTGATCGCCAAGGAGCCGGACCTTGGAACCTCACTCATCGTCTTCTTATCGGGCATCATCGTCCTGTTCCTGGCCGGCATAGGCTGGCGAACGGTGCTCACGGTGCTGGTGATGGGGACGGCGGCCGCCCCGATACTCTGGGCCCACATGCACCACTATCAGCGGCAACGCATCTATATCCTGTTTCACCCCGAAGCCGATCCCCTGGGGGCCGGCTACCACGCCATTCAGGCGATGATAGCGGTCGGCTCCGGGGGTCTGTTCGGACAAGGTTGGCTAAGCAGCAGCCAGGCGCGCCTGCATTTTTTGCCGGACAGTACGACGGACTTCGCGTTCGCGGTGTTCTGCCAGGAATTCGGGCTTTTCGGAAATCTGGCCCTGCTCGCCCTGTACCTCTTCATCGTCTATCGCGGACTGCGCATCGCGTTCGCGGCGCAAGACACCTACTCCCGACTGCTCGCAGGTTCTCTGTCGATCCTGTTCTTCTTCGATGTCTTCATCAATATGGGCATGGTGGCCGGGATACTCCCGGTGGTGGGCGTGCCGCTGCCGCTTTTGAGCTACGGCGGCACCTCTTTGCTCATCATTATGGCGGGCCTCGGAGTTCTGATGAGCATTCACAGCCATCGTCGCCTGGTCAATTGAGAAGGCGCGGCGACAGGGCGGGTATGGCTTGGCGACAGCGCAAGGGGGCTTGGCGCCGAATGTCCAGCCAAAAACCGCGCGCCCGATGGTCGCCCGAGCGCATCCCCCATCGGCAGTTCTGTCGAGGTCGCCCGCGTTGTATCCTGAGGCACATATCGGAGGAGAGTCCAAGGCATGCGTAGCGGCTGTCGATTTAAGACCGATAGTGGGCGCGCGCTGGCGGCCCTTAGTCTGGCGGCGGCACTCAGCGGCTGCGGCCTTCTGCCAAGCACCGGCTATCGCAACCCGGCGAACCTTTCCTTCCACGCCGCTGTGCCCCGCAAGCTGGCCTTGAGCCCCTACGGCAACAGCCCTTATACCGTAAACGGCCGCACCTACTACCCGCTCAAAACCGCGGCCGGTTATCGGCGACGCGGCATCGCCTCCTGGTACGGGATCCCCTTCAATGGGCAAAAGACGTCAGACGGGGAGACCTACAACATGTATGCCATGACGGCCGCGAGCAAAGTCCTGCCGCTGCCGTCCTATGCGCTGGTGCGCAACCTCAATAATGGTAAGAGCGTGGTCGTCCGTATCAATGATCGCGGTCCGTTTTACCCGGGGCGCATCATAGATCTCTCTTATGCCGCAGCCGCCCGTCTCGGCGTGATCGCCACCGGCACCGCGCCCGTCATAGTCGAGGGCTTGGCGCCGGGCGAGAAGCACATCACCCCGGCGCGGCACCGTGGACCGGACGTCTTCGGACCCCATCACGCGGCGCGCCGAGCCTTCTTCGTGCAGGTTGGCGCCTTCCTGCGGCGACAAGACGCCGATCGGCTAGTACGACGCTTGCGAGGAAAAGGGCTCCGGGATCTCCATGTGCTGCACGACGATACCTCTGGCCGCGGCCTTTACCTCGTCCGCGTGGGGCCGGAAGCGGGCCGGGGCGCGGCACGGGCTCTACTCGCCCGACTGTCGCGCGAGGGCATGGGACGCGGCCTCATCGTCGATCCATGAGGGCCACCTTAGGCCTCGCCGCACCAAAACGATGATCTGTCAGGCCAAGCCACCTTTGATGGGGCCGTAAAGGCTTGCGCAAGCATCGCCTGAAGCCGCCATCGCTACGTCCTCATCAACTGGCGCGCGCACCCCAAGCTCCCTTATAATGGATCGCATTAAGCGGTTCGTCCCACGCCCGACCCGCTTTCTCAGGCGCCATTATGCGGGCGAGACCAGCCAACAGGATCGCGCCCACGATCTGCGCTCCAAGAAGAAACCGCGCCGCAGCCAGAGGACCAACTCATGCTTGTGTACCTGAACGGCGACTGGATACCTGGGGAGGACGCGTGCGTATCGGTCTTCGATCGGGGGTTTATCTTCGGAGACAGCGTCTACGAAGTCATCCCGGTGTATGGATACCGGCTGTTCCGGGAGGCGACCCACCTGTCACGCCTCAAGGCCAGCATGCTCGCGGTCGGCATGGACATGAACGCGCTCACCGTCACATGGTCCACGGTATTCGCGCGGCTCGCGGAAACCCTGCCTTCCGGCGAGGGGACTGTGTACCTGCAGGTGACACGCGGGGCAGCGCCCCGTCAACATACGTTTCCCGCAAACGCCCCGCTCACGGTGTTTGCCTACGCCCGGCCACGTGTGCCGGAAACGGGAGTGGGCACGGGTTATGAAATCAGCGCCATTCTCTGTGATGACATCCGATGGACTCGCTGCGACATCAAGACGACCTCGCTCATCGCCAACGTCTTGCTGGCGCAAGAGGCCGCGGCACGTGGCGCCGAAGAGGCCCTGCTGGTGCGAGACGATCGGGTCAACGAGGGCGCGGTGAGCAATGTCTTTGTGGTACGCGCGGGACGGCTGCTCACGGCCCCGCGTAACCGCCTCATACTGGGCGGGGTGACGCGTGATGTAGTCCTGGAGCTGGCCGCCGGGCTCGGTATCCCGTTCGAGGAGCGTGCGCCGTCCCGCGCCGAACTTTTGGGGGCCGACGAAGTCTTCATCACGAGCTCCGGCCGTGAAGTGGCGGCGGTGACGCGCATCGATGACAGGCCTGTAGGAGACGGTCGGCTGGGCCCGGTATTCCGTCGCCTGCACGCGGCCTTCCAGACCTTCAAGGAGGAAGTGCGCATAGGCACGAGGACTTAAGTGGCGACAGCGAACGGACACGACAACACGAAGACATCCGAGCTCCTGACCTTCCCCTGCATGATCGACATCAAGGCGGTCGGCAAACGCTCGGCGCGCTTCGAGGCCTTGGTGCATGAGATCGTCTCACGGCACATCGGGCCCCAGGATCTGCTATCCACTACACATCGCGAGAGCCGTGGCGGCAATTATGTCGCCATAACGCTCACCATACGCGCCTTGGGACGGGCGCAGCTCGATGCCATCTATGAGGCCTTGAGCGCCTCACCCGAAGTTCTCATGGCCCTATGATCGAGGACCCGAAGATCCGCCGTTTGCAGGGAATGGTGAATTTCCATGACAGCTGGCGGGCGATGCGCGAGTTCAGTGAGGCGCGCTCGGAGGACACGCCCGACGAGATCTGGGTACTTGAACACGCCCCCGTTTACACGCGCGGACGCAACGCGAAAGAACCCTCGCCGCCCGGCCCGATCCCGACCGTGGACACCGATCGAGGGGGCGATCTAACCTATCATGGGCCGGGCCAGCTCGTCGTATATGCCCTCATCGATCTTACACGTCGTAAAATGGGCGTCCGGCATCTGGTCTCGGCCCTGGAGTCATCCGTTCAGGACACGCTCGCGCGCCTTCACATCAAGGATGCGACGACACGCGCAGGCGCGCCCGGGGTCTATGTCGGGGACGCCAAGATCGCGTCCCTGGGATTGCGTATCCGCTGCGGGCGTAGCTATCATGGGCTCGCCTTGAACGTGGCCATGGACCTCCGCCCCTTCACGGCCATCGCTCCCTGCGGTTACCAGGGCCTGCGCATGACGCAGATCGCCGACTGCGGAGGGCCCGGGGATGTCGACCGGGTGGCGGCGGTCCTGATCCCAGAACTCTTGACCCGTTTGAGACATCACCCGGAAACCGACGCACATGCCACAGACACCCGATCCGCGCCCAACCTCCCCTAGAGCGCTTAAGGGGCTCGAAAAGATCAAGGTCCGGGTAGCACAGGAGGCTTCGAAGTCCGCGCCCAAACCCGCCTGGTTACGCGTGCGCTCGCCGCTCTCGCCCGAGGTCGGGCGCCTGAAGGCCATCCTGCGGGACCACGCCCTCCATAGCGTATGTGAGGAGGCGTCGTGCCCGAACATCGGCGAATGCTTTGGACATGGAACCGCGACATTCATGATCATGGGGCGGCTCTGTACCCGTCGCTGCCCGTTTTGCGACGTGGCCCACGGCCGTCCAGACCCCCTGGATCCCGACGAGCCCCGACACCTGGCGCAGGCCATAGCGGCCATGAATCTTCGCTTCGTGGTCGTCACCTCGGTCGATCGCGATGATCTGCGCGACGGCGGAGGGGCGCACTTCGCCTCCTGCGTCGGCGCGATACGCGCGGCCGCGCCCACCGTCCGCATAGAGACCCTGGTACCGGATTTTCGGGGTCGCGTGGGGGTGGCCCTGGAGGCGCTCGCCGCAGCACCCCCGGATATCTTCAATCACAACATGGAGACCGTGCCGCGCCTCTATAAGGCGGTGCGACCCGGCGCCGACTACCAGGGGTCGCTCGCGCTTCTGAAGGCCTTCAAGGACCGCTATCCAAACATCCCCACGAAATCCGGCCTCATGGTGGGCCTAGGCGAGAGCCGCATGGAGATCGAGCAAACGCTTGCCGATCTGCGCGCGCACGGCTGCGAGTGGCTCACGATCGGACAATATCTGCGGCCGAGCCTGGCGCACCTGCCCGTGGACCGTTATGTGAGCCCGGATGAGTTCGCCGAGATCGGGGACTGGGCGCGCGGGCTTGGTTTCACCAATGTCGCGAGCGGCCCGCTCGTGCGCTCTTCCTATCATGCCGATCGCCAAGCCGCTGGGGAGTCGGTGGGGACGTGATCGTCTGGCACGGGCTCGTGAACGCCTTCGTGACGCCGCCCGGGCTCTTTCTGCTGCCGATGGCCGCAGGTCTCGTATTGATCGTCGCACGCAAGCACAAGGTGGGTACGGCGATTACCACGTTGTCTTGGGCGGGGCTGGTCGTTATGAGCCTGCCGGCTGTGAGCTCGGCGCTTGCGCGAAGCTGGGAGAGCGATCCCGCCCTGCATCGCCCGCTCCCGATAGGCCCCCGCGCCATCGTGGTTTTGGCCGCCGGACGCTACCACGACGCCCCGGAGTACGGCGGGCGCACCACAGTCGGCATCGACACGCTCGCACGGCTCGCCTATGCCGCCCGCCTGTTTCGCGAAACCCGGCTGCCCATCCTGGCGTCGGGCGGGGCCCCGCTCAAAGGAACCCCCGCGGCACTGCTCATGCGGCGCGTCTTGAAGCACGATTTTGCAACCCCGGTGGAATGGGTAGAGGCGAGCTCCAAGACGACCGCGCAAAACGCGGAGTATTCCTGGGCGATCCTGCACTCCCAGAAGATCCACACCATCTTCCTCGTGACACAGGCCTGGCACATGCCGCGCGCCGTGGCGCTCTTCCGCCGCGCGGGCTTCAAGGTCGTACCCGCCCCGACCGACTTCGTGACGCGTTCACGGCGCGATGCGACCATCCTGGCCTATCTCCCAAACGCCCACGCCCTCGCCCTGACCGCCGTAATCTTCCACGAAATGATCGGGCTCGCCTGGGTACGGGCGACCACCTCGCTCCCCGCGCCGTTGGCCCACCTCATAAGTCATGGCTGAGCCGGTGCGCGACAAGCCGCGCCGTAGGGGCCGATAGCTTCTCAGGCCGGGGACGGGTCCCGCAGGGATTGCCGTCGGTCGTGGCGTGGCGACGGCGACCCCGTCCGGGCCCCATCCGCGCCTTGGGCTTGGGGGCGGTAACACAAATCAGCGATTCACCGAACTACCACTGGATCGGCGGAAAATCACGCTTGCGGAGATCTGAGCCGCACGGTCACGCGTTCCGGCCAAGATCCATCGAAGCGACTAGAGGCGCTTGGGCGTGAGCGCCCCAGGGATCTCCCTCCCTTGAAAAGCGAGAATGGCAACCGATCTGAAGGTCCGATTTTCCTGAGCCCCCTTGGTGATTTACCCTTGCGAAAACCGCAAGCGGAGGCCGCCATGGGTGACGCCGAACAAGTTTCCCCCGAAGACAATGCCGAGTTCGCTGCGGCCCACGCCAACCCTTATGTCGAGGAGGCGTTGAGTTTGATTCGAAAGGTGAGCGCGTATGTCTCCGAGCACGACGCCGAGGCGATGCGCCGTGACCTCGAACAGCGCATACGGGACCATCCAGGCGCAAGCATCGCCATAGGGTTCGCCGTGGGCGTCCTTCTTGGCAAGTTGATCCAACGGTAGGCAGGCGATGGCCACCCAATGGAATCCCGAGACCACGCGACCGGAGCCGACGGCGGACGGCCTGTCGCTGAAGAGCCTGCTTCGCCATGCTGCCGACGAGGCCTTCGCCATCATCCGCAGTGAAGCCAACGTCATCAAACTCGAGATAGAGGAGAGCACCCGCGCCATCATAGCTGACGCCATGAAAGCCGCCGCCTATAGCGCCATAGCCTTACTCGGCCTCTTCAGTCTGCTTGCCTTTCTTATCATAGGGCTTGCGGATCTGTTGGCCGGAGCCGTCTCCTCCATGGCGAGCTTCTGGGCGAGCGCCCTTATCATAGGCGTGCTTTTCACGGGCATCGGCGGGGGCATGGCGATGCGGCACGCCAAGCGCATCGGGCAAGACGCACGCCTGAAGAATACGCGGTCTGAGATCCAAGCTGACAAAACATTCCTCAAGGATGAGTGGAAGAAACTTTGAGACAAAGGGGCCCGCATGAGCGACGAGGTAGTCGAGGTATATTCCTCAGAAAAGGCTCGGCAGGAGGCCGAGCGACACCGGCGCGATCTTGCCGACACGCTTGACGCTTTGGGCGCACGGGTCGGAGGAGTGATGGAGCAATTCGAGCGCCAAATCACGTTCCCAATGCGGTGGGCCCTCGAACACCCCCTTGCGACCGTCGGTCTGAGCGTAGGGGTAGGCCTATTGCTTGGCCACCGCCTACACGGTCCCCGGACCCACCGCACGAGCGCCTTGGCCCGGGAGCTCGAGAGTGCCTACCTCCAAGGGCGGCGCGACGAAACAGAGCAGCGGCCGCCGCGCGACCCCGAATACTGGGCCGGCGTGAAGCTCGCCGACGGACCGGAATTCAGCACTTTGCTCATCGAGGCTGCCAAACCGCTCCTAAGTCGCCTCACCCAATCCGTCGCCGAAAGCTTCAGAAACGGGGGGTCCCGGCACTCGTAACGAAGCAAGAGCCTTCCGGGCCCAGGCCCCCACCGAGCGCGCCGCCGTGCGACGAGAGACATCGGCCTCGCGCCGCGTCAGGACCCACTCACCCCACAGGCGTACCGAAAACCTAGACAAGAAAGGCAGGCAGCCGCGCAGCTCTCGTCGGACGTTGCGCGCGGCGATTAAATGCCGGCCTACCCCGCATAGTGGCCGACAAGAATGGGGCGGATGACGCGCGCCTCCGAACCCGCTTGTCCCCAAGGAAGCGCCTGCCTAAACTGGACGACAGTGCCCGCCATGACGACAAGACACCGATGGCAAGGGTCGCGTTCGGGGGGGCCGCCCTCACAAGGGATCGCCCATGCGTCGCGAGGAATTGTTCAACAGCATAAGCCACATCGTAGGCGGAGCGCTCGCACTCGTGGGGACGGTCGTTTTGATCGTGTTCGCGGCGCTACGGGCGGACCCGTGGCGGATCGTAAGCTTCAGCATCTACGGGCTCACACTCATATTCCTGTATGCAATGTCTGGCCTCTACCATGGGCTCGGCGGGCGGGCGCGGGCCATCTTCCAGCGGCTAGACCACGTCGCCATCTACCTCCTGATCGCCGGCACGTACACGCCCTTCGTGCTGGGGCCTTTGAGAGGTCCATGGGGTTGGTCGCTGTTCGGCATCCTCTGGGGTCTCGCGATCACCGGCATCGTCCAGGAGTTCATTCCCCAAAAATCGCGGCGACTGTCGGTGATCCTGTATGTCGTCATGGGCTGGCTCATCGTCATCGCCCTGCAACCGCTCATGCGCCACTTGGCGCCCGGCGGATTCTGGTGGCTTGCCGCCGGCGGGGTGTTCTATACCGTGGGTATCATCTTCTTCATCTTCGACGAACGATGGCGCTTCGGCCACGAGATCTGGCATCTATTCGTGCTGGCGGGGAGCATTGCCCAATACTGCGCCGTACTGTTTTATATCGGGCTTGCCCCGGTGCGGGCGAGCTAGGGAAGGTAAGCCTATTGCGACTGCCGTCTCGGGCGGTGCCAGGGGGTGACTCAGGAGACTGCGGGGGACAACCTTCGACGGACCTCATCGAGGAAGTGGGCCCCTGCGACCGCAGACGCCCGTTCCCAGAGCCCAAACAGCAAGGACTCCTCGCGATACTCGTGCTTGTTGAGGGTCGCGGCCAACAGACCGAGCCATGTGTCCAGCTCGGTGCAGGATGGCTCGGGGGCCTGGCACACCTCCTGTAGCGCGTCCAACTGGATCAGGATGTCGTCGTGTTCCCGACGAATGAGCAAGGTCGACTCCGGCGCCTCACGCGCGGCGAGCGGCGCCAGAACTTCGTTTTCGAGGAGGATGTGGGCCCGCAAGGCGCGGTCGAGACGTGCCACCTCGGCTGCGGCCTCGTTCCAGCGTCCGGCGCCGGTCCCGGCAAGCGCGCGCACAAGGCAGGCATCCATGTCGTCGTGGTCGCGCCGCAGCGTATCGGCGAGCGCGAGCGGCTCGTGCGGACCGCGGATGTGCAGCGTGATCAAATAGCCCTGGCCGTCGGTCGTGATCTCACAGACGAGCGTGTGACGCATGTGGTTTTGCAGTTGCGCCATGAAGAGCATCGGCTCGTCCGGGCTCCAGATCCGCATCGTCTCGCCAGGCCCCATCTCGCGCAGAATGGAATAGGCGTAGGTGGCGGCCGGCACGCCTTGAGGCGCGAGACGCAGATCGAGGACATAACAACATGACATAAAGGGCCTCTCAGGCGGTCATGGAGACGGCCGGGGCCTGCGCAAGCGTAGGACGCACGCCCGTCAAAAGGTACTCGAGGAGGTCGCGGACCGGCCGGATCTCCTGACCGAAGGGCAGGCTGGAGCCGCCGCGAAAGAACAGTCCGTGCTCGACATTGCCCTTGGCCGCGGCCGCCAACTGAGTCTCGATACAAAACTGTCCGGCATCGGGATTGCCATCCTTGAACCCGCAGTGACTCAGGCACTCGAGACGGCTTGCGCAACCGCCGCAGCGGCTGGTGGCACGGGACTTCAGCACACTCTCGCGCGCGAGGTACCGTTTGAGCCACGGCGTCAGAACTGCGCGTGCGGGCAGACCGGCGGCGCTCATGAACGTAACGATGTCCTCGCGACGCGCCTCCGCCAACACCTTCTTGAAGTTTGGGTGGGCGTCACATTCCTCCGTCACCGCGAATGCGGTTCCAAGTTGCACCCCTGAGGCCCCGCGATCGAGTAGTTCGCGGATCGCCCGAAACGATCCGATACCACCCGCCGGAATGAGGGGTATGCGCTCGGCAGCGAGACCCAGCTTCTTGAAGAGCGCCAAGGCCTCCTGAAGCACATGACGAAAATCGAAGCGCGAGGAATCGACGTCCGCCAGCCGTGGGGCGCCCAGATGCCCGCCAGCGTGCGCAGGGTGCTCGATCACAATGGCGTCGGGGAGCCGACCCTTACGCATCCACTTGCGCAGGAGGACGTCGATCCCGCGCTCCTCGGAGAGGATGGGGATCAACGCCACGTCGTGGCCTTCCGTGAGCTCCGGAAGGTCGAGGGGCAAGCCGGCCCCCATGACGATGGCGTTCGCCCCGCTCTGGCAGGCCTGGCGCACGAAGTCAGCGTAATGACTGATGGCGCGCATGACGTTGACGGCGATAAACGCCGCGGGTCCCGCGGCGGCGCGGGCCGCCTTCACCTCGCGATCCAAGGCCTCGAGGTTCCCATCGAGCATCTTCTTGGTATCCCGGCAACGCCGCAGACGCGTCATGATATCCGGATGAAGGTGACGCAGATCGACGCTCGCGATCGTGCCGACCGCACCCTCGCGGGCCACGGCCGAGGCGAGCTTATGGGCGGAGATCGCCACACCCATCCCCCCCTGGAATATGGGCAACAACTGACGGCCCCTGAGGTTCAGCTTCGGTAGATGCGACGCGATAATGGATGTCATGAGCCCGAGCTTAGGCCGACGGCCTGGTGGTTCATTGACGCGGATCAAGGGCCCGCGGCGCTTTCGTGCTCACCGTGGCCACCATGTAACGGACGGCGGCGCGTACCTCGCTATCCGTCAAAGACTCATTACCACCCTTGGGTGGCATAAAGCTATAGCCGTAATAGCCCCGAATCGCATGAGCGTAGAGAACCTTGAGCCCCTTATCGAGGTGCTTGCGCCATGCCGAGCGGTCACCGACCCGGGGCGCGCCCGCCACGCCGCGGGCGTGGCAGACGTGACAGGTCTGCTCGAAGACCTGGCGCCCGGTCAGCATTTTGGCGGAGGCAACAGCAGGCAATAGGGCCAGGAACAAGGCCAGGGGGCGCAGCGGGCACGACATGAGGCTCTCCTAGACAACGCGCGAAAAGAGACGACGATCGACGACCGGTAAATAGCGATCGAACACCGCACAGATGGCGCGGACCAACATCTGGCCACGCGGGGTCACGACGATCTTTTGGTCATTCACCTCCACAAGCCCGTCTTGGACGAAGGACTCGAGGTGCGCCAATTCAGCAGAGAAATAGGTCGCGAACCGCAGGGCATGCCGGGCCTCGAGGGCCGCCACATCACACTCCATATGGCACAAGAGGTCGTTGATCACCTCGCGGCGCAAGGCGTCGTCGGCGCTCAACTCAAACCCGCGGCGCACTGGCAGCTTTCCTTGGTCCACGAGGTCCTCGTATTCCTTCAGGTCCCAGGCGTTTTGGCTGTAGACATCCCCTATGCGGCTGACCGCGGAGGCCCCCACACCCAGCACGTCGAGGTGTCCACGCGTCGAATATCCCTGGAAATTGCGCGCCAGTGTCCGCTCGCGCTGCGCGCGCGCAAGCTCGTCATCGGCCTTGGCGAAATGATCCAGACCAATGTAGACGTAGCCCGCGCACATCAGCGCCTCGACCGTCCCGCTTAAAATCGCCATTTTGGTCAAGCCGTCCGGGATCGCCGATGCGTCTATGCGCCGCTGGGGCTTGAAACGCTGCGGAAGATGCGCGTAATTGAACAAGGACACCCGATCCGGCGAGATCTCGAGCAGGCGCTCGAGGGTGCGGGCAAAGCTGTCGCGGGTCTGCCGCGGAAGGCCATAGATCAGGTCGACGCTCAAGGAACGGAACCCAAGCGAACGTGCGGTCTGCGCGACATGACGCACGAGCGCGAAGGACTGCTCGCGGTTGATGGCGCGCTGGACGGCGGGGTCAAAGTCCTGAACGCCCAGGCTCAGGCGATTGAAGCCGAGCGTCCTAAGGAGCGCCAAGGTCGCGTCCGGCGCGTGACGGGGGTCGATCTCAATCGAATACTCGCCGGTGTCATCGGGGCGCAAAGCGAAGCGCTCGGCAATGGCGCACATGAGGACGCGCATTTCGTCGTGACTAAGAAAGGTCGGCGTGCCCCCGCCCCAATGGAGTTGATCCAAGGGGGGCCGCGCGCCGATCGCGGGCGACAGCAGCTGAAGTTCCCGGGCCACGCGCGTCACATAGGGCTCGGCGCGCTCATGGTGCTTGGTGATGGTCTTGTTGCAGGCGCAGTAATAACACACGGACTCGCAAAAGGGGACGTGGACGTAGAGCGACCAAGCCTGCCCAGCGGGCCGGCCCGTAAGCGCCCGGCTCAGGTCCTCGGCCCCGAACTGGCCATGGAATTGCGTGGCCGGGGGGTAAGACGTGTAGCGCGGCGCCGACTCACCATAACGGGCGATGAGGGATGCGTCAAAGTCGACATTCATAAGATAATCCTAAAACACGAAAGTATCCCTTCCCTCCCCGGGCGCGCCTTGACATTCGTCAATGCGCTCAGAGGCCGAGGCCCTCGCAAATGTGCGCGACCGCGGCCTGCGTGCGGGCATCGGGACGTATGGGCCGCCCGGGCGGCCGGGTCACCTCGGGCGGGCTTTTCAGGGTGGCATCCAGCCCCATCTTGCCCCCCAGACCGGCCACGGGGCTTGCGAAATCCAGGTAATCGATCGGCGTGTCCGTCAATAGGACGCTATCGCGCGCCGGGTCGGCTCGGGTCACGAGCGCCCATATCACCTCGGACCAGTTGCGGATATCGATGTCATCATCCGTCACGATCACGAACTTGGTGTAGGTGAACTGGCGCAGATATGACCAGACCCCCATCATGATGCGCCGGGCATGACCCGGATAGCGCTTGCGAATACTGACAACCGCGATCCGGTAGGAACACGCCTCGGGGGGCAGATAAAAATCGGTGATCTCGGGAAACTGCTGCTGGAGCAGAGGCACAAATACCTCGTTCAGGGCGCTTGCCAGCACCGACGGTTCGTCATGGGGCGCACGCCCCATATAGGTCGTCTGGTAGAGCGGGGCGTGGCGATGCGTGACGCGCGTGACTGTCATCACCGGAAATCGGTCTTGGGCGTTGTAGTAACCGGTGTGATCCCCGAATGGTCCCTCGAGGGCGGTATCATCAGGGGCGATGACACCCTCGAGCACGATCTCGGCGCGGGCCGGCACCAGGAGCCCGTTGCCGGCCTGCGTGAGCTCGGTACGGGTGCCGCGCAAAAGCCCGGCAAACTGGTATTCAGACAAAGTGTCGGGGATGGGCGCGACCGCCGCCAGGGTCAGGGCCGGATCGGCGCCTATGGCGACTGCCACCGGAAACGGCTCGGTCGGGTGCAGTTCGCGAAATCGGGCGTAGTCACCGGCCCCGCCGCGGTGCGCAAGCCACCGCATGATGAGGCGATTGCGACCGATGAGCTGTTGGCGATAGATTGCGACGTTGTGTCGCCCGCCGTCGCCCGGCCGGGTGATCACGAGACCGAAGGTAAGCAGGCGCCCCACGTCCTCGGGCCAACAATGCGATATCGGCAGGGTCTCGAGGTCGACGGCGGCGCCCTCTTGGACACACTCGTGGACCGGCGCGCCCTCGCGCACGATGCGGGTGCGGGCCGCCCACAAGCGGCCGATGATGGGGAGGTGCCCGGCGGCTTCGTGCGCATCACGGGGCCAGCGCGGCTCCTTGATACGCCCGAGCAACTCCCCCAGGGAACGCAGAGCGGCGCTGTCCTCGAGGCCCATGGCTTGCAAGACACGATCCCGGGTCCCGAAGAGGTTGCCAATCACCGGCATCTTGCCGCCATCGACCGACTCGAACAGTAATGCCGGGCCCTGCACCATGATCGCGCGCCGACAGATCTCGGTGATTTCCAGGTGCGCGCTCACAGGCGCCCTTACGCGCGCAAGAAGCTTGTGGCGCTCAAGGTGCCCGAGAAATTGGCGCATGTCGGCAAACATCGTGGCAGGAGCATACGGCGGCGTCCCGCCCGACCCCTTGATCCAACGCAATACCTTTGACGCGCATCAACCCTAGGGGGGGCGAAACGACGAACAATGACGCCATGTCGCGCCTATCCGATATCGTTTCGTACGCCGCGCCCCGCGCACTTGACCTCGGGGTCAGGCTCGTCCCGCCACCGGCAATCGCCTTGGGCGGGGCACTCATGGCCAACGCCCTGCTCGTCTCCGACCGGTCCCTGGCGGGCTTGTCGGGCACCCGCATCTGCCTCGAGATAAGCCATCCGCACCTTGCCTTGGGCTTCGTGATCCGTGGGGGACGCCTGTGGCCGGCCCCGCCCATCCCTTGGAAAACGTGCATTCGGGGCGACGTCCAGTCGTTTCTGGCGCTGCTCCTGCAAACCGAGGATGCCGACGCGCTATTCTTCGACCGGAGGCTGTGCGTGGAGGGTGACACTGGCATCGCGCTGCAATTACGGCATGCCCTTGAAAGCGCCATCTACCGCCACAAAAAGCGGCTGCGCGCGGTATTCCCCTAGCCCCCGGTCGAGGCCTCCTTCCGGCACGACTATCGTATGAGCGTTGCAATTACAGCCTCATGCGATATCCTTGATCCATAAGGTCCACGTCGCGCCCGGCTCCTCGGGGGCGAGCGAACGGGGGAATTCATGCACCGGATAACAAGCGACGGCGGGAAGCTGGGGAGCCCGGCAGACCAGAAATCGTGGCGGAAAGGTGTGTTTAGACGCATCGGCGAGGCGTTATTTCCGGCCGACCTGCGGCTCTTTGCCCGCGCTATCTGCTCCGGCCCGCAGGCAGTCGGCGCTGCCTGCCCCAGTTCCAGGCATCTTGCCGACTACATGGCCTCCCAGGCCGTTGCCGCCTCCAAGGGTTTTATCGTCGAGCTCGGCGCGGGCACCGGTGTCGTGACCGCCTCGCTGCTGGCCCACGGGGTCGCACCGGAACGGCTCATAGTCGTCGAAAAGTCGGCCTTGCTCGCCGCCCACCTGCGGGAACGATTCCCTGATGTGACTATCCTGGAGGGCGATGCGGCGGACCTTGCGAACCTGCTGGGATGGCGCGCGCAACGCGTGTCGACCGTGGTATCGAGCCTCCCCTTGAAGTCCCTGCCCAAAAGTACCGTGGATCAGATCGGTTCGGCCCTGGATGCCATCCTGCCCAAGGGCGCCACGTTCATCCAGTTCACCTACAGCCTGCGATGTCGCGCCATCGACTGGGCGCAACAAATCACCTGCTTGCACTCCCACACCATATGGCGCAACGTGCCTCCCGCTCGCGTGAATGTCTTCGCCTGGGGTGATGGTTAGAGAGCAGCTGTCGGGTCCGGGTCGGAGCCCGCCCAACGGGCCTGCCCGCACCGAGACTGCCCCCGCCAATGTTACAAGCCGGGGCACACACCCCATAAGAAGCGGAAACACGCCCTCAAGGCGTAGCTTGTGATCTCGGTCTAACGGAAAGGCTCATTACCCACAAACCCGCCCGCCCTTACGATTATAGGCCCGGCCCCGTACTGGAAACTCGGTGAAGCTTGCGCTCATGAAGACCGCCGCGTGGTGGGGAACAAAGAACTCGGTCTCAGTCCTTGCGCGTCGCCAGGGCTTGGGACCTAGGCCCCCTGCAAACCCAAGCGCAGTCGCCAACATGGGATGGATCGTGCGGCCATAGGCGAGATTCACACTCGTCACTAGGCGATGGAAGAACTCAATCTGCCACAAGAAACCAAAGGCGGGATAATCATTACGAAAGCTTTTATGGTACACGTTACGCGCGCGGGCATTGTCCACACCCGATAGAATCACGCTCCGCACTTTGTCGTTGCTCTCAAAGAACCGATATCACACGCCCGCGCGCTCCTCTTATTGCAGAAAAATCCGAAGCCTTCCGCCCAAAAGATACTAATGTCATGGGCGCGTCTAGGCGGTGCGCCACAAGATATCGGGCAAGCCTAGGCCTTCGCATTGTCCTCGGTCCTCAATCGATCGTGCCAATCGAGAAGACGTCCCAAAAGCCGGGCATCCACATAGGCCTGAGCCTCGAAACGCCCGGCATAGGCCTCTTCCTCTTGGCGCAGCGTATAACATGTGTCGCCGCCGATATCCACAAACACAGCGGGGATGCCGGCCTCCACGAAGGCGTAATCGCGCTTCAGGAAGAAGTCGGTGCAACAGATGCCCAGAAAGGCGCGCGCCCCACGGGTCTTGAGATCGGCCAAGACCACGCGCAGATGTTCGAAGTTGGTAATCGTCGTGACCGCCAGTCGCCGCTTGCGCGCGAGCGCATAGGCCTCTCCCACGGCACAGCGTCCGCACTCCGGACAGCC
>JAJYHM010000022.1:38718-93734 GCA_021784755.1 Pseudomonadota bacterium
TGCGCCATTTTTGTTGTGATCCCGGCACACAAGGCCCCTGCGGCCAAGCCCGGGACGAGCGTGCGCAGGGGCGCGAACCTCTGGCGTGCCGCAAGGATCCCTTGCTCGGAGAGCTTCTCCAGAGGCAGGCGCAGAGTCTTTAGAAGTTCTTCGACGTTGAGTGCAAGCGGCAGGGCCGCTTCGAAGAGTATCGCTCCGTCATGGCGTATGAGGAAGGCGCAGGCCACCTTGCGGCCCGCGACGACGATGTCGTTGGGGGCTGTGAATACCGCTTCGATTCCGGCTTCACGAATGACCCCAACGAACGGCGTGCATAGGGCCGACATGAGGGCCGCGGGGGCTACGCCCGCGTAGCGACCCGCGGGGAGGGCGAGCACCACGATCAGCGTATCCGGGTCGAGAGACAGGCTTCCGCCTCCAGTCCGTCGTCGCACGACCGGGAAGCGATCGCCTATATACGAAAGCCTAAGCGCGCGATCAGGATCCTCAAAGGCCCCGATGAGGGCGCAACGCGCCAGGCGCACGAAGCCGAGTACGGTCTCGCCATTCAAGGCGCGCGCCCACAAGCCGGCCTCGTAGGCGGCAAATTGGTCGGGTGCCAGGCGCGGCGCTTCGTGCCAGGCCAGCATCATGGGATATGGCTGCGGCCGGCGGCACCCCGCCAATATCCGTTGGCATCCTGCCCACCGGTCAAAGGCGCGAGGCGGTTCTGACCTTCCGCGACCGTATAACGCCCCTGCAAGACGCCCTCGAAGGCATCGATCACAAGTGCCGTATCGCGTATCTCCGGCATGATGCGCAGGATATCGACGCGCGCGCGCCGCATGGTATCGATCTCGGCGATATAGTTTATGGGCTGCGCGGCGTGGATCTGCAGACCGTTCAGCGTGAGAAAGGCATCATCCTCCTGGGTGCGAACCAGTACGCCCTCCGGTTCACGTTCGCACACCCACTCGCACTGGTCCTTGCCGCGATCGGCGTTGCGCGCGCTGAAACAGCGCGCCGAATAGGCGAGCGCCGGGCGACCAAAAGCCAAGAGCTCGCATTCTATGCCCGGGGGCCCCGCAGCACGCAAAGTCGCCAAGGCCTCGCCGCTCAACTCCAAGGAAGCCACGAAGCGCGTGGCCCCCGCGTCGGCAAGGATCGCCAAGGCATCCTCGTTATAGACGTTGAGCGTAGCCCCGGCGACGAAGGGCGTATGGCGGGAGAGCGAGACTGCGCTCATGTCATTGGCCTCTATGGGGAAGCGGCCGTTGTCGCAGAGCCTGCGGGTCGCCTTGAGCTCCGCCTCTCCATCGACGAGCACCAGACTCGACAACACGACCTCCTTGCCGCTGCTTGTGAGCTTTTCAGCAATCGCCATCCAGTCAGCCAATCCCGGGCTGCGCCGCTTGTAGCACACCGTCTCGCCCAAATAGACGATATCGACGGCCGTATCGGCGATCGCGTCATAAAAGGCGAGGACCGCCTCCCGTGACCAGAAAAACGGTATGGGCGCGAGCGCAAGCCTCATCGCCAAGGCCTATGGAAAGCGCCCAAGGTCTGTTGCCGACCTTCGGATAGGGATGTCAAAGCCTCCGCCCATTCGGGACGGACAGTGAACCCTTGCGGGTCGCGCGCACATGCGTCCAGGGCGGCACGCATGACTGTGGTCACGCGCGCGACATACGACGGCGATCTCTGGCGGCCTTCGATCTTGATCGCACGCACCGGGATCTGCGCGAGCTCAGCCAGGATAGGCAAGACATTGAGGCTGGTCGGCTCTTCGAGGGCATACGCCACATGGTTGTCGACCTTGAAGCGCCCTTTACAGATTGTGGGGTAGCCAGCCTTTTCGGTCTTTTCGAAGGCGTCGATCAATATGCCATTCAGGCGCACACGGCGGCGCCCACCCTCCTCTTCCCACCGCACTGACGATGCCGGCGAGCACGCCCCGCAGGTATTGGGTGATACCCCGGTTGCATAAGACGACAAGGCGCAGCGCCCCTCGACCATGACGCAGAGGCCACCAAATGCGAAGACCTCCAGGTCCAGCGGGGCGTGGGCGGCAAGTTTGTGGACCTGGTTCAGGGCCAGCACGCGCGGAAGAATGGCGCGCACGACCCCGAAGTTCTCGACATAAAATCGCAATGACTCGGCATTGGTGGCAGACCCTTGTACCGAGAGGTGACGCGGCACCGAAGGATGGTGCCGGGCACAATGGCGCAGCACCGCGAGATCGGCGGCGATGACGGCATCGACCCCGGAGGCGACCGCCTCGTCGGCGGTCCGTCGCCATAGAGCCACGCGACCTGGCTGCGCATAAGTATTGAGGGCAAGATAGACCTTGCGTTTGCGGTCGTGGGCATAACGCGCACCCGCCGTGATATCCGCAGAGGTGAAGTTAAGTCCCGGGAAATTGCGCGCATTGGTCTCGTTGCGCAGTCCCACATAGACGGCATCGGCGCCATGATCGATAGCGGCTTCAAGAGCAGCCAAGGTCCCGGCCGGGCACACGAGCTCGGGCATCGCTACCATGAGACCCCCTCGCAGGCCAGAACCCCCTGGCGGGTCCCACGCCGCGCCAGTTCGGCCGTGATGGCGTTCAATACGCGCCACTTCCCGATACACCAGTCCGGGGCCAAGAGCAGGGCCGCCTTGGCGGTCCCGGTGAGGCGATGAAAAACGACATGACGGGGCGTGCGCTCAACGAGATCAGCGACGATACCGACATAAGTTGACAGCTCGAGAGGCGCGATCTTCCCGGCGCGATAGTCCTGCGCGAGGCGGCTGCCGCGCACGACGTGCAGCGGGTGGATCTTGAGGCCGGCGACGCCCAAAGACAGCACGCGAGCGAGCGTATGCAACGCGTGGTCGCGGCGCTCTTGCGGCAGACCCACGATGAGGTGGGTACACACCGGGATCCCATAACGCTGTAACAGAGCAATGGCGTCTTGATACTCGCGATAACCGTGACCCCGATTGACGCGCGCGAGCGTCTCATCAAAGCTCGATTGCAGGCCCAGCTCCACCCACACCAAGAAGCCCCGGTCGCGATACGAGGCAATCAAGGCGACCGCCTCTTCCGACAGGCAATCGGGGCGCGTGCCCACACTCAGGCCCACGACCCCCGGTACTGCCAGGGCCTCCTCATAAGCCGCGCTCAGGCGCGACAAGGGACCATAGGTGTTCGTGTAGGTCTGGAAATAGGCGATGACTTTCCGCGCGCGGGTACGACGCCGGACACAGCGCATGCCTTCGCAGATCTGGTCGCCTATACTTCGGGCCTGGACGGGGGGATGGAACGATTTGTTGTTGCAAAAGGTGCAACCCCCGCGCCCCCGCGTGCCATCGCGATTGGGGCAGGTGAAGCCCGCGTCTACGGTCACCTTATGGACGCGCTCGCCGAATTCACGGAGAAGCTGCTGCCCGAAGGTCTCAACGAACTCGGAAAGAACGGCCATCGGTCGACTCCAGGGGGCGCGCGCGGAACCCCACACGCAGATCGCCGGCGATGCGTGCACAGGCGTCTATATCGACGCCCGGCAAGCCTTCTATGGCAGTCAACGTGACGCGTGGGACATACATTCGACAACGGGCGGCAAACGCCAGCATGGCGGCGTAGCTGCCGGGGCGACCAGGGCGGCAGAGGCGCTCATAGGTCGTCTCATCAGCGGCGTTGAGAGAAATCGAGACATGGTCTATGAGCCCTTTGAGCTCGGGGACCACGTCGCGACCGTGTACGAGACTTGCCAGGCCGTCGGTATTGAGCCGGATCGGCGTACCCGTCGCGCGCAACGCCGCGGACACGGCGAGCAACTCCGGCCATCGCGTCGTAGGCTCTCCCAGACCGCAGAAGACGTACTCAGCGCAGGGGCCCGCCTCCAGCGCCGCCTGCACCAAGGCCGTGCTCGAGGGCTCGTCTATGACCCGAAGGCGCAGTCGCGCATCCGCAACCGTCCACAGACCGTGAAACTTGGGGCAAAACCGGCAGCGCAAGGTACAGCGATTCGTGAGGTTGAGATAGACCCCGTCTCGCAGACGGTAGGCCGAGACCACCGGCGACGGACGTCCACTGCCATCCTTGTAGGCCACCACCCCCGCCATGCGCCCGCACCCCCGCGCTCGTAATCATGAAACCGAGGCTGAAAGTCTACGCACAGAAACTCCTCTCAAGCTTGATGGATATCAAGTGACGACATCGCAAGGAGTTGTATTGGTAGAGTCCCGAAACAACAAGGAGTAGGGTAGTCATGGCCGTCTCATACCCTGATAGCGTACGCAAACGCGACGGTCGCGTCGTACCCTTCGATGATCGCAAAATCTACTATGCACTCCTGCGCGCTGGCCTCGCTACGGGCGAGTATGGACCCGATGAAGCGACCCTCATGACGGAGCAGGTGGGTGCGCGCGCGCCCGCCGGCAGCCCAGATGTCGAAACCATCCAGGACCTCGTAGAGGATAACCTGCTCGCGCACGGTCATAGACGCACCGCCCGCGCCTATATCGTCTACCGGGAAAAACGCCGCCTGACCCGCGAACAAGGCAAGGTGCGCGTCGAAGTCGAAGAGGCCATCACCGAGTACCTCGACCGCCGCGACTGGCGCGTGCAGGCCAATGCCAACCAGGGCTACTCCCTAGGCGGGCTGATACTGAGCGTCTCCGGCAAAATGGTTGCAAACTTTTGGCTGAATCACGTCTATCCAAAAGAGGTGGGCGAGGCCCATCGCGACGGCGCCCTGCACATCCACGATCTCGACATGTTGTCAGGCTATTGCGCGGGCTGGTCGCTGCGCACATTGCTCACGGAAGGGCTGAACGGGGTCGCGAACAAGGTCGAGGCGAACCCTCCGAAACACCTCTCGAGCGCCGTGGGTCAGATCGTGAACTTCCTTGGGACGCTGCAGAACGAATGGGCCGGGGCGCAGGCCTTCAGTTCCTTTGACACCTATCTCGCGCCGTTCGTGCGCAAAGATCACATGCGCTATGAAGACGTCCTGCAGTGCATCCAGGAGCTCATTTACAACCTCAACATCCCGTCGCGCTGGGGCACGCAGACACCTTTCACGAACCTGACGTTCGACTGGACCTGTCCCGCGGATCTACGCGATCAGGTGCCCCTCATAGGGGGCGAAGAGATGCCCTTTACCTATGGTGACCTCGCACCTGAGATGGCTATGATCAACAAGGCCTACCTCGAGGTTATGGAAACGGGGGACGCCAAGGGCCGGGTCTTCACCTTCCCGATACCGACCTACAACATCACCCCCGACTTCGAGTGGGAAGGGGAAAACGCCGAACGGCTCTTCTCTCTTACTGCCAAATACGGCCTTCCGTATTTCCAGAATTTTCTGAACTCCGACCTCAAGCCGCACATGGTGCGGTCCATGTGTTGTCGCTTGCAGCTGGACCTGACAGAACTCCTAAAGAGAGGGAACGGCCTCTTTGGCTCGGCGGAACAGACGGGGTCGCTTGGCGTCGTCACGATCAATTGCGCCCGCTTAGGCTATCTGCACAGGGGCGATGAGCCCGGTCTCTTCCGCAATCTCGACCAACTCCTCGAACTTGCACGTACGAGTCTCGAGATCAAGCGCAAGACCATACAGACCTATATGGACCAGGGGCTATTCCCCTACACGAAGCGCTATCTGGGCACGCTACGCAACCACTTCTCGACGATAGGCATCAATGGGATCAACGAGATGGTACGCAACTTCACGGCCGAGGAGGCGGACATCACGGCACCGCAAGGTCATGCCATGGCATGCCGCCTTCTCGATCATATGCGCGGGCGGCTCACGGAGTTTCAGGAGCAGACGGGACACCTCTATAACCTCGAGGCGTCGCCGGCCGAGGGCGCGACCTACCGGTTCGCGCGCGCCGACCGCAAACGCTTCCCTGGCATCTGCCAAGCCGGGACGGCCGAGCGCCCCTATTATACCAATTCGTCCCAGTTGCCGGCGGGATTCACGGACGACCCCTTCGAGGCACTGGAACGCCAGGAGGACCTGCAGAGACGCTACACAGGGGGGACGGTATTGCACCTCTACTTGAACGAGCGCCTATCGAGCCCTTCGGTCGCGCGCGATTTGGTACGACGGGCCTTGGGGCGCTTTCGTCTGCCCTACATCACCATTACACCGACCTTTTCTATATGCCCGCGTCACGGTTATCTCGCGGGCGAGCACCCCTTTTGCCCGATCTGCGACGAAGAAGCGTGGGCCCGGCGACGGACTTTGGCGCAAGCCGAGTGAGGAGGAAACATGAACGCGATCAAAGAAGGTAAGGAAGAACGGGGCGGTCTTCGCCCCGAGGAGCGTCAGCCATGCGAAGTGTGGACAAGGGTGATGGGCTACCATCGACCTGTGGCGTCGTTCAACGAGGGCAAGAAGGGCGAGCACTACGAGCGGAGGTTCTTCGTGGAGAGCCGGCTGTCGACCTAGCCTTAGGACTGGGCGGCCTCGTGCCCTGGAGTAGCGTCGACTACCCGGGGCATCAGGCCGCTGTTTTGTTCGTCGGTGGCTGCCCCTGGCGCTGCCCCTACTGCCACAATAGTCATCTCTGGGAGACCCAGACCGGCCTGTCGTGGGCGGCCGCGCGGGCGTTTCTCGAAAGCCGGGTGGGCCTCCTGGATGCCGTGGTCATGAGCGGTGGCGAGCCCCTCGCGCAAGCCACCGCAGTCCGCGAAGCCCTGATCGAAGCACGCCTGCTCGGTTTCGCGACGGCCCTGCACACTGCGGGCGTATCTCCGCGGCGCTTCGAGAATCTTCTCGGATATATCGATTGGGTCGGGCTCGATGTGAAGGGGCCGTTCTCGAAATACGACGCCATCACTGCACGCAAAGGAAGCGGCGAAGCGGCGCGCGCGTCGGTGGAAATACTGCTGCAAAGCGGAAAACCTTACGAGTTGCGCACAACCGTCCATCCGGCCCTACTGTCGGACGCGGATCTCCTGGCCATGGTGGCGGAAGTTGTGGCCATGGGCGCGCGCTCGATGACCTTGAAGAGCTTTCGCCCGACCGGCTGCCCGGATCCAGAGCTCTCGGCGGCCTATCGCCCCTGGCTTACACCCGCCCTCGCAAAGGCGCTGCGCGCCATCATGCCGACAGTAGTGCTGCCCGGCCATTGATCCAAAGGCGTGGCTAAGGTCGCCATCGGCATCGCTGGCCGGACACTATAGGCTGAACGGCCTATAGCCAGCGGGGCCGAACGGCCCATCAGGGCGAGAAGGATGTCACGGGTCAACCGACGCCCTGCGCGCCAAGAACGGCGCCCACTACCACCAAAATGGCAATCGCAAGTAGAACTATGTGGCCCCGCAACAACAGGCGCCGGGTCGCCTCGCCATCGCGCGCCCCGCGTTCGCGCAAGCGCCTATGCAAGAACAGCGGCTCCAACACGAAAAGTAGCAGCATAAAAAACGCCCAGAACGCGATCATGCCATCGACCCACAGACCGTGCGACGTGCCGACGAGGGCCAAGAGAGGCAATCGCGCCAACATCGCACCACCTGTGGCGCCGGCGACCAAGACCCAGATCCGTGCCTGGAGACCGAATCGGCGCTCGATCTCGAGGAATGCCGGGATGCGCTCGGCGGCTGGCAATCGCGCCAAGGCCGGGAGCACGACCGTAGTGACAAAGCCCATGCCGCCCACCCATGCGACCACGGACAGAACGTGCAGGGCCAGGAGCGCGGGGAACATCGGGAAACGGGCCATGGTGATCATGGCGCGGGCGGTCGGGTGGTGGTGGCGAGCATGACGGCATAGCGCGCAGCCCAAGGTAACAAGGCCAGAATGGCGATGGGGGCCGCGAATACGCTCAGATCATAAGGGGCAAGCCGCTCCAGCATCGGAACGTCGGAGGCAACCCTCAGGATCGCCGCGACCTCTATGCCCAGGAGTGCAACCCAGCTCAAGAGATCGCTCGAAAGCCCGCGTCCCGAGTGGCCGCGCGTGACACGGGTAGCCATAGCCACGATCAAGCTCATCGCAAAACCGATAGCGAGGGCATGCAAGGGGCCGCGGCCCAGATGCGGATGGCCGGCGACCAAGCCGGCATCACCTAGGGCGTACAAGACGAAGCCCACCCCGAGCCAGGCATAGCCCGCGTAGAGCAAGAGCAAGAGCCCGTGGCGCACAACATCGCGCCGAAACCAGAGTGTCAGGAAATACCAGGCCACCGCCGCTATCGCGGCATCCAGAAAAATGAGCGGGGCGCGCCAAGCGAGGCTTGCCATGAGGGCATGGGCGCTTGTAGCGGCAAGGAAGCCTGGCGGGATCCTGGGATCGGCCGGTGGACGCTTATAGTCTGCAAGCACCGAGGCCGTAAAAAACGGGATCATGCGATAACTCACCCCAAAGAGGGTGGGTAGCAGGAAGACGAAGAGCCCGACCCGGATCGGGATCGCGAAGGGGATCGGCGAGCCGCGCCAAAGGGCAGCCGCGTAAAGCGCAAGCCCCACGACCTCCGCCGTCAGCGTCACAGTGAAGACCAATACACCCTGGCGCGCCGGTTTGCGCGCGCGGCGATAAACGCCGATGAGCGCGGCGACAAGGCGCGCATCGCCCAAGGCCATGAGGACGGCGCCAAGAACGATCGCCCGATCGCCCAAAAGGAGGCCCGCGTACACGAGCACGAGGCCCACGACCCGCACGGCGAAGGCATCGCGGTAGGCGCGACGCGCAACCGGGGCGGTCTGCATCCATCGGGGAAAGGTGGTGGCCAGAAAACCGAACACGAAAAACGGGAAGACCCCGTACAGCATCAGGAAGCCATGCAGAGCAACCGGCGACACAGGGAGAGCGGGGAGCGGATAGGCGCCGGCAAACGCCCCCATGAGCCACAGCGCCCACAGGATCAAGGCGAACAAGACCTGCACGAGGCCACCCAGAAAATAGGCGATGTGGGGGGCATCAAAGAGCCGCACGGGACAAGCCTCCAGTGGAGGCCCGGGAAACGCGCTGGTAAAAGATGTGCGCGGTGAAGAGATTGGCGCCGAGCAGGGCTCCGTCCGCGATCCACAAAAGCGCGGCGCCCTCGCAAAGGGCCTGCGGCCACGTTATCGCCGCAAGACTGAGTCCTATGGTGGCCAGATGCAAGACGGCGTGGACGCGCATGGACCGCTCGCTGATGGCGGACGTCATAAGGACGATGGGATGTCCGGGGCGTCGCTGAAGATGGAGCCACACGAGAAAGGGAACGATCTTGTAGAGCATGCCACTCATCAGGGAGGCGGCAGCCCCCATGAGGGCCAGTAGACCATAAGCGAGCGGCCACTTGAGACCGGAAAGAAGGCCCACCGCCATAAACGCGCCCACCACGGCTGACGCAATTAGGCTCACCAAGCCGATATACCAAAAGAACGTCATGGCGTCACAACGCCTACGGCCGCGCGTCCAGAGGCGTTGGCCGAGGAGCCCCGCATAAGCGACAACGACCGCCGCCAAGACGACGCGAAGGGTGCTCTCGACGGCAGGAACCGGCCATGCTCGAGCGATGAGGGTCGCGAACAGTAGAATCGAAACGAGTGGTCCCAGAACGAGAGAGACACGCGGCGACCAAGGCCTGGCACCTTGAAACATGGGCAGAACCTGCGCGGCGACCGCCGCCCACAACACGAAGACGCCGCCCGCGAGCGCCCACAAGGGATGGGCGTGCAGGAGCGTAGCCGACACCGGGGTGCCGGCGGCGCGCTCGCCGGCCATAACAAGACCGAAGGCCAGGGCGATGCCCAGCAGCGTGACTGCATAGAACATGGGCGTCATCGTCTTGTGTTTCGGCAATCGCCACAAGACCCAAGCGCCCGATAAGGTAAAGGCACCGGCGGCTATGGCCAGAGGCACCGCCGCCAGACCAAAAAAGAACGGTGGCCCCTGAAGAAAGGCGGCCGCCAAAAGCAGCGCCCCCAGGGCGAAACCCCAGCGGACGGCCAGGGCGAGGCCCGCCACGCGCGGGAACGAGGTGCCGGACACTACCGGCACCAGCTGAAACGCGGCGGCGGTGGCAATCAACATCAGAAAGCCTATGGTCACGAGATGGGTGGCGGCGAGCACGGCCGGCGTATAACGGTCCTGCAAGGCCCCGGGGCCCGCCGCCAAGAGCACCGCCCCGGCCGCGACAAGGAACCAGGGCGCCCAGAGAAAGGAGCGCAGAACCGATGCCAGAGGCGGCGCCTCGTCAAAGGCGAGGCCGCGTGCGCTCATGGGCTCATGCCCGGGCCGCGTGTTATGACGACATCGTAAACGCAGTCTTCGCCGCGCGGGATCGCTACGGACTCGTAGGAATACCCTCGTTCGGCCAGCAGACCAAACAAGGGGTAGGGCTGGCGAGGCAGACGCACCCGCACGCACTCTCCGGGACCCAGGGCAGTCGCCGCCTGCAGAGCGACCTGCAAGGGCTCGGGCGGCGGCAGATCGCTTGCATCGACGAAGCGTTCATGCATGGACGACCGGCGCCTCCTTCATGACTTCGAGCAGACGACCGGCGCAATCGGCAAGCAGGCTGTCGCTCATGGGATAGAGGACATTCTCCTCCTTCAAGTGATGCTGCGATACGAGGATGGTCAGGGTATCGAAAAGCGCCCGGCACTCCACGCCGCTTCCGCTGCGCCCCTCTGCGAGCAGCGAGCGAATGGCGTCATGCTCCTCGCGCATGATGATGAGCGGCCCCCCGGGCCCTGTGCGCCGCGCGAACTCCGGAAACAAGACCCGCTCCTCGATCCCCAGGTGATGCTCCATGGCCTCGCTGAACGCAAGCAGAGCCTCTTGCGCGCGCGGCGTGCCGCAGGCGTTCTCCGCGTCCTCCATGAGGCGATCCAGCTCACGGTGCTGACGCGCCAAGAAACTCGACAGGATTTGATTCGACACGGTTCATTCCCCAAAAAAATGTAGTGCGATCATTGTCGGACCGTCACCCGCCTTACGCCATTGCCTTAGGTCAAGACGGCCGACAAGCCCGAAAGCAGGCGGTGAGCGACGTCTCGGACATTATATTGCTATAGCAATAGTTGCTATGCTATCTTTTATCGTACATCCCTCCAAAAAGGTGTGCGGAGACAGACCATGCCCGGACCCCGAAAGATGCGAGCCCGAATCGAAACCGTCGATGCGACGACTGCGCGATTCGTCATAGAGGAAAGCCTGGGTTACCTCGTCAATGCCGCCGCGCGCCTTTTGGCGCGCTCGCTGCATCACCGCATCTCGCGCCATGGCGTCCCGATTGGGCAGTGGCCGTTCCTCATGTTCCTGTGGGAGGAGGAAGGCCTTACACAGAAGGCGCTGAGCCACCGCATTCCGATCGACGAAGCGACTACCGTGAGAACGCTGGACCGCATGGAGCGCGACGGCTGGGTACGCCGCACGCGCAATCCGTACGACCGCCGCCAGACCTTGGTCTTTTTGACGGAGGCAGGCCATGCGCTCGAAAAGGTCTTGCTGCCGTACGCAAGCGAGGTCAACGAGATGGCAATGCAGGGCCTGGACCAGACCCAAAGAACCCATCTCCTAAAGCTGTTACAGGGGCTTGTCGCACGACTACAGACCGATCATGCACCGTGGCCTGCCACGCGATCGGTCGCAGGCAACCACACGGCCCACCCCCCGGAAAACGAATCCGCCGGCGGTCGTGTGCGCGAACGCAAAGGAAGGAGGCGCACCGGGCAACCATCAAAGGTCGAGGTGCCGCCAAAATGAACCAGGCGACGGCTAGGCCGGAGACCGCGCTCCGATTGAGGAGAGACGCCACTATGGGAAAGAGACTACACCTCGCGGCCGCCCTACTCGCCACCGTCATCGTCACGGTCTTCTGCGCAGCGACGCTGACCGTAGAGCTGCTTGGCACACGGCCGCAGATTGCCCTCGTCAAGCAACTGATCGTATTTCCTGGTCTCGCGATCCTCATTCCCGCGCTCGTCGTGACTGGGCTTTCCGGGAACCGCTTGGCCCGGGGCCATCGGCACCCCCTCGTGGGACGCAAGATGACGCGCATGCGGCTCATAGCCGGCAACGGTATCCTGATCCTCGTCCCCTGCGCGCTCTATCTGAGCCACCTGGCGTCGGCAAATCGATTCGATGCCCGTTTCGCCACCATCCAAGGCCTTGAGATCTGTGCCGGGATCACCAATATTGTGCTGATGGCGCTCAACATCCGCGATGGTCTGCGAATCAGGCGCGGACCGCAGGGGGATGTGGCGGACGACCGAGGCGCCCGATGAGCGTGCGACACGTCCAAAACAGCGCGACGACCCGCCCCTGATTGAACCAGACAGTGCCGCTGTCGGGGTGAACATCGATGATGCCGCGGTCGCCCTGGCGGACGATCCCCTCACTCACAGAGCCCCTCGCCACAGGCCTGCGTCGTCGGGTTCAGCCGGTCTCCCTTCCATGTCGACCTCTTTGCATCTAGAGCACAGGAGAGACCTGCGCTTGAGCCTTGGTGTGGGCGCCGGGCGGCCGATCCATGGGAAGTTTTGCACACTGGCGCGCGGCGGGGGCGCTCACAGACGCGCTGACATCCGGTAGATCCCCGTTTCCGGACTGCGGCACCGCCGACCCGCGTGTGCGGAAGGAGCACGCCGAATCGGGTGCCGGCCCTGCAGCCGCGACGCGCCGCTCGGCTGTCCGCCGGGTGGTGCCACGTGTTAGCCCCAAAAGAGATAGGCGATCGGTCCTCCCTATCCCCAAAGACGTAAATGGTTCGGCAAAACACCCCAAACCGTTCCCTGCCCCCAGCGCGCGGAGTACACTTACGTGCCGTATGCGATTGGCCTTGATAGCTGTCAAAAGTAGCATATCCTTATAAACAACAAGATAGGGTCCGGAGGCCAGAGGCTTCTGGTTGCGCCGGAAGCCACCTCAACGATAGGACGACGCGACACATGGCGGTTACGAGTTTCGAGGCCAGCCTGAGACAACGGTGTTCGAACTGCAGTCTGCGGGAGATCTGTCTGCCCCTTGGGCTAGACGCCGAAGAGTTGGGGAAACTGGACGACCTCGTCAAGCGCAGACGACGCGTCTTTGCCGGTCAACACCTGTTCCGCGCGGGCGACCCCCTGCAGTCTCTTGCTGCCGTGCGCACGGGGTTTTTCAAGATCTACGAGGTGAGCGCGGGCGGCCACGAGCAGATCACGGCCTTTCCCATGGAAGGCGAACTCATGGGTCTCGACGCGATCAGTACCGATGCGCACCGCGGCAACGCCGTGGCGCTCGAGGATAGCGAGGTATGCGAGATCCCCTTCACGAGGCTCGAAACGCTGCTGTCCGACCTTCCTCGTCTGCAACATCAATTCCATAAACTCCTAAGCGGCGCAATCGCAAGCGACCACGGCCTTATGATGGTGCTTGGCACCATGACCGCCGAACTCAAAGTGGCCGCCTTCCTCTTGAACCTCTCGGACCGCCTTGAGGCGCGCGGCCAGCCACGTGCCATCATTCGCCTCCCCATGTCGCGCGAAGAGATCGGCAACTATCTTGGGCTCAAGCTTGAGACGGTGAGCCGCATGTTCTCCAGGCTGCGCGATGATGGGCTCATAGCGACCGAGGGACGGAAGACCGAAATTCTCGAACACAAAGCCCTGAGAGACCTCTGCCTCCAAGGCCCCCTGCGGGCCTGACGCGGCGCACGTCGAACCCCTACCGGAACGAACACCCGCGGCACGACGGTGCTTCGCGGGGGTGTGCGTCTTTATGTGCCTATTCTTGGGCTGCGCGGAAGCAGTATGGTATGAGGGAAATTGTCATAACCAAGCCTGTGTCCTGCAGGGGGCATACCTTGGCCACAAGAAAGCCTAGCGCTAATGAGCTCGACGTCAAAGCCTTGCTGAGGGAAGACCGGGATCTCGGAAGTCGTTGACGAAAGACGGGCCCCAGGAGGTCCTGGAGGCCGAGATGACTGAGTTGCTGGGGGCCGGCGCCCGCCGAGCGCCACGCTGCAAGCTTTTAAAGGAGCACTTTGGTGGCCGCCCCCTTTGGCGCTAGCCGTGGAGGCACATACAATCCGCGAGCGCGCCCGTCCATCGTGCAGCATAAACAGCAAACCAGGCCGCAGCCACGGCGTCTGGCCGTCTCCCCCGCCGCGCCCTCGCCACACACGCCCTTGGTCTGAACGACCAAAGTCCGAGCGACCTTGGCCCGATGAACAACGGCAGGCCGAGCCGTATAACGGCACAGCACGGTCGGGCTTCTCCCGGCCCGCTTGAAACCCGATCACTCAAGGAGGTCACCCATGCCAGTGAAGGCAAGAATCGCCGGAGCCCTGCTCGCGTGCGCCGTTTTATCCGCCTGCAACGGAGGCGGTGGAGGCAGCAGCGCGCCGTCCGGAGGCAGCGCGCCGACGGCCGGCGGTCCGGCCCCCACGGGCCTCCAGCAGTGCCAGGCCGTCTCGACCGTGCCGGCCACCACGACAGTTCCTGCAAGCCCCACGAACGCGCCTACCAGCGGGACTGTGCAGTCCTCCCTGATCCTAGTCCCCTCGGGCAGTCATAGCCTGGGCGTGTACCTACGCAACCCGTGGACCGGAGCGGTGGTGGATCGCGGCTATGTGCCGACCGGGCAAGGGGCCTCCGGGGTGGCCGTGAGCGCAAGCCGCTTCGTGTATGTGGCGAACAAAACGGATGGAACGGTGTCAGCCTACGCCTGGGACAGCACGACCGACACCCTGACATCGCTCGGTAAGGCGATAGCGAGCGGCCCGGGAACCGCGTCGCTCGCCGTGGTGGGTTCCACCCTTTACGCCCTGAACGCCGGCAACGACACGATTTCCAGCTTCGCGATCGGTAGCGGCGGCACCCTGACCTTGAGCGGCACCACCGCGCCGCTGGCAGCCTCCGTGACGAGCCTGGTTGCCGGATCGGGAGTCCTGTATGGCTTGGCCTCCGACGGCATTACAAGTTTTAGCGCGGGCAGCGCGGCGCCGACCGCGCTTGCGACCACGGCCTTGAGCGGGGTTATCGCGGGAACCACCAATAGCGCCGGCAACCTCTTTGTGCTGACATCAGGGAACGTCATCGCCTTCAATGCCGGGGCGAGCGGCGCCTTGAGCCAGCAAGACAGCGTCCCACTGCCGTCGGGGCTCACCGCCAGCGCCCTGTCGGTCGGTGCCACCCAGCTGAACGTCGTGGGCCAGGGCTCCGGCAACATGGAGCTCGTGACCTTTCCGGTCATAAGCGGTGGCGTCGCGTGTCCCACCTCGGCGGTGCTCGGATCGTCGGGGCAGCCAACCGGGGCGCTCGTCTCGCCGGGTGGCCACACGGTCTATGTCACCAATGCGACCCATGACGATCTCGTAGCCTACACCGCCACCACGGCGGGCTCGGGGCCCACGCTGCTCGGTTCGGTGCGCACGCGGCCCACGCCGCATGGTCTTGCGGATCTCGTGGCCACAGTCGGCGTCTCGCCGCAAATGCTCTATGTCGTAGACCAGGGCACAAACCAGATCCTAGGCTACGGGGTGGGCGCCAATGGCGCCTTGACCGGCCTGACCACCACCGGAAACGGCGGTAACGGGCCGAGCGCCGGGACGATCTCGCCCGATGGCGAGACCTTCTACGCCTCGGACTGGTCCAGCGGGGGCCAGGGGGCCGTCATGGGCCTCCCGATCCATAGCGACGGAACGCTCGGCACGGCGGCTGGGCCGTACAATACCGGCAATGCCCCCATGGGTGTAAGCACCGACACATCCGGCCGCTATCTGTATGTGGCCAACAGCAACTACGACAACAACACCCAAACCAACGGCCCGGGATCAATCACAGGCTTTAGCCTGTCCAGCACCCCGCCCGTGCAAGAACTAAGCAGCAGCCCTACGCCAACGAGCGGCCTCTATCCCATGCTACTCACCGTCGATCCCACCGGACAATACCTGTATGTCGCCCAGTATTCCTCCGGGAGCATCGAAGGATTTGGCATAAACCAGGATAGCGGCGCCCTGACCACGCCTAGCACCTATACCGCCGGAAACAATCCCTGGACAGTCATCACGGGACCCGCAGGCCGCCACCTCTATGTCAGCAACAACGGCTACGGCGCGCAAATCTCGATCTACCGGATTCAGCCAACCGACGGCGCGCTGGTCCCCGCCACGACCTCGACCCTGACGCTTGCAAGCGGCCAGAAGCCCCTGGGGCTTGCGATCGGGCCCAAGGGTCGCCGGCTCTATGTGGCGACCCAGGAGGCAACGGGCGGGGGGGCAAACGGCGTCGTTGAGGTCTTTACCCGCAACGATCCGCTCGCTGTGGGTGTAGGCTGGGACCCAACGCCCGTGATGCTGAGCACCGCCACGCCATTTACGGACGCCTATGGGTTAGCCATCGCGCATAATGGCAGGGCCCTCTACGTAGTCGACAATGTGCCCTGCACCGCAGTAAGCAGCACGAGCTGCACACCCCAGCCTGGAAATATTCAGGCGCTGGCCATCCCATCGTTTAACCAAGCGCGCAACGCAGCCGCCTACACCTCCCTCGGGCTGGCGACAACAGGCAGTCAACCCGTGCAGGCAATCCCAGGCGGAGGGCTTGGATAAGCCGAAAAACGCAAGGCGTGGGCGCCCTCAGGGACGCCTCACGATTCCAAGTGCGGCGCGGACGGGGGTACTCGTCCGCGCTTTTTTACATGAGTTTCCGAGAGGCCTGCGCGGCCGCGGCGCCCATGCCGGTTTTCACATTCATCTTCTCCTCGGGCGGTGGGATCACAGCCGGTATATCGAGCGAGGCCGCCCAGAGCTCGCGTGCCCATCCACGCGCATGATAGAAGTGACGATCCTCCTGGTCTTCGACCTCATCGTAGGCTTTTTTTAGAGTAGCCGCGTTACTGCCGTCCATCTTCTTTGCAATTTCGCCGATCAATTGCCAATTCATGTGGTCTTTGAGTTCGGCAGTCGCCACGGCCTCGGCGGCGACGATCTCGGCCTGCCCTCGCGCACCCGAGCTGAGCGCCCCCTGCATGGCCTTTATGAGAGTCTCGGCGTAGCTGCGCACGATCTTGCGTCCGCTCGTCTCCTTTTCTGGGTTGATGCCGAACTCGCTACAGATCTCCCCTAGAATCTGCTCATGACGCCGGGTTTCGCCGAGATACTTCTCCCATTCCTTGCGCAAATCGACGTTCTGCGCACAGTTGATCGCGGTCTCGTATATCTTGACGCCGCCACGCTCGGTTTCGAGGGCCTCACACAAAAATTCGTCTACCTTAGTCCGGTTCATATACACCTCTTCGTGTTCACGTTGTCGCCACCTTGGCGATGGGCATTATCTTCCCGCGCCCCGGCGTGAGGATCGGGCCTATGCCGGACCAGCATCGGCATCGCTCATGCAGGAACGGGTTCGTGCCCATCCATAGCGGCGGATAGCCGCACATTGACTACACCAATATGGTTCGATACATGGAAGAAATGTGTGAGGTGTGGCACCGTCATCGCGGCGCTATCGGCGATGATGGCGTAGTATTAGGTAAGGCGGAGGCAAAAAGAGACCCGGGACGGCCCCGGGTCTCGGTCAAGCCACTTCTGTCGAGACGCAGTGTCTGTCTAGATACTGTAGTACATATCGAACTCGATTGGATGCGTGGTCATGCGCAACCGCGTGACCTCTTGCATCTTGAGCGCGACATAGGAGCTCAGGAAGTCCTCGGTAAAGACGCCGCCTGCGGTCAGGAACTTGTGATCCTTCTCCAGGGCCTCGAGCGCCATGTCCAGGGAGTGGCAGACAGTCGGAATCTTCTTCGCCTCCTTGGGCGTGAGCTCGTAGAGGTCGTGGTCGGCGGCCTCGCCCGGGTTGATCTTGTTCGCAATACCATCAAGACCGGCCATCATCATGGCCGCGAATGCGAGGTAGGGGTTGGCACCCGGATCCGGGAACCGCACCTCGATGCGTCGGCCCTTGGGGTTCGCCACATACGGAATGCGAATGGAGGCCGAGCGGTTGCGCGCCGAATAGGCAAGCATGACAGGCGCCTCGAAACCGGGGACCAGCCGCTTGTAGCTATTGGTGAGCGGGTTTGTGATCGCGTTCAGGGCGCGTGCGTGTTTGATGATGCCGCCGATGTAAAAAAGCGCAAGCTCGCTCAAACCCGCATAGCCATCACCCGTGAAGAGGTTCTTGCCGCCCTTGGCCAAGGACTGGTGGCAATGCATCCCCGAGCCGTTGTCGCCGACGATGGGCTTGGGCATGAAGGTGGCGGTCTTGCCGTGATTGCGCGCCACATTGTGCACGCAGTACTTCAGGATCTGAAGCTCGTCAGCCTTGCGCACGAGCGAGGCGAACTGGGTCGCGATCTCGTTTTGGTTGGCGGTAGCGACCTCGTGGTGATGGGCCTCGACGACGAGACCCATCTCGGCCATCGCGAGGGTCATCGCGCTGCGGATGTCCTGTGAGGAGTCGACCGGCGGGACCGGGAAATAGCCGCCCTTGACACCCGGCCTATGGCCCAGATTGCCGCCGTCGTAATCCTTGCCGGTATTCCAGGCTGCCTCTTCCGAGTCGATGCGGCAGGACGAGCCAGACATGTCCACGCTCCAGCGCACGTCATCAAAGATGAAGAATTCCGGCTCGGGGCCGAAATAAGCGGTATCGGCGATGCCGGTGCTCTTCAGATAGGCCTCGGCCCGCTTGGCGATGGAGCGCGGGTCGCGATCGTAGCCCTGCATGTTGGAGGGTTCCAGGACGTCACAGCGCAAAAGCAGGGTCGGTTCTTCGGTAAACGGATCGAGCACGGCGGTGGCGGCTTCCGGCATGAGCACCATGTCGGACTCATTGATGGCCTTCCACCCGGCGATGGAGGAGCCGTCGAACATCTTCCCTTCCTCGAACAGCTTCTCATCCACGGTATGGGACGGCACAGTGACGTGCTGCTCCTTACCCTTAGTGTCGGTAAACCGGAAATCGACGAACTTGACGTCGTTATCCTTGATCATCTTCAAGACGTTGGCAGACATGCATCTCTCCTGACTCTGGATTATTTTGGGGCGCCGGGGCGGCTGTTACGCCTGAGGCGGCCATTTTGCACGAAATATGCCACTAAGCAAACGAGGCGGAGTGGGCATTTGCGGGCCCATGCCGGGTCCGTGTATGCACTACAACAGTGCACTCCGACAAAACGTGCACTATTATGGTGCCTCTAATGGAAGCACACCCGCACCGAGCCGATCTGCTGGTCTCGGGCAGCGGCCTCGGCGAAACGCGCCTGGAGGGCCCGGCCCGCGGCCACGGTCGGCGCGAGATCAAGAGATAGATGCACCTCGACCGCGATCTTTCCCCCCAGGTAATGCAGCACGACCGTGTCTATGGCGCCAGCGGGTTCGATATCCGCGAAGTAATGCTCAAGACGTTTCATCACCTCGGCCCGCAAGGGTAGACGCGCATTGGTCGCGGCATGCTCGTCATCCTCCGAGTCGATATGGACGACGACATCGGCGATGTTACCCACGTGGCGCATGAGGGCGACCCGTACCATCTCGCTGATCTGGTGACCCTCCGACACGCTGATGGATCCGTCGACGAGGATGTGGACGTCGACGAAGGCAAGCCCGCCGGCCCTGCGCGTGCGTAACAGATGCAGGGTATGGACACCGTCGATCGACAGGATGACGCGACGGATACGTTCGAGCTTTTCGGTTTCGAGCCCGGTGTCAACCAATTCGCGTAAGGCTTGCCAACCGAGCATGGCGCCCATGCGCACGATAAGGATGGCCACACCAATGGCCGCCACGCCATCCAGGTCGCTTATGCCGAGCATGCTGCCGGCGACACCGACGGCCACGACCATCGATGAAAAGACGTCAGTCCGGTAATGCCAGGCATTGGCGTGCAAGAGGTCAGAACGCAACCGCGTACCGGCCCCTCGCATATAGCGAAAGAGGCCTTCCTTGATAGCGATGGCTGCCAGCGCCATGACAAGCGCCAGGATATCGGGGCGCGCAAGATGCGTCGGCGTGCTGAGGGCCGCCGCCGCGTGCAGGGCAATACCCACTCCAGTACCGACCAGTACCAGGCTCAGGCCGAACGTGCCGGCCGTTTCGATGCGCGCGTGACCATAAGGATGATCCTCATCCGCACCCCGCGCCCCAAAGCGCGCCGCGGCAAGCACAAGCAAGTCACTCAAGAGGTCCGACAGGGTATGAAAGCCGTCGGCGACGAGCGCCGCCGAGCGTCCGATAACGCCGATGGCAAGCTGGCCCGCAGCCAGCGCCACATTGATAAAAAGACCCTTCAGGACGACCTTCTGGCGCTCCGATCCGGCCTCGTCGCCCGCTTGCGCGCCGCGCTCCACCGTCACCTCCCAGCCCTCACTACGATCACGATCTCCCCGGAAGACTCGGTCCGAGTCTCCAGGATCTCGTGGCCCTCGAGCCGGCACCATGCCGGTATGTCATACAGTGCGCCGGGATCCGTGCAGCGGACCGTGAGCCGGTCGCCGATCGCGACCTTAGCCATGGCGGCGCTCAGACGTATGACCGGCATGGGGCAGAGAAGAAAGCGGGCATCAATGTCCATGGCCTACAAGTACCAATCCGTCGCCAGGGCGTGCGGAGGAAGCGGCGCGACCTCCCGGTCATGGCGCGACCCATTGGGCTCTCCCACCGCCACACGCACGGTCTGCGCCGCCCGCCCCTGGCCGAAACGGGCGGCAATAGCGCAGGCTAGGTCGAGGTCGGCGTCATCGGCCGCGCCCTGAAGCAGGGCGAGCGGGCCATTGTGCTCGGGCGTCCACAAGTGCACGAAGCGATTGCGATAGCCCTCCAAGAAGCGATTCTCCCCCTCCTCGCGACCGATGATCAGCTTGAAGGACGGGCGCGGACGCAAATGGCGCCCGATCTTCAGAAGCATGATGTCATCAAAGTCGTAGCGGCGCTCGCCCCGACTCCCCCACAGGTCCCGCAGCTTCTTTGTATAGTTCGGGTCGGTCAGGAAGCAACAACCGCCGGCCGGCTGCGCATACTCGTAACCGTACGCGTGCGCCATCCCGATCTGGGGCTTGCGATTACGCCCGCTCAAACCTAACAGGCGCTCGCGATCGACCCAACCCTCGCGCTCCGGAAGGGTAGGTGGCAAAAGTTTGGCGCAGAGCGGCCGCAAGAGCCGATCCAAGGCCCCCGACTCGCGCGCCACCACAGGAAGGGTATCGCGCCTTTGCGACATCGGCCGCTGGCCCAGAACCTCGCCTGTCACAATGAAATCGAAGCCGTGTTCTTCCATCCACTGCCGGGCGTGGCCCACCATGAAGGACTTGCAGTCGAGGCAAGGATTCAGGTGCGCCCCATAGCCGTGGCGAGGATTCAAAACGACATCCTTGTACTCTTCGATCACCTCGATGATATGTAGGCGGATGCCGAGCTGCTCGGCGCTATGAAGGGCATTGTTGCGCACCGGGCGGGCCCTCCGATCGAGGCGCACGGCATGCGTATGCCCTTCGACGCAAAAGCCCGTAAAAAAGTTGATCCCCTCGACATGGATACCCTGGTCGAGCATCAACCGGGCCGCGAGCATGGAATCGAGGCCGCCCGACAGCAATACCACAGCCTTGCGCTTGCGTTCTTCCATAGCCTCGTGCGGGACTCCTCGGCCCTTGGTGCGCTTGCGCCCGCCGCGCGCCTTTCCAGGGGGCCGCCAGTATATCGCGCCGGGTGGCCGTCCCGCACCTCATGGGAAGATGCGGGTGCGGATATCGGCGATCCTCGCAAAGCCCGAGAGCGAGCGCCCTTCAGGGACGCGGGCGTTTTTCCAAAGCCCGTGTGTGCCCTACTTGGGGACGCGGTCTTACGGCAACAGGGGGCGCGCCAAAATCGATCCAAAGCCCCGGTCGGTGCGCTCACGGGCCCGGACGGGCGTTTGCCGAAACCGCCGCTTACCCTTTATAGTGGGCGGGGGCCGGCAGCGACCGAGGGTCGCCCGCGCACCTCTCTCTTAAGGACCACGACGTGACATTCCAGGAACTCATTTTTGCCCTGCAGCGCTACTGGGCGAAACAAGGGTGTGTGATCGAGCAGGCCTACGACGTCGAGGTGGGCGCCGGGACCTTCCACCCCGCGACCTTTCTCGGCAGTCTCGGACCCGAACCCTTGCGCGCCGCCTACGTGCAGCCGTCGCGACGCCCCACGGACGGTCGTTACGGAGAAAACCCGAACCGCCTGCAGCGCTATTTCCAGTTTCAGGTCGTACTGAAACCCTCGCCCCTGGACATCCAGGATCTGTACCTGAAATCCCTGCAGGCGCTCGGCATCGATCTGGCGACCAATGACGTCCGCTTCGTCGAAGATAACTGGGAATCGCCGACCCTGGGGGCCTGGGGGCTCGGCTGGGAGGTCTGGCTGAACGGCATGGAGGTGAGTCAGTTCACCTACTTCCAGCAGGCCGGCGGTCTCGAATGTCGGCCGGTGACCGGCGAAATTACCTATGGCCTGGAAAGGCTCGCCATGTATCTGCAAGGCTGCGACAACGTCTACGACCTCGCCTGGAACGAGGAGGTCCGTTACGGAGACCTCTACCGGCAAAACGAGATCGAGCAGTCGCGCTTCAATTTCGAGGAGGCGAGCGTCGAAGCACTGTTCGCGCGGTTTCAGGCCTTCGAGGACGAGTGCCAGCGCTTGATCGCCGCCGATCTTCCGCTGCCGGCCTACGACCACGTGCTGCACGCCTCGCACACCTTCAATCTGCTCGATGCCCGCCATGCCCTGAGCGTCACCGAACGCGCACGCACGATAGGCCGGGTGCGCGCCCTGGCCCGCGGCGTGGCCGAAAACTATTATCGAAAACGCGAGGCTTTGGGATTCCCCAGGATGCGACGGACCGATGGCTAAGAAAGAGGATCTCCTGCTTGAGATCGGCACCGAGGAACTCCCCCCCCGGGAACTCCTCACGCTGGGCGCGGCCTTGGGCGCGGGCCTATCCGCAGCGCTCATTGACAAGCGCCTGGCGACCACCGATAGCGCCGTGCAAACCTTCGCCGCCCCCCGCCGCATCGCGGCGCGCATAACGGCGATCGCCGCCCGCCAAGAAGCGCAGACCGTCGTCCGCAAGGGGCCCGCGCTCGCTGCGGCGTTCGAGAAGGACGGTTCACCGACCAAGGCGGCGCTCGGCTTCGCGCGCTCCCTGGGTATCGAAGTGTCCTCCCTGGAAACCCTGAACACCGAGCGCGGGGTGTTTCTCGGCTACCGCGAGCGGCAAAGAAGTCGCACCCTCACGGAGGTCTTGGGCGAAGTCCTACCTGGTGTCCTGCTGGCACTGCCCGCCGGACGGCGCATGCGCTGGGGCGCGGGCGATGGCGAATTCGTGCGTCCGGTCCATTGGGTAGTGGCCCTGCAGGGCGCGCGCGTTCTGCGTATCCCAGTATTCGGGCTCGTAAGCGGCCGACGCTCACGGGGCCATAGGTTTCATGCGCCGCGTCCCCTCAATATCCCAACAGCCGGCGCCTACGAAAAGATCCTTGAGGACCACGGACAGGTGGTCGCGGATTTCGGTGAGCGGCGGGACCGGATCCGCAGCCAGATCGAGCATCTGGCCATGACAGCAAACGCCCAGGCGATCGTGGACCCCGAGCTTCTGGACCTTGTCACGGCGCTCGTCGAATGGCCGCACGCCGTTCTCGGGGCCTTTGATGAAGCGTTTCTCGACGTGCCGCGCGAGGCACTGATCGCCGCCATGCAGGGTCACCAGAAATATTTCCCGCTCGAACGCGAGGGGCGGCTCTTGCCGCGCTTCATCACCGTCGCAAACATCGTGCCGAAGGACGACCAAGCGATACGCAAGGGCAACGAGCGGGTGCTCGTGGCCCGCTTCGCCGATGCCCGCTTCTTTTGGGACAGCGACCGCAAGAAGTCCCTCGAGGCCTATGCGCAGGGACTCTCCCAGGTGGCGTTCGAGAAGCGTCTCGGCAGTCTCGCGGACAAGGCATCGCGACTCGAGCGACTGGCGCGCGTCATCGGCTCGGAACTTGCCCTCGATCGCGAGCAGGCCGGGCGGGCCGCCGCACTGTGCAAAGCCGACCTCCTCACCGGCATGGTGGGCGAGTTTCCAGAGCTCCAGGGTGTCATGGGTGGACATTACGCGCTATGCCATGGGGAAGCGCCAGCAATCGCCCAGGCCATCGCCGAGCATTACAGGCCGCGCTTTTCGGGCGACGCCCTGCCCGCAAGCCCGCTCGGTCTGACGCTCGCCCTAACCGACAAGCTCGACACCCTCGTAGGCATCTTCGGGATCGGGCTGGGCCCCACCGGGGACAAGGACCCCTTCGCCCTGCGGCGCGCCGCCATAGGCATCCTGCGGCTTTTGGAGACCCTGGGCGAACATCATGGCGGCGACCTCGAGATCGCGCCGCTCATCGATAGGGCGCGCGCGCAATATCCCGAGGGCCTGCTCGCGCCGACGGCAACGGATGAGGTGCACCGCTTCCTCGCCGAACGCCTGCGCAACCTTTTGGAAAACAGGTTTTCACAAGACGTCGTGGCAGCGGCCTCAAGCGGAGGCCTGGTCCGCGTGTTTGACACGGTGCGCCGCGCCCAGGCGCTCGCCGCCTTTGCGCAAAGCGCGCACGCTGCCTCTCTGGCCGGCGCGCACAAGCGCATACGTAACATCCTGAAGCAAAACCGCGAACCCCTGGACGCCCAGACCCCGTGGGCCGGCGTCGAGGCCGCGGACGCGCGCCTGGCCCGGGAAGTCGAGCGCTGCGAGAGAGCGACCGGTGAGCATATGCAGGCCGGCGACTATCAGGGCGCTCTCGAATCGCTGCGCGTGCTGCGGCCCGCAGTCGATGCCTTCTTCGAGGACGTGCTCGTCATGAGCGATGACGCGGAGACTCGCAAGGGCCGCTTGCGTCTTCTCACCCGTCTCGCCGCCTTGTTCGAGGCCGTGGGCGATCTGTCCTGTCTAAAAATTGCCGGAGAGCTGCGGTCAACTACCCCGCCCTAACAGGCCATAGGTCATGCCCCCACGAAACGGGGGTTGTCCACGGTCCACCATGTACGGCCGGCAATGACGGCGGAGCTTGCAGGGAGGCAATGCAAGCGCGGTTGACCAGGATAGGGCAGTCCATCGTGGCTCCGTGACACAGAGGTCGCTCATGGCCGCTACGGGCCACCGGGACGCACCGGCGAATGCTTCCTCAGTTCGCCGCTCTGCAAGGGGGGATCACCTTGCAGGCCGTGGACAACCCCCGTTTCGTGGGGGCATGACCTATGCTGGCGCATAGGGTAAACGCGGAAGGTCCCCGCCGCCATCGCAAGACGGGGGCCGTTGTGTGATAGTCCCGAGGGGAGCGAGGTGCGAGCCTCTGTCACAAGGCCCTTACGGGCTGGCAGCCGGGAATGGGCCCTATGGCCCACAATGAGACCGGCATTGACTTAACCGGAGGCGGTGGTAAACCGTCTCCTATTGCCGGCCGCATGGCCGGTTACCTCCCCGGCCTGATGGGCCATACGGCCCGCAATGACGCCGGGGTATCACGGAGACACTGATGAACGATACCGATCAGAACTCCTTCGCCGCCATGCGCGACGCCGTCCAGCGCTTTCATGACAAACACGACTTCAAGAACCGGGGTGGCGAGGAGCTCGCCTATCGAGTGGCGCTCATGGCCGAGGAACTAGGCGAGATCTCGGCCTGCGTCACCAAGGGTAAGCCGCGGGAGGCGCTGGCCGAGGAATGTGCCGACCTGCTGATCCTCCTGATCGGCACGGCGATTGCCGCGGACTTCCCGCTAGAACGCGCCTTCTGGGATAAAATGGACGCGATCATGAAGCGCTCGGCGCGGATGGTCAGCGGTCGTATACGCGTATCCGAATTCCGGGACTCCTAAAATGCGCCTTGTCATCCTCGACCGCGACGGTGTCATAAACGAAGACTCGGACCACTACATCAAGACGCCGGACGAGTGGCGCCCGATACCAGGAAGCCTCGAAGCGATCGCGCGCCTCACGCACGCCGGCATCCAGGTCGTGGTGGCCACCAACCAGTCCGGCATCGCGCGCGGCCTCTTCAATGTCGATATGCTTGGGCGAATCCACAATCGTATGCTCGACGAGGTCCACCACCGGGGCGGCGAAATCGAGGCGATCTTCTTTTGCCCCCACGGCCCCAAAGACGCCTGTGGCTGCCGCAAACCCTTGCCCGGCCTCTTTCACGACATCGCGGCGCGCTTCAAGACCAGTTTAAACGGCACCTACGCAGTCGGCGACAGCCTGCGCGACATCGAGGCGGCGCGGGCGGTGCAGGCCCTCCCTGTGCTCGTGCGCAGCGGCAAGGGGGCACGCATGGTCGCTCATGGCGGCACGGGGCTCGACGGGGTGCCGATCTATGATGACCTCGCCGCGTTCTGTGAGGCGCTGCTCTCCGGTTCGATAGGCCCCAGCACGTGATAAAACATCTGCGCGCGGCGGCCTTCCAGGTCGGATTTGTGCTATCGATCGCCGTTTGGGCGCCCGTCGTGCTCGCGCTCTTCTGGCTGCGACCCATACCGCGCTACCGGGTCATCAGTCAGTGGGGTCGATTCAATGTATGGTGGCTCAAGCTCACCTGCGGACTGTCCTATGAAGTCGAGGGGCGGGAAAATATCCCGGCCGCGCCCTGTGTCATTCTCGCCAAACACCAGTCGACATGGGAGACCCTGGCGTTTCAGTGGATCTTCCCACCGCATGTATGGGTACTCAAAAGGGAGCTCCTCTGGATCCCCCTGCTCGGCTGGGGGATGGCCTTGAGCGAGCCCATAGCGATCGCCCGCGAAAAGCGCCGCAAGGCCATCGACCAGGTCATACAGGGGGGGCGCAAGCGCCTCGCGCAGGGACGCCACATCATCATCTTTCCTGAGGGGACGCGGGTGCCGGCCGGGGATCATGGACGATTCAAGCTGGGTGGCGCGCGGCTCGCGCTCGCGGCCGGCTGCCCGGTGCTCCCTGTGGCGCACAATGCCGGCTGTTTCTGGCCTCGTCGCGTCTTCGTCAAGGAGCCGGGCGTAATCAAGGTCGTGATCGGCGAACCCATTTCACCGCAGGGCCTGGACGCGGCGGCCCTCACCGCCCGCATCGAGGACTGGATCCGGACGACCACGGAGGCCCTTGAAAAGGCGGAGGGGCTGCCATCGAAGAAGGCAACCGATAAAATGGCGCCATGAACGATGAACGCCCCCTGCTCGCTCCGCCCGCCCATGACCGGCGCATCCTCCTGCACTCCTGTTGCGCGCCGTGCGCCGCCGACGTCATGCAAGAGATGCAGCGATCGGAGATCGACTTTGAAGTCTTGTTCTATAACCCCAACATCCATCCCCTGAAGGAGTATGAGCTGCGCAAGACCGAGAACAAGCGCTACGCTGACCGGCTGCGCGTGCCGTTCGTGGACCTCGACTACGACAAAGATGATTGGTTTGCGCGCGTGAAGGGTCTGGAAAACGAGCCCGAGCGCGGCGCGCGTTGCACACTGTGTTTCGATATGCGCTTCGAGCGCTCGGCCCTTTATGCCGTCGAGCACGGCTTCAAAGTCTTTACGAGTTCGCTTGGCATATCGCGCTGGAAGGACATGGATCAGATCAATGCTTGCGGCGAACGTGCGGCGCAACGCTACCCGGACTTGAGTTACTGGACCTTCAATTGGCGCAAGGGCGGCGGAAGCCAACGCATGATCCAGATCTCCAAGGAACAACGTTTCTATCAGCAGGAATACTGCGGCTGCGTCTATTCCTTACGTGACACGAACCGCGCACGGGGCGCACGCGGATACGCCAAAATCCGCTTCGGCGAGCGCTTCTATGGCGACGATCAGAGCTAGAGGCGCTCGCGCGCATACGCGGCCAGCGCCGCAAACTCAGCGACCGTCAAGGTCTCGGCGCGTCGCATAGGGTCAATGCCCAACACAGGCCAATCCTCGCCTTGGAAATAACTTCGCAACGACTGGCGGAGCATCTTGCGCCGTTGCGAAAAGGCGCAAGCGACGATCGCCGCGAAAAGGGCCGTGTCCGTCGCCGGGATGTGCGAGGCGTGGGGCCGCAGGGCCACGAGCCGCGACTCGACCGCAGGCGGTGGCACGAAGGCCTCTGCCGCGACCGTGAAAAGCGGCGTGACCTCGCAACGCGCCTGCACCATCACGGAGAGTCTTCCATAGTCACGCCCGCCAGGTGGGGCCGCCAGGCGGTCGACCACCTCCTTTTGCAGCAGGAATACCATGCTCGCGATACAGGGCTGATCGAGAAAATGGAAAATGAGCGGGCTCGAGATGTTGTAGGGGAGGTTGCCCACCACGCGCAGACGGCCCGGCACGAGATCGCAAAGCGCTAAGCGCAAGGCATCGGCTTCGTGCACAACCACGCGGTCCGGGGCGAAGCGTCGCTTCAAGCCCACGATCAGGTCGCGATCGATTTCGACCACATGCAGACTCTCAAGGCGGTCCAGCAAATGGGCCGTGAGGGCACCATCGCCCGGACCGATCTCGACTGTGTGCTCGCCTGGGGCCTGTGCGCAGTTCTGGGCTATATGCGCGAGCACAAAGGTGTCGCGCAGGAAGTGCTGGCCGAACCGCTTCTTAAGCGCGGGCACGGATGCTCGCCAAGGTCTGTGCCAGCGCCATGGCGGCCACCATGCTGCCGGGATCTATCAACCCGGTGCCGGCGCGGTCGAGTGCGGTCCCGTGGTCGACCGAGGTCCTGGGGAAGGGCAAACCGAGGGTGACGTTCACCCCCTCCCCAAAGCCTTGCGCCTTCAGCACCGGCAGCCCCTGATCGTGGTACATGGCAAGCACGGCATGCCAGTCCGCAAGGCGTTCGCGCACAAATGCGGTATCGGCGGATAACGGGCCTTGGGCCTGGATCCCACGGGCGCGCGCCCGCGCCACGGCCGGCGCTATGACATCGATCTCCTCGCGACCCAAATGGCCGCCCTCGCCCGCGTGCGGGTTCAGACCCAACACCGCGATACGAGGGTTCGCAAACCCGAAATCCCGCTTGAGGTCCGCATCCAGGATCGCGAGCGCCGCGTCGAGGCGTTCCGCGGTGACGGCCCCCGGTACGCTGGCAAGTGGCAGGTGGGTCGTAAGCAGGGCCACACGCAAAGAACCTGCGACCAGCATCATGACCACCTCGGCCACACCAGCCTCGCGCGCCAGGAATTCCGTGTGGCCCGTAAAGGCATGGCCTGCCTCGTTGATCACACCTTTATGCACGGGCCCCGTGACGAGCGCCGCGAACTCGCCCTCGAGGCAGCCGCGCGTCGCACGCTCAAGACAGGACAGGACATATTCAGCGTTGGCCGGATCCAGGATTCCGGGTCTCACGTGCTGACCGAGCGCAACCGGTAAAACCGAGAGCCCGCGCACCCCGGGGGCGTAACGCGGCCAAGACCGCGCGCGACCGCGCAACTTTGCCCGCTCGTCCAGCAGATCCGGATCCGCCACACACACCCAATCCGCCGCCTCGTCGAAATCGAGCAGAGCCATGAGGTCGGGCCCGATCCCCGCCGGCTCTCCCGGCGTGATGGCGATGACCGGACGCTTAGGCTCGGCTCGGGTAACGGACATAGGCGTCGTCACGCAAGGTCTGCAGCCAACGCACGTAAAGCGCGTTACCCTTGCGCATGCGCAGCAGTCGGCGCGCCTCGCTACGCGTCATCCCGGCCCGCACGCGCCGCGCCGTCACCTCGATCAGGGTCTGACCCTGCGCGGTGGCGAACGGGCCGCCGACCGTATGCAGAGGCAAGTGTTTGACCGCCGCGGCAAGACCCGGCGGCAGAGAGGCTACACTCACCCAGCCGAGCGAGCCCCCCCGCACGGCGGCGCTGCCCTGCGAATACGCGCGGGCCAGGCTCGCGAAATCAGCGCCTCGCGCAAGGCGCGCCTTCAGAGCCTTCAGTTTTTCGCGCACCATGGTAGCCGACATCTGCCGCGACGGACGCAAGACGATCTCACGCACGCGGGCCTGTTCCTGCGCGGGCCCCTTCACCCCGGCGCGCTTACCCTTCAGCTTTACGAGATAATAGGCGCCGTGCCCCGATACCAAGCGCACATCGCCGGTCGTCATGGCGCGCAGGGGTTCCAGGAAGCTCCGAGGCAGGCGCGACGCCGTGCGCCACCCCATCTCCCCACCCTCCAGGGCGTGCGGATCCTGGGAATAGGCTATGGCGGCCTGACTGAAGGGCTCGCCCCCCTGCACCTTCGCCAAGATCTTGCGGGCGCGCGCCTCTACCGCGCGCCGTTGTGCGGCATCCGCGGCAGCCGGAAGCTGCAGCGTGATCTCGGCCACACGATAGCGCGTCCCATTGGCGGCGCGTGTCTCTGCCAGAAAGCGGTCGACCGCGCGGCGCGTGATGACGACCGACTGGCTTATACGACGCATGACGAGCTCACGGATGGTGAGTTCGGTGCGCAACCGACGCCGGAAGTCCGCCCGCGTAAAGCCCTCGGACGCAACCGCTTGCTGAAATTCCGGCACGGTCATGTGGTTGTGAGCGGCAAGCTGCACCAAGGCATGCTTCAACTGGGTAGCGCTCACACGGATGCCGATATTATGCGCATACTGGAGCTCAAGGCGCTGCATAACCATTTGGCTCAAGACCTTCCTCGCCAGGAGATGCCGCGGGGGCACGGCGACCCCGTGCGCCGCTAGTCGCTTCAAGAGCATGGAGACGCGCTTGTCTAGCTCTTTTTGAGTGATGACCTCGTTATTCACGACGGCGACGATCTTGTCGATCGTCACCGGATGGATCGCGGCCGAGGCCTGCGGGAGTGCGGCGGACATACGATTATCTCCTCACGTTCAAGAACCGAGCATGAAGCCATGTTGGCTGAGCGGTACGACGGGCGCAGACCCGAGCGCCCCCAAACCGTTCAACGTGAACTCGAACATGGCGGTCGTGAATTGGCTGTTATTCAGACCGAGGGTCCTACCCACGTAAAACCCCATCCCCCAGCAGCAGCTATTGTATTGGATACCGAGATAGGACTCCAAACTTGCCGACTGCATGAGCGAATAGCTGGTCTCTGCCAGAGTCGTCCAGCGCCGAAACAAGGGCCACTGGATCGAGAGATCCACCTGCTCCTGTACCCCGCGAATAAACCTATGGCCTACCGTCACGATAGCATTGGGCTTGGGGTGGTACTCAACATAAGCATCCCCTTCGTCGGTCTGGTCGTTCCTGGGGTTCCAGGCGAGCGACCCGCGTAGATACCATTGCGAGCTCAGACGCGCGTAGGCCTCGGCTGCCAGGTCGGACGTACGATTGAGAACGCGCGTCTGGTAATTCGCGTAAATCGAGGGCTTGTGGAAGTAATAGATCTCGCCGACACTCGCGCGCAAGCGTTCGCGACCCGCGGAGGAATAGAGCCGTGTTGTGAGGGCGGCGGTCACCTGGTTGGCATCGACCTGTTGATCGGGGCCAAAGAAACTGTTGGTGCGGAACAAATCGGTGTAATTGAAAGGCGCGGGTGCCGTGTCAAAAAGGGGGATTCCCTGCTGGTTCCGGTAGGGGACGTATAGATATGAGAGTTCGGGCTCTAGGGTCTGGCGCCCGCCATTTGAAAGCGCCCGCTCAAAGTTCAGGCCATCGGTCAGGTGCGCGATCGGGGTGGTCCGACGAATCGTCGGCTGACCCGCTATCCAATAATCGGTCTCGCGAACAGCAAGCTTCGGGTCGATGAAGCCGGCCGGCCAACGCCAGGGATAGCTCACCGTCGGGACGAGATCGACACGCTTGGCCGGCACCGCCCCGCCGCCCACGAAGCGCACCGCGCTCGCCTTCAGGCCGTAGTGCAATCGATCAGGCTTGTCGCTGGCGCGGGCGCGCAACAAGAGCGCCGGCAGCTCTTCGTAGAGCGGGTAGGCGCCCCCGACACTCGTGTCTAAAAGCTGATAGGACGACCCGCCCAGACGCAAACGCAGACGGCGCCCCGAGTAGCCGACCTGCCCCAGCTGCGGCAGGTCGACCTGACTTTGGAGGGCGAAATTCGCGCTGAAATCCGTATAGAACGCCGGATCGGAGACGCGATTGTAATTGACGTTCGCCCACCAATAGGGATTGAAGACCTGGTTGTGGGTGATAGCCAAGGCGTAGCGGCGGCGACCTGTGACGCGATCCGCGGGGATATAGTCGATGCGGTCCGAGCCGCTGTAACTCCGCCCCAGGTAACGGAAATGATTACGCAACAAGAGGCCGCGGCGGGCCAGAATCTCGGGCGTGGTGATCAAGTCGTAATTGGGTGCGAGATTCCAGTAGTAGGGAACCGAGAGCATGATCCCCGAGGTGCTTGAGGTCCCGTAACGTGGGGGCAGGAAGCCCGACTTGCGCTTGGATGATATCGGGAAGCTCAGGTAGGGCCAGTAGAAGATCGGCACGCCCTTGAAAACCACCCGCGCGTCGGTCGCAATACCCACATCCTTGGTGTAATTCAGGTGCAGACGGTCGGCGTGGATGTACCAGACCTTCGTGCCCTTCGGGCACATGGTGTAGCGCGTATCCTTGATGTCGGACTTGTGGCGACTGCGCAAGATGACCATGACCGCCTGCCCGCGCGCATTGCTATGGGGGAGAATGAAGTGGACACCACGGGCGACGCCCCGGTGAGTGGTGCGATTCATATGCAGATAATGCGCCCGCAGCTCGCCGCCCTGGGCGCCAGTCACGCGCACGTCACCCAAAGCCGTGAAGGCATTGGTCCTGCGGTTGAATCGAATGCGCCGGGCGCGCACGGTCTCCGACCCATAGGTGAGGACCACATGACCGCTGAAGACGGTCACGCCATCGCGAAAGGCACGGGCCTTGTCCGCCAGGACATGGGCGATTTTGTGGCTACCGTGGCCGGCGACGAAAGGGGCCGGCCGGGCGGCAGGCGGGGGACATGCGGCGCTCGCGCTGAAAGCACACAAGAGCGACAGCAGGAGCCCCGTCGAAGTGCGCGCGGCAACGGTGCGGGGCATCGGGGTATAGTCAAGTGTCAGCCGGGGGCTAAAATCGCATACAATCGCCTGCCTAGGCAAGGGCTCGCTTGAACGAAGGGGAAAATTGCTGTGGTCGACGACGAACGGTTAGGCGCCGTGGCGCAATTTGCGGGACAGGCACTGGGCGCCATGGCGTTCTCGATCGCCCCCGCATCCTCCGACGCGAGCTTTCGGCGCTACTTTCGGATAACAGCGGGGCCCAATTCGTGGATCGCCATGGACGCCCCTCCCGAAAAAGAGGACCTCGCGCTCTTCGTCAAGATCGCGCGGCGCTTCCGAGCGCTAGGCCTGCACGTCCCTGAGGTCCTGGCCTGCGATCTCGACGCGGGCTTCGCCCTGTTGAGCGACCTCGGTCACGTCCCCTATCTTCAGGCCCTGAACGATGAGACGGCCGACCGCCTCTACGGCGACGCCCTCGGGGCCCTGGTGGTGCTGCAGACCGGGACCTTCGCCGACCCGGGCTTCCTGCCCCCTTACGACGAGGCCTTGCTGCGCCAGGAAATGGAGCGCTTCCCGGAGTGGTATCTTCGCCGTTACCTGGGCCTGACGCCGACCGATGCGCAAAGACAGATGCTGGAGGCCGCGTTCGCACGCCTCGTCGCATCGGCGCTCGATCAACCCCAGGTGTGGGTCCATCGCGACTACCACTCGCGCAATCTGCTCGTGAACAACATCCACAACCCAGGCATCCTCGACTTCCAGGATGCAGTGCTTGGGCCCATCACCTACGACCTCGTCTCGCTGCTCAAAGATTGCTATATCGCCTGGCCGCGCGCGCGCGTGGTCGATTGGGTGAAGGGCTATTGCGCGCTCGCGCGCGAATCGGGGCTGCACTGTTGCAAGGATGACACACTCTTCCTTGAGTGGTTCGACCGCATGGGCATTCAGCGCCACCTGAAGGTCGCGGGCATATTCGCGCGACTGCATCTGCGCGACGGCAAGTCCGGCTACCTGGCCGATCTGCCGCTCACCATGCGCTACCTCAAGGAGGCGACCGCCCTCTACCCGGATCTCGCCGCACTCCACCACCTCCTCTGCACGCTGCCGGAGTCGCCGTGAAGGCCATGATATTGGCCGCCGGACGCGGCGAGCGCATGCGTCCTCTGACCGATGTGATACCAAAGCCCCTGCTCACAGTCCGCGGGACACCGCTTTTGGACCGACTCATTATGCAACTGGTCGCCGCCGGATTCGGCGACATCGTCATAAACGTCGCCCACCTGGGCCACCGCATCCGCGAACACCTGGGATCGGGCGCGCAGCTGCGCGCGAACATCGCCTATTCGGAAGAAGGCCCAGCGAGCCTCGAGACCGGTGGAGGCATACGTCGCGCGCTCCCACTGCTCGGCTGCGGTCCGTTTCTGGTTGTGAACGGCGATATCTACACGGATTTTCCCTTCGGGGGCTTGCCGAGGACACTCGAAGGGCTAGCCCACTTGGTTCTGGTCGACAACCCGGAACATCATCCCGACGGAGACTTTGGTCTGCGCACGGGAAAGGTTGTGGATGCGCCACCGCGGCTTACCTTCGCTGGCATCGGCGTCTACGATGCCGCCTTGTTCTCGGATAGGACCGACGAGCGTTTCCCGCTAGGGCCGCTGCTGCGTGAGACCGCAAGGCGCGGCCTCGTCACGGGCGAGCGTCATCACGGACTTTGGACCGACGTCGGGACCCCCGAAAGGCTTGCCGCACTGAATGGGGGCGACTGAATGGACGCGCCGGAAGATGTGGCGCTGCCTGCAGAGCTGATGGCGCAGGCGCAGGCGCAGTGGATGACGCTGATGACGGTCGCCGTCTGGGGTGATCTCAAAAGCGAGCAGCTGGGGCTTCTTGGCAAGCTGCGCAAGCGCATCCTGGACCTCGGCGAACGACTGAAATCCCTCGATGGCGACCGTGCCTGGATCCCCAAACGGCGCGAGCGCATCAAAAACCTTCTGGGCTCGTGTCTGAGCGCACGCGATGCGCTCCTGCAGGCCGAACGCGCAGCGCAAGGCGTCACAGGCGGACGGGATATCGGAAAACTCTCGGAGGCCTTCGTTGCCCTCCACAGGCTCATCACATCCGAACTGCAGGGACACGAAAATGCCTGGGCGGAGACCCTCCAGGCCTTGAATAGAGAGGCTTTACAGGAAGACGACGAACCATAAAAAAGAAAGGCCGTGTCAAAGACACGGCCCACTGCGCTCCTGCAGTCTACTTCTTGGTGCGCGCCTTCTTCTTTTTTGCGGCCGTGGCCCGGGGCGCCGACTTCTTGACCGAAGCCTTAGCACGTGACTTCATCGCCGACTTCGGGGCAGATGCCCTTTTCGGCGCGGCCTTCTTAACGGCCGCTTTCTTGGTCACAGACTTTTTGGCCGACGACTTCTTGATGGCCGACTTTTTGGCCGACGCCTTGGCTGGCGCGCTTTTTCGTGCCGCCTTCTTGGGCGCCGCCGCCTTCTTCTTTATTGCCATACGCTCACTCCTTCGTTCATGTTAAGAGTCGCACCCCGCCAACTCTCCGCCTCCCTGAGTTCGGGCGTCGGGGCAAGGAGCCAACCGGCCAATCCACGATCGGGACAGGTGTCTCGACCGCATGCCTCGGAGCGCGAGATCTCGACACGCGCCCGTTTCCCAGCGTGACGGACGTCGCAGTTACGTACATCACGAGATCGCGTCGTCGTCAAGGCTAACTGTAACAGCGATATCAACATTTGCAAACAATTTGGTCGGCATTCTCGTTAAAAGATGTGGCGACGGGTTCGAATACGCGATGCAACCCGGTTACCGAAGCCCGAAGAGGCGAGAGAGCCGAAGACCTTCGGCTCGGGACGGAGCTCGGTCGGCCGACTGCGCGTTGATCGAACGCGATGACGATACGAGGGCGCGAACAAGGCCGCTCAAGAACAGCGCGGCCTCGCGGCGCGACGCCTTTGCGATAGCGGCCGTGAACGTGCGGTAAGGTTCGCGCTGCTTTATGCGCAAAACCCTCATGCTGCGCCTCTCGTGGGACAAATCGGACCAGAGTCCGGCACAGAGCGGCAAGGAGTCTGGCATGATGGCCACCATCTAGTGCCTAACACGGGTTCCGGCGACTTGTGGCGCCCCCAAGTGCCCACCCATTCTGAAAGAACCTGGAGGATGCTGATTCATGACTAATCTAACCCCCTCTGAGCTTAAGCGCTTAACAGATAAACTGACGACCCGCCGCAGTGAACTTGAGGCTATGGTTCGCACCGACGCCGAACATGACAACCTTCGGCGGATGGGCGGCGAGGTTGGGGACCCAGGCGATGAGTCGGCGGCACTTCAGCAGACCGACCTGAATCTGGCAGAGATGGAAGGCAGCGTGCGGGAACTGCAAGCCATCGACCAGGCCCTGGAACGCGTCAGGGAGAGCCGCTACGGGCATTGCGCGGAATGCGGGTGCGACATCCCCGCCGCGCGTCTCGACGCCTACCCTACCGCCGAACGCTGCACGCCCTGTCAGGCACGCCATGAGCGTGTGTATGGGGGGCGTGACGTCACGCCCTCCCTTTAAGGACACGGACGGCGCCGCTTCCTGAGCAACGCCCCCGGCTGCGCCGAGAGGCGCTAGGCGCAATCTGCTAAAATGTCCCCGCGGCAGACTTTGCCGTTTCGCTCGGTGGACTGAAACCATGCAATTGACCGTGATCGGAACGGGCTATGTCGGGCTCGTGACTGGCGCATGTTTTGCGGAGATGGGCAACGAAGTCGCGTGCGTGGATATCGACGAACGCAAGATCGAGGGGCTCAAACGGGGCGTACTGCCCATATATGAGCCAGGGCTCGAGGATATCGTCCGCAGCAATGTCGATGCCGGACGACTGCAATTCACAACCTCGCTCAAAGACGCCCTGGCCACGAGCGACGTGTACTTCATAGCAGTAGGCACGCCACCGCGTGAAGATGGATCGGCGGACCTGCGCCATGTGCTGGACGTCGCGCGCGAAATCGGCCGCCACCTCGATCACTACGCGATAATCGTCGACAAGTCCACCGTGCCCGTGGGCACCGCGGAGCGCGTGCGCGAGGCGATCGCAACCGAGCTCAAGGCGCGCGACATGAACACCCCCTTCGATGTCGTGAGCAACCCTGAATTCTTGAAAGAAGGTGACGCCATCGCGGATTTCATGCGACCGGACCGCGTGGTCGTGGGCTGCGCGTCCGACCGGGCCCGTGATCGCATGCGGGACCTCTACGCGACCTTCATGCGTAATCATGACCGCCTACTCTTCATGAGCGTGCGGGCCGCGGAGATGACGAAGTACGCAGCGAACGCGATGCTCGCAACAAAAATCTCGTTTATCAACGAGATCGCCAACCTCTGCGAACGCTTGGACGTGGACGTGGAAAGCGTGCGGCAGGGGATAGGCTCGGATAGCCGCATCGGATACTCCTTCATCTATCCCGGCTGCGGCTACGGCGGTTCCTGCTTCCCGAAAGACGTGAAGGCGATCATCCATATGGCCGATGAGTGCGGCTTCGAGCCCACGGTCCTGAAAGCGGTGGAGCAGCGTAACGAACAACAAAAGCATGTGCTTTTTCAACACATCACCGGGGAATACGGCAGCGATCTCAAGGGACGACATTTTGCCGTCTGGGGCCTCGCTTTCAAGCCCGGAACGGACGATATGCGAGAGGCGTCGTCCGTGGTGCTGCTCGAAAGTCTCATAGCCGCCGGGGCGACGGTCACGGCATACGATCCCGTGGCCGCCGAGACGGCGCGCGCCGAACTGCCGAAGGCTTGGCTCGAACGGGGCACGCTCAAGATCGTCAACGATCAATATCGGGCGCTTGAAGGGGCCGATGCGCTGATCCTCGTGACGGAATGGAAACCCTTCAGACATCCCGATTTCGAGAGGATCCTCAAGCTCCTGAAGAGTCCCCGCGTGTTCGATGGCCGCAACCAGTACAGCCCGCAACAACTTGCCGAATTGGGCTTCCGGTATACCGGCATCGGTCGCTCCAATCTCCGTCAAATGGAGCAAGACCAAAAGGTTGACAAGGGGCGGCGGTCGTCGTAGCGTGGCCGCCAAGGCTGACTTTCTTGTAAAGAAAGGATGAGGTGTGGTCACGAGCGACCAGGAAGGCAGCTACCCAGGAGGCAACTGTCCTGACGACCCCCTTGGTGCCGGACACGAACTCAAGTGGCTCGCAACCGTAACTGCGCTACCCGCGGCGAGCCAGACCGGCAACGGCGAAAGAGGCCTCGGTCGCAGTTGGAATCATACCGGCCAGCGACAAGCGTGGTCGCGAAGACTCGTCGAGGCAAAGAAAGTCGTGCGTCCTTAAGGGCGCACTCTATTTGATAGCAGGGGTTATGACTCACACGGCGCGCACGGTAGAAGAACTCTTCGAATTGCCCTTTTTCGACCTCTTGTTCGAGGCACACTCGGCCCATCGCCGACACTTCAATGCGAACGAGATCCAGATCAGCACCCTGCTGTCGATCAAGACAGGGGGCTGCCCCGAGGACTGCGGATACTGTCCGCAATCACGGCGCCACCACACGGGTGTCGAGGACGAGGACTTACTGAGCGTCGACGAAGTGGTGGCGGCGGCGCGGCGCGCGAAGGCCAGCGGTGCCGGTCGCTTCTGCATGGGCGCGGCATGGCGCGGCCCCAAGGAGCGCGACCTCGCGCGCGTGGCGGAGATGATCGCGGCGATCCGTGACCTGGGGCTCGAGACCTGCGCGACTCTGGGGCTGCTGCGGGAGGGCCAGGCGGAGCAACTCGCTCAAGCGGGCCTCGACTACTACAACCATAACCTGGACACGAGCCGCGAATTCTACGGGGAAGTCATCGGTACACGCACGTACGACGACCGCCTGGAAACCCTTGCGCGCGTGCGCAAGGCCGGACTCAAGGTCTGCTGCGGAGGTATCGTCGGCATGGGCGAGGACAGACGGGATCGCGCCGGCCTCATAGCGCAGCTCGCGGCGCTTGATCCGCCACCGGAGAGCGTGCCGGTCAATCTCCTCGTGCGCGTCCCGGGGACGCCGCTTGGAGAGGCCGCGGGCCTCGAGCCCTTCGAATTCGTGCGCACCATCGCCGTGGCGCGCATCTGCCTGCCGCATAGCCGCGTGCGCATCGCCGCCGGCCGCGAAGGGATGAGCGAAGAACTACAGGCGCTCTGCTATTTCGCCGGTGCCAACTCCATCTTTGCAGGCGAGGTGCTGCTCACGACACCGAACCCCAAAGTGGCCGCCGACCAGGCCTTGTTCGCCAAGCTGGGGCTCAAGACCTGCGCCCCCGCGGCCTTGGAGGCGGAGGGCGCAAGGGATCCAGGGGCCATTCATGACGGGGATAGCGCGCCGCGAGGCTGCGCCTGAGTTCCAGGTAAGCGGTCTGCCAAAAACCACGGAGATCGGATGTCACTTGCAGGGGCCGCCGCGCGGGCGAGAGCAGCTCCAGCGTGACACGCACCCGGCCCCCGGCCACCGCCGGGGCCTCGGTCATGCCAAAAAACTCCTGTAAGGGCGCGGCCAGTACCGGTCCCCGGTCGTCGGAATAACGTAACGCATAGCGACGCCCCGAACGCAGGGCGAGCGCCTCCGGCGCCAGGCGCTCGAGCTCCGCCCATTGATCTCGGGTCAAGAGGCCGCAACGAAGACCGCGACCCACATCCACCCGCACCACAGGGTCCCGCGCGCTCGCCGCTATGATGGTCGCGCCCAGCCAGCGCCCTGCATTGGCGGCGAGCGCCTCATCACGCATATCGGGCCACCCGTCCGCGGGCCGCGACGAAGCAAGCCACTGAAGCCGCGTGCGCAGCGCGCATGCCTCCTCATCCCAGGCCAGCACGCCCAGGCCGCCGCGCCGCACCGCCGCTTCTAAAATGCCCCCGAAATCGGCATCCACGGGCAAGGGGGCGGGCAGGGCCTTAAAAACGATATCCCCGAGCGCCCACTCCCGGTGTGCGCCGAAGGCCTGCGCCCGTTCATCCCAGCGCGTATGCAGGCGCTCGACCGCCGTCTGCTGTAGTCTCGCCCATACGAGGCTTGGTATGGGGGTTGCCAAGCGGATCCACGGACCATCCGCGGCCTCCTCGACGATCAATGCGATAAGCGCCTCCTCGCGGCTCAAGGGGTCCGCCAGCGGCAGGCGCGCCCGCGGGCCGCAGGCGAGCTTGAAGACCGGGGCCTCCCCACCCTCTACGCGCAGGGCAATGCGATCGCGGTAAGCCGGGATCAGAAGCTCGGCCAGGACTTCGGCGGTCGGGTCCATCCCCTCCCAAGGCGGCACCCCCATCCGGCGCGCGAGCCTGCGAAGCCTCAGGCCAGGCGCCGAGCGCGGGTGTGCTCGTAAGAGCGCAAGGCGCGTGACGACCGACGCATCGTCGCGATCGCGCGCGAGGTCACGCTCGTCCAAAAGGGCGCCCAGCGCGCAGACCAGTGGATAGCGTGCAGGGTCGGCCTGCGCCAAGACCGCACCCAGTCGCGGGCTCAGACCGTAGTCCACGGCGCGACGGCCGGCGGGGGTGACGGATCCGCCGCCGTCCACGAGCCCCAGATCCCGAAGAAGACTGCGTGCCGCATCGAGCGCGGCGGTCGGGGGCTTGGTGATCCACTTGAGGGCCTGGGCGTCGGGTGTGCCCCACGCCGCCAGATCGAGCGCAAGCCCGCTTAGATCGCTCTGCTCGATCTCGGGCTTTGCGAAGCGCGGGCGCCCCCGGTGGTCGCCCTCGGTCCAAAGACGCAGGCAATGGCCTGGGCGCACACGGCCGGCACGGCCGGCACGCTGATCAGCGAGGTCCTGGCTTGCCGGGGAGGTGAGGAGACGCGTCAATCCGCTCGCGCGGTCGAAAGATGCGGCGCGCACGAGACCTGCGTCGACCACGGCATCGACACGCGGCAGGGTCACGCTGCTCTGCGCAACAGCACTCGCCAGGATCACGCGCCGGCACCCGGCGTGTTCGCGCACCAGATCCTGTTCGGACGCACTCATCGTTCCATGGAGCCGATGGAGCGCAAACCCCATGCTCGAGACATCATTCAGGAGGGCGCGCTCACAGAGGACGATTTCGCGCATGCCCGGGAGGAACACGAGGACATCGCCGCGCGTAAGCGCAAGGACCCGCAACACGCCTTCGCGAACGAGGCGATCGAGACGCGCATCGGGCGGTCTTGGCAGATATTCGATCATGACCGGGAACTGCCGGCCCTGCGATTCAATGAGGGGCGCGTCCGGGAAGTGTTCGGCGACGGTCTCCATGGCCAAAGTCGCCGACATGAGCAAAACGCGCAGATCCGGCCGTAGACCCGCCTGGACGTCACGCACCAGGGCCAGCCCAAGGTCGGTGGCGAGATGCCGCTCATGGACCTCATCAAAAATGACAAGACCGATGTCATCCAGCCCGGGGTCGTGCTGCAGGCGTCTCGTCAATAAGCCTTCGGTCACGACTTCGATGCGCGTCGCGCGCGAAACGACCGTTTCGGTGCCCGTGCGGTAGCCGATGGTCGCTCCTACGCGCTCGTCGCGGCTTGCCGCCATCCATTCGCACGCCAATCGCGCCGCGAGCTTGCGGGGCTCGAGCATGAGGATCTTACGGCCTTCAAGGAACGCGAGGTCGAGCAGGGCAGGCGGTACGAAAGTGGTTTTGCCGCTGCCTGTGGGTGCCGACAGCACCACCACAGGCTGGCGCATGAGGGCCACCTTGAGCGCGCCCAGGCTTTGGCCTACCGGCGGCGGATCGGACGGTAACCCGCTCAAGCGACGGCGTTGCCCTGGACGGCGAGCGTCCCTGAGCGTCCATCGATCTCGGCCAGGATAAGTTCATGCGCCGGTATGGTAGCGGGGGCCACGAGCGCGGCGCGCGCGACATCCGCCAAGGTGATGAACTGCACGCGCATAGACACCGCACGCGTCAGGAACTCGCGAAACCAGGCGTATTTGGCCATACCCTCGATTTCCGCGTGGAGGGTCATGACATTGACCTCGTTACGGCGCAGCAGGGAGAAATAGTGGGTCGCGAGCGACTCTTCGGGGTAGTCAGGGCGCCCCAGGAGCTCATCCAGAGTCGGTAGGGTGCTCGGGATCTGGAGGGTTTGAAACCGCTCTTTGCGAACCACGGGAAAAAACGGGCAGACCCCGCGCGCATCACTCGCGTAGGTAAGACCCGCCTCGTCGTAGACGGTGAGGCTCTGAGCGTCGGCCTGCCAGCCGGCAGCCGCCGCAGAGGCCGCCGGGACCCCGAAGACCCGCTCGAACTCAGCGCGCGCCCGTCCGAATTCACGGCGCACCTCACCTATGCGCATGTGATGCAGCCCGTCCTGCCACCGGATGTGGTCGTAGCAGTGGATGCCAACATCGTGACCGGCATCCCGCACCGCGCGCATGAGGCCGGCATGGCGCGCGCCGATGTGTGGACCTGGCCACAGTACGCCATTTAAGAGGGTACGAACGCCATAGGTGCTCACCACACTGGTGCGCCTCACCTTCTTCAAGAAGCCGGGACGAAAGACCCGCCGCAGGGCGCGGCCGGTGTTGTCCGGCCCCAAGGAGAAGAAGAAGCTCGCGCGTATCCCGAGCTCGCCAAAGACTCGCGCCAGGGCCGGGACACCGAGGCGCGTGCCGCGCTCGGTATCCACATCGACTTTCAGGGCGAGAACGAGGTCGGGCATCCCCTTATTGAAGCTCCTGCGAAGGACGGCCGAGATGATAATCGAGTGTCTTGCGTAGCGCCGTCGTCAGGTCGGTCCGCGGCTCCCACCCCAGATAATTCCGGGCATTCTCTATGGAAGGTACGCGCGTCAGGATGTCCTGATAGCCTTCGCCGTAGTACTCCTTTGAGTTCACCGCCACGATGTTCACCTGATCGGCAAGCTTGGCATAGCGCGGGTAGGATCGGACCAGGCTTACGAGGGCATCCGCCAGCTCTTTGATGGAGCAATCATTGCGGGGGTTGCCGATGTTGAAAATCCGGCCATCGGCGCAGCCGTCCCGGTTTTCTATGATGCGCAGCAAGGCATCGACACCGTCGTCGATGTAGGTGAAGCTGCGCCGCTGGTTACCGCCGTCGACGAGCTGGATGTCCTTGCCGCGCAGGATATTGCCAAGGAACTGGGTCAAGACGCGCGAGCTGCCTTCCTTGGGTTCGAGGATATTGTCGAGTTTTGGCCCGATCCAGTTGAAGGGCCGGAAAAGCGTGAAGGGCAGGCCTTCCTTCCCGTAGGCGTAAATGACGCGATCCATGAGCTGCTTGGAGCACGAGTAAATCCAGCGCTGCTTGTGGATGGGCCCGAGGACCAAGTGGCTGGTCTCCTCATTGAAGGGCGTGTCCGCGCTCATGCCGTAGACCTCCGAGGTCGACGGAAACAGCACGCGCCGCTTATGGCGCACGCATTTACGCACGATGTCGAGGTTGGCCTCGAAATCGAGCTCGAAGACACGCAAAGGGTCGGTCACATAGGTCGCGGGGGTGGCGATGGCCACCAAAGGCAGCACGACATCGCACTTCTTTATGTGGTATTCGATCCACTCGCGATTGACCGTGATGTCACCTTCCACGAAATGGAAGCGCGGATTCCCAAGACAGGTCTCGAGCTTGTCGTTGTTCATGTCCATGCCGTAGACCTCCCAATCCTTCTGCTCGAGGATAGTCTGCGTCAGACTGTTACCGATAAATCCGTTGACTCCCAGAATAAGGACTTTCAGGGCCATTACGCTTCTCCAAAATAATGACGGGGGGCGGTTGCCATCAACCGACGCGCTCGCCTGTTATGAATCGCCGGCTTTCGGGCGCGACAGTACTCGCCCATTCCAGCCTTTCGACACGAAATCCGCCATCACGGGTCGTCACGATGAGCGGCTCGACTGATATCACGTGACCGGGGGTCGGTCGCGCGCGCGCGGCCAAGTCGACGGGCCTGCCCCACCAGATCACGAAGCGCAGGCCCCGCACCTCACTGAAGGCGCCCGGGTAAGGCTCGGTGAGCGCACGCACGAAATTGAATATCGACGCCCCGCTGCTATCCCAGTCGATACGCCCATCCTCCGGCCCCCGGCCGCCAAAGGTCGTGGCCTGGCTCTCGTCCTGAGGGCGGCGGGGCGCGCGTCCTGCCATGATCGCATCATGGCTGCGCGCAAGCACCCTGACGGCGACATCGGTCACCTTTAAAAAGACATCTTGCGCGGTATCATCGGGGCCTATGATACAGGCCTCCTGATCGACGATATCGCCGGCGTCGGCGCGCCCGACCATGTAATGAAGGGTGGCGCCGGTCTCGCGCTCGCCGTGAATAATGGCCCAATTGACGGGCACCCGCCCCCGGTAGCGCGGCAATAGCGACCCATGCATGTTAAAGGCGCCGGCAGGCGGGATCGCGAGGATCTCGCGCGGGATCATGTTCCGGTAATAAAACGAGTAGATCACATCCGGACGCCATTCGCGAATCCGCGCGACGATCGCCGGGTCCTTTAATGACGAAGGGACAAGCACCGGTACGCCCGCTTGCCGCGCCAGGTCCGCGACCGAGCGAAACCAGATCCTTTCGCGCGGATTATCCTCGTGCGTAAAGACCGCCGATACCGCTACCCCGCGCGCAAGCAACCACTCGAGGCAGCGGTAGCCCACCTCGTGGTAAGCAAAGACTACGACGCGCGTGCTACTTGTCATCGATCGCCTGAATCACCTCGCGAATCACGAAGCGAGGTCGCTTACGCACCTCCAGATAAATTCGGCCGATATATTCGCCGATGATGCCGAGACCAAAGATTCCAAGCCCTACAAGAAAGTACATGATGCCAAACAGCGTGAAGACGCCCTGAACCTCGGGACCCACGAAGATCCGCTGCAAAAGGAGATAAACCACGAGCAGGGCGCTCAAAAGCGACACCGCAAAGCCGAGCATGGTGAAAATCTGGAGCGGCACCAGCGAAAAGCCGGTCATGAGATCGAAATTCAGCCGCAAGAGGTTATAGATGTGGTACTTCGAGTGCCCGGCGGCGCGCGGCGCGTGCGCCACTTCGATCTCGGTCGGCTTGGCGGCGAAGCTGTAGGCGAGCGCGGGTATGAACGTGGAGACCTCGCCGCTCGTCGCGATGTTGTCCACGATATGCCGGCGATAGGCACGTAGCATGCACCCCTGGTCACGCATCTCGATGCGTGTGATCCGCGCCCGCACCATATTGATAAGACGCGAGGCGTTGCGGCGAAACCAGGTGTCCTGGCGATCGCGTCGATAGCCGCCGACAACATCGTAGCCTTGCTCGATCTTCTCGACGAGCCGGGGGATGTCCTCGGGCGGGTTCTGCAAGTCGGCGTCGAGAGTCACGATGATGTCGCCGCGCACATACTCGAAGGCCGCCATGATGGCCATGTGTTGGCCGAAGTTGCCGTTGAAGTTGATCACGCGCACCTGATCCGGGCGCTCTTGATACAGCTCCCGCAGGATCTCGCCGGAACGGTCGGCACTACCGTCGTTTGTGAACACGATCTCGTACGGCCGACCCATGCCATCGAGGACCGCGACAAGACGTTCGAACAGGGGGCGGAGATTCTCCTCCTCGTTGTAAACGGGGATGACGGCACTCAGGTAGGGGCGCATCCGTCAGGCCTTCTCGAACACATCGGCCATGGCCGCGATGACGCGGTCCTGGTCGGCGTCCGACATCATAGGAAAGAGCGGCAGACTCACGATGCGCTCCGAAATGGTCTCGGCGCGCGGGAAATCACCCAGCTGATAGCCGTAGCGGTCCCGGTAATAGGGGTAGAGGTGCGCCGCGCGGTAATGGATGGCCGTGCCGATATTACGCGCCTTCATCTCGGCCATGAAGCGCTCGCGGTCCATGCCCGCCGCCTCTGGGTTCAACAGAGGCGCAAACAGGTGCCAAGCCGGGCGATGGGGATAGGATGGGGATCCCGGCAACTCCCATTGGGGCCAGGCGGCGAGCCGCTCAAGGTAACGCTGCGCGAGCTCGGTGCGCCTCTGGATGAACCCCTCCAGGGCCGGAAGCTGATGGAGACCCAGCGCCGCCTGCATGTCCATCATATTATACTTGAATCCGGGCGCCACGATCTCGTAATGCGCCGCTCCCTGCTTGCCAAACCGATTCCAGGCCTCCCTGTCCATGCCATGAAAGCGCGAGAGCGCAACATCGGCAGCCAAGTGTTGATCCGTCGTTATGACCGCACCGCCTTCGCCGGTCGTGATGTTCTTGTTGGGGTGGAAGCTAAAAACTTGCGTATCGCCGAACGCGCCGATGCGCCGACCCTTATATTCCGTGCCTATCGCATGGGCCGCATCTTCTATGACCCGCAGATTATGCTTGCGCGCCAACGCGTAGAGAGGATCGAGATCCACAGGTACGCCCGCGAAGTGCACGGGCACGAGCGCCCGCGTACGGGGCGTGATCGCCGCCTCGATCCGGGCGACATCCATGTTATAGGTGCCGGGCTCGACATCGACCAAGACCGGCCGGCCACCCGCTATCACGATCGTGTTCAAGGTGGCGGCGAAGGTCATGGGCGAGGTTATGACCTCGTCGCCCGGCAGCAGGCGCAAAGCCGCGAGCGCCAGATGGAGGCCCGCGGTCGCCGACGACAAGGCAAGCGCGAATCCGCCCCCGGTGTAAACCTTGAGAGCCTCCTCGAACTGCTTGACCCGGGGTCCTGTTGTGATCCACCCGGATCGCAGGCAGGCCACCACCTCATTGATCGCCTCCTCGCTCAAGGTGGGGCGCGAAAAGGGCAGAAACTCCTCCTCGGAATGACTCATGTCAGCTCCTTGTTATGAGGTAGGTGCCGAGAATGATGACGGCGATCCCGGCAAGCCGCACGGGGGTCAGTGCTTCCTGGAAGAGGTAATAGCTCGCCACTGCGTTCATGATATAGCCGAGACTCAGCATAGGGTAAGCAAAGCTGACCTGGACGCGCGACAAGACCAGGAGCCAGACGACGAAGCTTATGACATACATCGCAAGCCCGGCGAACACGAAAGGATTGAAAGCAACGCGTAAGCCAATGGGGACGATGTTCGCCCAATCGAATGCGAAATAACCGATACGCCGCATCCCCTCCTTCAAGACGAGTTGGGCCGCGGCATTCAGGAACACGCCAAGAAGTATGAGCGGCAAGTAACGCATGGTCAGGACGCCTTGTTGCCTACGATGACATTGAAGTGGTTGCCGGTCACCATATACATCCGGACCCCGCGTTTACGCAGACTCTGGTAGGTCGGACGGCTCGTGACCATGTAAACGGTGCGATCACTGTCCCACTGCCGCCAAAACGCCGGACCCCGCATGACCCAAGGCGTCTTTTCGAGCGTCGTGCCGTAACCGAGTTCGCCCTTGTAGTTCACGATCTCGACGCGTCGGCGCAGATAAAAGGGCACATCCTGGTAGTACCAACCATAGCAGGCGACGATCGCCTTGGGGGTAAGCAGGGGCCGCAGTTTCAAAGCCAAGGTCTTCACGCTGCGCGTGTCGAGATAGGAGGCCGAGGCATTGACGCCCAACAAAAAGAGACTGAAGCCGGCGGCAAGCGTGAAGACCCCGGCCGCAAGACCGCGCTTCAAACCGGCCCAGCTCGCCGCCACCGACGTCAGGGCCAGGATGGCGCCGAGCACCCCCATGGCGATGGCCATGGCATGAGGGTCCAGGCTCGGGCGAGTGGCGGGGACCACAAAGGCGGCGGCTGCACCCAAGGCGACCCCCACGGGCGCAATCGCCCGAAACGCCCATCGGTCACCCCGAGCAAGGGGTTCATCCCAACGCGCATCGAGGTAGCGGCCGATCAGGATGGCAAGCGGCGGGAACACGGGCAGGATGTAGGGGACGAGCTTGGAATCGGACGCCGAGAAAAAAACAAAGATCGAGCCTACCCAGATGGCGAGCAGCAAGGTCTCGGCGTGCGCCACCCGGTCGCGCCATAGGGGCCTTAAGTTGAATCGCAGGCTTTGGACGATAAACGCGCTCCAAGGCAGGATGCCCGCCAACAGGATGGGCAGAAAATACCAGAACGGCTGATAACGGTGCGCGACGTCCGTAAGGTAGCGCTCAAAGTGCTGGCGGATGAAATAATAGTGCAGAAAGGTCGGGTGCTTCAGCTGCACGAGGATGTGCCAAGGGGCGGCCACCAAAAAGAAAAGGGCAAAACCGGTCGGCGCATACATACGCCGCAGGATGGACCAGTCCCAGAGCGCGATGATCCAAAGCCCGATAGCCATCATCGGGAATACGACACCGATCAGACCCTTGGTGAGGGTGGCGAGCGCCGCCAACACGAATGCCGTCCACATGCCCAATCGCCGATGCCACCCCGGAGGTTCGCGATGAGCCAACATGAAAGCGAAAAGCGTAAGCGACAGCAGCACAGAGACCGTCATGTCCAGCGTGACGAGATGGCCCATCCCGAAATAGAGCAGGGAGGTTCCAAGGACTAGGGCGGACAAAAGGCCCGTGCGCCGTCCATAGAAGGCTCGACCGGCGGCATAGACCGCCACACAGCCCAGAACCGCGAAAAACGCCGTCCAGAACCGCATGGACCACTCGCTTAAGCCGAGCACCCGAATCGACAGGGTCTGTAGCCAGTAGAAAAGCGGCGGTTTCTCGAAATACAGCACGCCGTCGAGTCGCGGGGTAATGTAGTGTCCGGTCGCCACCATCTGGCGCGGAATCTCGGAATAACGCGCCTCGTCGGGCACGCCGAGCTCCCGGCTCCCGAGCATGATGCCAAAGAGGAGTGCCGCCACGAGAGTGACGAGAAAGACGTCGGACGACCAGGAGCGACGAGGCGACGTGGTTTGGGGAGTCAAAGACATGGCACAACGGGATCTGGAGTTGCGCGGCAGGGTAGCACATATGAGGGGCATAAGGCAGACCGATATTGCCGCCGGGCCCGTTTTTTCCCTCGAGGTCGGGGCGGTTGCGCCGTTTATCGCCATCCGCTACCCTAGCACGGTTAAAAAAACCGATGGATGGAGCCTTGAACGATGAAAAATTCGCGGATCAGAATACTGGCTGGCGCGGTCACCTTGGCGGTAACCACGACGGCCTTCGCCTCCCCTGCCTCTGTCGCCCTCTCGCAAGCCGTACAAAGAGGGGCACACATATTCAACACCGACAGCTTTGGTAGCCACGAGCGCAATGCCCACGGACAGCATACGACCTGCTCCACCTGCCATATCGACGGAGGTCGGGTCATGGGGCGCCTGCCGAACGGCAAGAGGATCCCGAGTCTCGTGAACGCGGCCGCCATCTTTCCGCGGTACAACCCGAAGATGCACAAGGTCATCACCTTGGAGACCCAGATCCGCTCGTGCGTGCATAACGGTCTGCTCGGACATCCGCCCGCTTACGGGAGCCAAACCATGGCCGACCTCGTCAGCTACCTCGGATCACTCGCCCATGGGCAGCGGGTGATGATAGGCGGCATGCCGCACTAACGCGGCTTGGGCGGCGGCACCTCACGAATCGCAAAGGTCATCTCCTCGAGATCCGCGATAATATAGGTCGCCGCCGCGCCCACACCCCCCACGGTCCCCGGGTTGACCATAGTGGTCTTGCCACCCTTCACGTTCGGGACCGCTTTGACCTCGGCCACGTGATCGTGCCCGCAACACACGATATCCCAGTCGCCCGTACACGCCAGCGCGTAAGCATAGTGCGGGTAATGCACAAGAAAGACGCGGCGACCCCCGAGCCCTATATCGGCGTCCTGGCCGTAATAACGCACGAAAGTCTCCGGTTCGTGGCCTAGCCGCGACATATGGAAGGTGTCACCCGTGTTGTTCCCGTGGATGGCGTGAACCGGCAAGCCGTGCCGGCGCAGGGTGCGCAGGGTGCTTGGGGCCACGATATCGCCGCAGTGGAGCACGGCTTGGGCCCCGAGGACCCGAGCCTCGGCTACGGCGGCGTTCAGGAGTTCACGGTTGTCATGGCTATCGGAGACAATGCAGATCTTCATGCGCGCAGTCTAGCAAGTTCGGTGACGTCCGACACCTCGCGGTGAGACGCAGGCATGCCCGGACCGCGCCCGTGAGCGGGCACGCGAGGGGAAGAGACCCGCGGCCCCACCGGGCCGCGGGCAGGAACGAAGGACCCCTAAAAGTGGAGCAAGGGGACCAGTAAGAGCGCCACGATATTGATGATCTTGATCATGGGATTGACCGCGGGCCCCGCCGTGTCCTTATACGGGTCGCCCACCGTATCCCCAGTCACGGCGGCCTTGTGGGCGTCCGACCCTTTGCCCCCGAAGTGGTTGTCCTCTATGTACTTTTTGGCGTTATCCCAGGCACCGCCCCCGGTCGTCATGGAGATGGCCACGAACAAGCCCGTGACGATACTGCCCATCAAGAGGCCGCCCAAGGCCTGCGCCCCGAGCAGAATACCGACGGCCACTGGCACCAGGACCGGCAGCAGCGAGGGGATGATCATCTCCCGGATCGCCGCCTTCGTGAGCATGTCGACCGCGCGCGAGTAATCGGGCCGACCGCTGCCGTCCATGATACCTGGGATCTCCTTGAACTGGCGACGCACCTCGACCACAACCGCGCCTGCCGCCCGGCCGACCGCCTCCATGGCCATGGCACCAAATAGGTAGGGGACGAGCCCGCCCAGGAAGAGGCCGATGATCACCATATGGTTAGAGAGATCGAAGCTCACAACCTGGCCTGTGCGCGCCGTGAGCTCGTGCGTAAAGTCGGAAAAGAGCACGAGCGCGGCAAGCCCAGCCGATCCTATGGCATAACCCTTGGTGACGGCCTTGGTGGTGTTCCCCACGGCGTCAAGCGGGTCGGTCACCGCCCGCACCGCAGGCGGCAGGTTGGCCATTTCGGCAATGCCGCCGGCGTTGTCGGTTATGGGGCCGTAGGCGTCAAGCGCGATGATCATGCCGGCAAGTGAGAGCATAGCGGTCGCAGCGACCGCTATGCCATAGAGTCCCGCGAAGTGATACGCGAGACCTATGCCCCCACAGATCACGAGCACAGGCGCGGCCGTGGCCTTCATCGACACCGCAAGCCCGGCTATGACGTTTGTGCCATGCCCCGTAGTGGAGGCCTGCGCGATCGAACGGACCGGCTTGTACTCGGTGGCCGTGTAATATTCGGTGATGACGACCAACAGACCCGTGACGAGCAGACCGGTCAACGCCGAATAGTAGATGTCGTCGACCGACAAGGGCAGGCTACCTGCGGAAAAGGCGGGGACCCCGCGCATGAGCCAGACCGTGACCGGATAGAACGCAATCGCCGCGATCACTCCTGTGACGATCAAGCCGCGGTAGAGGGCGTTCATGATCTTGCCCCCATCGCGCGCCCGCACAAACCAAGTGCCGATGATAGAGGCGACGATGGAGGCGGCGCCCAGCGCGAGCGGGTAAATAAGTGCCCCGCGGAAACCCGGAAAATCCAGATGCCCGAGCAATAAGGTGGCGACCACCGTGACCGCGTAGGTCTCGAAGAGGTCGGCGGCCATGCCGGCGCAATCCCCGACATTGTCCCCCACGTTATCGGCGATGACGGCGGGGTTGCGCGGGTCGTCCTCCGGAATACCAGCCTCCACCTTGCCCACAAGGTCCGCACCGACATCCGCGCCCTTGGTAAAGATTCCGCCGCCCAGACGGGCAAAGATCGAAATCAACGAACCCCCAAAAGCGAGCCCCACGAGGGGCGAGACGTCGATATGGCCCGAGGCCGGCGTGAGCGCGAGCAGCACCGCGAAGTAGCCGGCCACGCCCAGGAGCCCCAATCCCACGACCAAAAGGCCGGTAATGGAGCCGCCGCGAAAAGCGACCCGCAAGGCCGCGTTGATGCCGCCCGAGGCGGCAGCAGCGGTGCGAACGTTCGAGCGAACCGAGACGTTCATCCCGATATAGCCTGCAAGCCCCGACAAGATTGCGCCGATGGCGAAGCCAATGGCCGTCAGGGAATGAAGGAAGAAGAAGATCAGAACAAAAAGCGAGACACCGACCAGGGCGACGGTGCGGTATTGACGATTCAAGTAGGCCTTGGCCCCTTCCTGAACAGCTTGCGCAATCTCCATCATGCGCGCGGTGCCGGTGGGTTGCTTCATAACCCAAAGAGTGGAAATACCGCCGTATAACAGCGCCAACAGGGCACAAAAGAACACGACCGCAAGATCGACAAACATGCTATGGCTCCCCTAGGATGACAATGCAAAAATGGCAAATCCCGGGGCGGGCGCCTTTGATGTTATGACTTCTTTAGCGCCAACCCCCCTTCGAACCGGGTACCCGGTTCGAAACCAAAAACACGGTCCAACCCCACCTCGCAGATCAAACCGTCGACCGCAGCCTGCCCATGCTCGCGGAAGACCTCCGAGAGTATGACCTTGGCTGCGTTGCCGTTATAAAAGCCCCCGAAACCAGCTTGCACCTGCAAGAGCTCGCGGGCCTTGTCAATTGTCATGGTCAAACCTTGAATTCGCCGCGTAGCTTCTTCTTGACCGCCGCATTTTTCAGGCGCACATACTGGGGGAGACCGTTCTTGTAAGGCGGATAGTCTTCTCCCTGGATCAAAGGCTCGAGATAGGTCCGGCATTTCCGGGTGATGCCGAAACCATCTTCTGTAATGAAATCATCCGGCATCTTCTTCTCGACATTCGCCACATCCGCGAGATTCGCGACGCCAAGCTCCCACTTATAGGGGCGGCTGGACTTGCGAACGATGATCGGCATGACGGCATTATGGCCCTTCAGAGCCAACTCCACTGCCCTCTTTCCAAGGGCATACGCCTGCTCGACGTCGGTCTTGGAGGCGATGTGGCGCGCGGCGCGCTGCAGATAGTCCGCGACCGCCCAATGGTATTTGTATCCGAGCTTGTCCTTTATCCGTTGAGCGACGACCGGGGCCACGCCGCCCAATTGGGCGTGACCGAAGGCGTCCTTGAGGCCGCTCTCGGCGAGGAACTTTCCGTCCTGGCCCTTCACGCCCTCGGATACCACGATGGCGCAGTAGCCATGGGCCTTCACAGCCTGGTCCACACGCGCAAGGAATGCGGGCTCGTCGAAGACGCGCTCGGGGAACAGAATGATATGAGGCGCATCGCCCACTTTCTCGGCCGCGAGCCCCCCGGCGGCCGCTATCCACCCCGCATGGCGCCCCATGACCTCCATGACGAAGATCTTGGTCGAGGTCTTGGCCATACTCGCGACATCGAAACCCGCCTCGCGGATAGAGACGGCCACATATTTCGCAACGGACCCGAAACCGGGGGAACAATCCGTGAACGGCAAGTCGTTATCCACGGTTTTCGGCACCCCGACGCAGACCACGGGGTAGCCCAGGCGCTCGCCGATCTGCGAGACCTTATATGCGGTATCCTGGGAGTCGCCACCACCGTTATAGAAGAAGTAGCCGATGTCATGGGCGCGGAAGACTTCAATAAGACGCTCGTACTGCGCCTTGTTCTCCTCCAGCCCTTTGAGCTTGTAGCGGCATGAGCCGAATGCCCCCGCTGGGGTATGGCGCAGGGCCCGTATGGCCTCGATCGACTCCTTGCTCGTATCAATTAGGTCCTCGGTGAGGGCGCCGATGATGCCGTTACGTCCGGCGTAGACCTTGCCGATTTTGGTTTTATACCGACGGGCGGTCTCTATAACCCCGCACGCCGACGCGTTGATGACGGCTGTCACGCCGCCTGATTGGGCATAGAACGCGTTTTTGGGCTTTGCCATAACTCTCGACTGCTCCTTGGGCTAAATGGAAATGGGAAGGGTGTCATTCATGGGTTCAAGCATCGGGGTGGGCAGGGTGGTCGCGGCGGCTTTCGTGGTCGGCTTGCAGCTGTAAGAGGTGGGTTACACACTCGCCGATGTCAGCATAAACATCGCGGCCCGTGCCGTAGTGCTCGTTGGGACCATAGAAGAATTGGCATCGATAGCGGCCTTCGCCAACCTTGAAGACCACGAAGCTGGCTCCGCGTTCGGCCCAGAAGAGGGTGGGGCAGACAGTCAAGACCGGCGAGTCGGGGTCGAGCCGCAACTCACTATCAGCGGCCTCCAGGGGCACGGCCTTGCCGTAGCGCTCCGCAACTGCCGACCGGACTACCCACAGCTCCGTATCGTTAAAGTCTGGTATGTCTGGCATCGAGAAGTACCTCTCCGCAGGCGAGGCCCCAGAACCAGCCCCGCAAAGTGCCGCTAGCGTAACGCAAAAAGGTCCGGAATACAGGATGTGTCGCAGACTTTTTTTGCCTTCGCTTGTTCCTCCAAAAACATTGACGGCAAGGGAGGCAGAATGTAGCTTACGATATGGGACAGACCCTGCTCAGGGAAAACAAATAACGAACCACAACCTGGTCAATTCGAGACTAAAAGCGAGACTACCATGCGAATCGTGTTATTGGGAGCACCGGGCTCCGGGAAAGGGACACAGTCAAAACTGTTGGTCGAAAAGTACAAGATTCCCCAAATCTCCACAGGCGACCTTCTTCGGGCGGCGGTCGCCGCGGGGACCGAGCTTGGCAAGCGGGCCAAGGCGGCGATGGACAACGGGCAGCTCGTGAGCGATGAGATCGTGCTCGGAATGATCCAGGACAGGCTGAGCCAGGCCGATGCGAAAAATGGCTTCATACTGGACGGCTTTCCGCGCAACAACCCCCAAGCGCAAGCCCTCGATTCCCTCCTCGCGCGCCTCGGCCAACCTCTGCAACTTGCGCTTCTCGTCGACGTCAACCACGAGATCCTCCTGAAACGCCTGACCGGCCGGCGGACCTGTGCCGACTGCGGCCAGATGTATAACATCTACTTCCAGGCATCCAAGGTGCCGGGGCGCTGCGACAAGTGCGGCGGCTCGTTGCAAGAGAGGGCGGACGACAAGGAAGAGACGATACGCAAACGCCTCGATGTCTACGAACAGCAGACCGCCCCGTTGATCGCCTACTACAAGAGCCAAAACAAGCTGCGCAGGATTGTGGGCGAAGGCGACGTGCAGGAGATCTTTAGGAACGTCGCGAACATCATTGAGGGCCACATCCACCCCTTGGCCACCTTACGTCCGGTGGCGACACCGGCCCCGGTGGCCAAACCGAAGCCCGCGGCCGTCAAGCCGCAGCCGATCAGCGCCGCCGCGACCGGAAAGCCGGCCCTGCAAAACGCCGTGACGGAGAAGAAAGCGGCACCGAAGAAGGCCACGGCGGTAGCGGCCACGCCCAAAAAGGCCAGCGTGAAGAAGGTCGC
>JAJYHM010000022.1:93909-117313 GCA_021784755.1 Pseudomonadota bacterium
CCGAAGAAGAAGGTCGCACCGAAGAAGGTGGCGCCCAAGAAAGCGGCACCCAAAAAGAAGGCGGCGGTGAAGAAGGTCGCGCCGAAGAAGAAGGTCAACAAAGGCCGTCGCTAGAGGAGTGGGCAGGCGGGTCCTCCGGGGCTCGTCTGCCATGCGCGGCATCGATCTCGTCGCGAATTCGCAAGCCCCTTCCCGCCAAACCGCAAGCGCGGTAATCTGGCGACATGTCATTTGCTCGCAGTCGCGCCCCCTTCCCTCTCACCCGCATGCGCCGTAGCCGCAGGCTCGGTTTCTCGCGGAATCTCGTACGTGAGCATTCGCTCTCGGCATCGCACTTGATCATGCCGGCCTTCGTCATAGAGGGCCAGGGCCGAAGCGAGGATATTGCGGCGCTCCCGGGTATCCAGCGCTTGTCCGTCGACCGCCTCGTGGAGGCGGCGCGTGTATGGTCAGCGGATGGCCTGGCGGCCGTGGCCTTGTTTCCGGTCGTGCCTAAGGGCAAGAAGTCGGCGCAGGCCGAGGAGGCCTTCAACCCGGAGGGTCTGGCACAGACCGCCGTGCGCGCCCTCAAGGCGGCGCTCCCCGAATTCGGGGTCATCACTGATGTCGCCCTCGACCCCTTCACCATCCACGGCCAAGACGGCCTGATCGATGATTCCGGCTACGTCATGAATGACGAGACCACGGAGGTCCTCGTCCGCCAAGCCTTGAGCCACGCCCGCGCGGGCGCGGATATCGTAGCCCCCTCGGATATGATGGATGGGAGGATAGGCGCCATTCGCAAGGCGCTCGAGGATGAGGGCTTCCGGCACACCCAGATCCTGGCCTACGCGGCCAAATACGCGTCGGCCTTTTATGGTCCGTTCCGCGATGCCGTGGGTTCCGGCGAGGCCCTCGGACAGGCCGACAAGTCGACCTACCAGATGGACCCGGCCAACGGTGACGAGGCCCTCCATGAGGTAGGGATGGACCTCGCTGAAGGGGCTGACATGGTCATGGTGAAGCCGGGGCTTCCCTATCTGGATATAATCTATCGGATCAAAGAGGCATTTCGCGTGCCGACCCTGGCTTATCATGTGAGCGGTGAGTACGCGATGCTCAAGGCCGCCACACAGAACGGCTGGCTCGACGAACGCAAGGTCGTCTGGGAATCGCTCATCGCCCTGCGTCGGGCCGGTGCCGACGGCATCTTGACTTACTACGCAGCCACCGTCGCCCGCTGGCTGCGTGAGGGCCATTCGGCCCCCTAGAGGGGGCGCGAATCCGGGCGACCGAGGATCTCGGTCTCTATCTGCTCGAGGCTCGTGTGACGCACGTCCTTGCCCTTGACGAGGTAGATGACGTACTCGCAGATGTTGCGGGCGTGATCGCCGATCCGCTCCAGTGCCCGCATCGCCCATATGACGTTCAGGACGCGCGAAATGGTCCGCGGATCCTCCATCATGAACGTGATCATCTGGCGCATGAGGCCGTCGTACTCCTTGTCCACCTGACGATCCTCGCGGGCGACCCGCACCGCCGCCTCCATGTCGAGGCGCGCAAACGCATCGAGGGCGTCGTGCACCATTTGCCGCACATGGTTGCCGAGCGACTGAACCTCAACGTAGCCATCCTTGGGACGTTCCTCGGCAGCCAGACGCACGGCCATGCGCCCGATCTTCTCGGCCTCGTCCCCGATGCGCTCAAGGTCTGTGATCGTCTTGATCACCGCCATGACAAGGCGCAGGTCGCTCGCGGTCGGCTGGCGACGCGCGATGATCTGGTTGCACTCCTCGTCGATGGTGACATCCATGTTATTGACCTTGTAGTCGTTCTTGATCACCTCATCGCCCAGAACGGAGTCGCCCTTCACCAAGGCCGCCATCGCATCGACGATCTGCTGTTCGACGAGGCCGCCCATATGGAGGACGCGCGTACGGATATCCTCGAGCTCCGCGTTATAACGGCGTGAGATGTGCGGATTGATGTGGGACTCCATGGTCACTCCTGGCTTCTCAACCGTATCGCCCGGTAATGTAGTCTTCCGTCTGCTTCGACGCCGGGTTTGTGAATATGGTGTTCGTGTCGCTAAATTCGACGATCCGACCCAGATACATGAAAGCAGTATAGTCGGAAACGCGCGCCGCTTGCTGCATATTATGGGTCACGATGACGATCGTGTAGTTCTGTTTCAGCTCGTAGATCAGCTCCTCGATCTTGAGGGTGGAGATCGGGTCGAGGGCCGACGCCGGCTCGTCCAGGAGCAAGACCTCGGGCTTCAAGGCCACCGCGCGCGCCATGCACAGTCGCTGCTGCTGCCCCCCCGAAAGGCTGGTGCCGCTCTGACCCAACTTGGCGCTGACTTCGTCCCATAGGGCGACTTGGCGCAAGGCCTCCTCGACGCGGTCATCGAGTTCGGCCTTGGGAAGGCGCTCGTAGAGCCGAATACCGAACGCCACGTTCTCGTAGATCGACATGGGGAACGGGGTCGGTTTCTGAAAGACCATCCCGATGCGCGAGCGTAGGCGATAAAGGTCCTCTCCCGGGAGCAGGACGTTGCGATCATCCAACAGGATTTCGCCGGTCGCCCTCTGATCCGGATACAGCTCGTACATACGATTGAAAGTCCGCAGCAAGGTCGACTTGCCGCACCCGGAAGGCCCGATGAACGCAGTCACCATCTTGGTGGCGACGGAAAGATTGATGTCGTGGAGGGCGGCTTCCTTCCCGTAATAGAAATGCAAATTGCGGATCGTGATCTTGGTGGCGTTCTGCGCGGGTTCCATCGATGGGGATCCTGCCAACTCCTCGGCAAATGGGTACAACTCCCCAGAGGTGGGGGTAATACCGCCCATTATGCCACAGCTCTTCCGGATGGCGGCACCATCGGTGCAAGACTCCATGGCGCCTCCTTTAGGGCCACTTGAGAACAAGAGAAGCAGGGGTGCGGCCACATGCTGCGGCCCGCACCCCAGATTGCTGCCGCCTAGAAGTCGTACTCGACCATGATGCGGTTATAGACGAAGCGGTGAACGACCGGCAGATTATGGGCGACACCCACACGGTCACGGACCGACAGGCCCTTCAGGGGACCGCCCAGGAAATAGGTCAGGTCCAAATCCGCCTCGTTGGTGCGCGCCGAGCTGTACCCGCTGTAGACGGTGTTGAAGTAGTCGGCGAAGCTCGCAATGACGCGCAGCTTGTGCTGAAGCAGGAAGGTCGTGGCCGCGATCTTGACCGCATGCCCCGTGGTTTTGCGATCGACCATGCCCTGAATCATCGAGGTCGTATACAGGGGATCGGTCGCGTAGCCCGTGGTGTAGGGCGAGACGACATCACCGTTTCCGAAGGCGCCCGGATGAGCCGGAAGATCGTTGTAACCCACACTCAGCTGGCTTTCGGCGTACTTGACCCCTGCCATGGCGCCATACACCGTGGCGTCGACCGGGCCCAGATACTGCTGGCCGGAGCCAGTTTCGCGGAGCACTTGGGCACCCACGAAGGGCTTCACGCTCCCGGCACCCGGTAGGGTGTAAGAGCCCTCGGCATAGGCCATTTTGGCAAGGCCGTAGAACTGATAGCCCCACACGCCGGTCTTCAGGCCCGCGGCGTGGTAGCTCGCGCCGACGGCGGCGAGACCCGACTCCGTCTTGCCCGTGAGGCCACCGGTACCGCCGATGTTGAAGGTCCCCGTGGAGTTGTACAGATCCGTCTGCGAAAAATGATTGGAGGTGCGGCTCTTGAAGCGGGTGATGCGCATGGCCGAGATCGTAAGGCCCTTGATAGGCTTTACGGCAGCCAGCAAGCCTTGGTAGGTGGCCGGGATCATTCGCGAGTCCGAGGGGTTCACCCAGGGGCTCGTGATGGACTGGTCGCCTGCGCGCACCAGGACCTTACGGTTTGCGTACTGAACAAAAGCCTGACCCAGGGTATCGATGCCGTCGAGGCCTGCCAACGTCCCGTCAACCAGCGCGGGGTTGGAGTTGTTCAGGCCCAGGGAGTGCGCGGTATAGAACGTGAGGCCCACCCCGAAACCGCCCACGGATCCGCTCAGGACATTGAGTGCGCCCCCTAAGGAGAACGCCTGTTGGCCGGCGACGGGTCCGCTATAGTGGCGCGTGAAGTCGTAGGCGCGGATGTCGCCATTGACCTTCATCCCTCCAAAAAACCCCTTTCCGGCATAGGCATGGCCCACACCCGCGCAGGCCAGAACGAGACCTGCCAGCGTTGCTCGAGAAATGCGTTTCATACTCCCCCCAGTGTTGTTGCGGATGGCCCAGGGCGGACCCGAGCCTAGCTTGACGAACGGCGCCATCGTAGTGGCCATTTGTGACACGACTATGACAGTAGAGGGGGAGTGAAAAGAGCGGCACACGCGATAAACGTGCTTATTTTGTGTGTGGGCGCAGCACATGGTCGAGTCTACGGACGTGGTGTAAACCCCTCGCCGGATTCGAACGCGGGATGTATACCAAGCCCAGCATCAGGCGTTGGGCGCGCCCGACGCGTCGAGACGCGCCAGAAGCCGCATACCACCGACCAGGCTCTCGACATAAGTCGCGATATCACGATCCTTACAAGACGGTGAGAGGGGCCAGTGCACATGGCGGCATCCGGGCGGGGGGGCCTGACACACCGCAAGGGCCGCGGCATCCAAGGTCACGAGAAGGTCGCAATCGGTGACCGTAGTGCCGACAAGGCAGGCGCGCGCCTCAATCCAAGACGCCCCCAGTGCCGCCGCAATGCGCGCTGCACGCGCGGCTAAGTCCGGCGTGGACGACAGGAAGGTCAGACGGGCGCGGCGCTTGTACATGGCACTTGCGATGGCGACTCAAGAGATCTCAAGGGAAAGAATAGATGAGGTTCAGCGTCGTAAAGGTCGACGTGGGCACGAAGCCCACGGGCGCGCTCGTGTAGTGATCGACAATCTCGGAGACCTTAAGGGCGAAATTCCCACTTATCGGGGCGGTGAGCCCCGTGGTCGAAGTGAGGAGCGTGCCCGCGGTCGTGGCGAGGGCCGTGAGCCTTTGGCTGAAGATCGTCTTTTTTCCGAGGCGCCAGCGATAATCCGCGCCCAATCGCACCATGGGGGCGTTTTCATAGCCGCCCGCGAGATAGTAGTTCTGGCGGTAGCCGACGCCGCCATCGACCTTGAAGCGCATCGACCCGTGGCGTAGGAAACGATGGCCTGCGCCCACGGACTCGACTTGATAGTGTCGGTAACCGTCGAAAGGGTTGCGATCATAACGCAGGGCGAGAAGGAAGAAATTTTCCTTCTCGCCGCTGAAATAGTGGGCGCCCTTCACGTTGACGACTAAGCGATTCGCGCTCACGAGCCCGAGACTCGAGGCGTAGTCGTAGCTCAATCTCCCCGTGAAGCGCCAGAGGCCCCGTCCGTAGCGGACCCGATCGCGGGTATCCAGAGTGCGCGTATTGCTGGTACCGGTGGCCGCTGCGTAACCCAGCCCCGCCTGCCCGCTCAGACGGTGCTTGGGCGCGGCGAGCCCCTTGCTGGCGTATGCGCTCGCCACCCCCGCCAGGGCCAGCACGAGTAATAGGATGAAGCGATGGGCGCGAGACCGGCGGTTCCCGGACACACACGCGGCCCACGGGAGCGACGACGACGCCGCGAATGGACAAATCCGGGCGCCGCCGCAGGCCTGGATGGCCAGGCTACCCCTGCGCAGGCCAGCCACGTTCGAACACCCGACCCTCGTCTTCGCCGCAAACCACACCCGCGCGCCGTGGCGTGGACAACATCACCGTCACCTTGACTGATAAGGGCAAACGACACACATATTTCTGAAAGAACAGGTTGTTGGGTATGAGCACGGTGCTCCCGTGGGGCGCCTCGACCGGGGCGTACATACGGTTGGAGTCGCAATCCTTACTCCGGATGCCGTCGGGCACGACCTCAATAGGCGGACCGAGCCGATAGGGGCGCCATATCAGCATGAAGAAAGTGGCCGTGATGTTGCTCAAAATGTTCCGCACCGCGACCATGCTGGCGCCCAAGACCGCCAGGAGTCCCGCGAAGGTGTCGAGCGCCCCGCTTAGCTGGAAGCCTGCGATTCGCCGAGTGGCGAGCAAGGGCGGAGTGTAGAGCAGAGCGATGATGAAGCGTCCGATCGCACGCAGGGCGTTCGCCGAGAAAAGACGGTTGCACTGCCACAGCCCAAGCGCGCGGTATAGGCCGCGCTTTATGGAGCGCAGCACGAATAGTCCGCCGACCAACACCAGAAAGGGCTTCCAGAGGTTGATGAGGACGCGGTGGGTGGACACGGCGTCAAGTTGCATGGCCCCATTATACCGCGGACGGCGATAGGGGCGAACGCAGGGACCCGGTCTTAAGTCTGCTAGACGGAAACACGCATGTGAATGTACTGCCGAAACCAAGAGCGCTTTCGACGACGAGACGCGCATCGTGGCGCAAAAGGACCTGGGCTACTATGGCAAGCCCGAGGCCCGTACCGCCCGAGGCCCTTGCGCGGTCGCTATCGACCCGATAAAAACGTTCGGTAAGCAGCGGGATATGGCGTTCGGCTATGCCTTCGCCCGTGTCGATCACAGCGAAACGCCCCTCCACGGCATCGGCACGCCAACTGAGGCGAACGGTGCCCCCGGCCGGGGTGTGACGGATGGCGTTTTGCACGAGATTTGTGAAAGCGCTGCGTAACTCCTCCGCGTTCCCGATCAGATCAGGGCCGTCCGCCTCGACCTCTATGACATGCCGGCGCTCGGCGCTCAACGCCACAGCGATACTCGACAGTCCCTGCAGGAAAGCCGCCATGTCGATCGCCTCGTCATGAGCGCGGGCGGGCGTGGTTTCGAGTCGCGAAAGGGACAAGAGATCATCGACGAGCCGTCGCATGCGCTCGACCTGTTCGCGCATGAGCGCGATGGCCGAACGCGTTTCATCGTCTTTGGCGTCGGCAAGATCCGCGAAGGTCTCCAGAAAACCCTGCAAGACGGTCAGGGGTGTGCGCAATTCGTGGGAGACGTCGGCTACGAAGTGCCGACGCATTTCCTCAAGCCGCTTCACATGAGTGACGTCGCGCGCCATCACGAGCTTTTCCCGCGCCCCAAAGGGGATGATCTGTACGATGACCTCGAGCGGGTCGACCGGGCCCTTCAGTATCAGCGGCTCATGATAATCGCCAGCGGCAAGATAAGCCCCGAACGCCGGGTCGCGGATTAGATGGACGATACGCGCGCCTGCATCGCGCTCGGCATGCAGGCCGAGCAGCCGCTCGGCGGGGGGGTTCGCCCATTCTATGACATCGCGCTGGGTAAGGACGACCATGGCGTCGGGCATGGCGCTCGCGGCCGCCTGCAGGCGATCGAAGAGCCCCGTCAAACGTTCCTTATGACGCTCGCTGGCGCGATCCCCCTTGTGAACCTCGCGTATGACCTCGTCCCATAGACCGCCGAGTTCCGGGATGGGTGAGGGTCGGCCGCGCACAAGCCAGCGATGGAGGCGCGCCAATTTGACGAACAGCAGCGTGATCAGAAACCCAAGCGCAACCGAAACCCCGGTCACGGGATGGCCGAAGGCCGACCCCAGCAGGCCGCCCACCGTGGCGACCGATAAAGCCACCCACAAATCGCGCCGCAACTCGGGATGCAAGCCTATTGATCTCCAGAAAATCGATACCCGACCCCTCGTACGGTCTGAACGTAACGATCATAACGGCTCGGCGTGAGCGCCTTGCGTAGACGTCGAATGTGCACGTCGACCGTGCGCTCGTCAATATACGTATTGCTCCCCCACACAGCATCGAGCACCCGTTCACGACTATGGACGCGCTCGGGATGGGTCATAAAGAAATGCAGCAGCCGAAATTCGGTGGGCCCCAGGGTCAGGCGCTCATCGTCGGCGAGAACCTTGTGGGTGGCCGGATCGAGCAGCAGGCCGCCCACGGCCACGATGTCATCCGACGCCATGGGGGCCGTACGCCGCAACACGGCGCGCACCCGCGCAATGAGCTCGCGAGGCGAGAACGGCTTGGTCATGAAATCGTCGGCGCCGGTATTGAGCCCCCGGACCTTGTCCTCTTCCTCAGTGCGGGCGGTGAGCATGATAATGGGGATGTTCTGGGTCAAGCGCTCCCGGCGCAAGCGCTTGGCGTAGTCGACCCCGTCCAGACCGGGCAGCATCCAGTCGAGCAAAATGAGGTCCGGGAGATCGGCCAGCAAACGTGCCTGCGCCTCCTCGGCATCTTGCGCCTCGGCGCAGCTAAAATCGGCCTGCTTCAAGGCAAACCGGACCATGGCGCGGATTGCCGGCTCATCGTCGACAACAAGGATCTTTCCAGGCATGATGTCCTCCCTGTCGCCCATTCAACACAAACAGTATGACGCTTTTGTGTCAGGCGCAACGGTGGCGCTAGGAGACCCTCTACGCATGCGCAAAAACACGGTTCGGCCGACCGACATCAAGCTGCATCAAAAATCCCGCATTCTCGAGGTGGTGTTCACCGACGGGAGCCGGTTCGAGTTCCCGGCCGAATACCTGCGCGTATATTCGCCTTCGGCCGAAGTGCGCGGACATGGTCCAGGCCAAGAAGTCCTACAGGTCGGCAAGGAGTCGGTCAATATCGTCGGGGTGGACCCGGTCGGGACCTACGCGGTATTGCTGCGCTTCGATGACGGCCATGACACGGGGATCTACTCCTGGGATCTGCTCCATAACCTGGGCCTGAACCAGGAGACGCTCTGGAACGAATACTTGAACCGCCTGGAACAAGCCGGGCACGGGCGAGCCTAAGATATGGACAACGAGCAGACAGAACCCAGCACCCATTTCGGTTACCGCGAGGTCTCGGAGAGCGAGAAGGGGCGGCTCGTCGGGCGCGTCTTCAGGTCGGTCGCCAGCCGCTACGACCTCATGAACGACCTCATGTCGGGGGGCTTGCATCGCGTCTGGAAGGCATTCGCCTTGGGGCTTGCCGCCGCCAAACCCGGTGAGCGCGTCCTGGATCTGGCTGGCGGCACGGGCGACCTAGCGGCGGCCATGGCCCGGCGTACCGGAGACAAGGGCCTTGTGATCCTGAGCGACATAAACGAAGCCATGCTCGGCGTCGGCCGCGACCGCCTCATCGATAAAGGGGTGACCGACTCGGTAAGCTACGTCCAGGCCAATGCCGAGGCGCTGCCGTTTCCGGACAATACCTTCGATCTCATAACGATCGGGTTTGGGCTGCGCAATGTGACCCGCAAGGAACTGGCACTGGCCGCCATGCGCCGGGCACTCAAGCCCGGGGGGCGTTGCATCGTGCTCGAGTTCTCCCACCCCCGATCGCAGCTTTTCGGGCGCCTGTATGACGCCTACTCCTTCGGCGTGGTCCCGAAACTCGGGCGCTATGTCGCGCGGGACGAAGAGAGCTACCAGTACCTGGTGGAGTCGATTCGCAAGCATCCGGACCAGGAAGGGCTCAAAGCCATGATGGAGGGCGCCGGGCTTCGGCGCGTGGAGTACTGGAACCTCACAGGCGGGATCGTGGCCGTACACAGAGGCTACAAACTCTGATGGCGACCGCGCTTCCGTCCACGGGGCATCGGTCGGGTGAGGCGACGGCAAACCTCTGTTACGCTGGATTCTGGCGGCGCATGGCCGCGGATCTGATCGACAATATCGTGCTGCTGCCGGTGATGGGAGCATTGGTTCCGACACGCTGGCCCACGCACCTGACTCTCGTGGCGATCGCCCAGGCCATGGCGGCCCACCCCTTGCGCCAACTCCTCGGACTCATATTTGGGATCGTCTACTCGGTGGTCTTCTGGGTGAAGTTTCTTGGAACGCCGGGGAAATTGCTGCTCTCCTGCCATCTCGTCGATGCGCACACCCTGGGGCCCTTGAGCGTGAATCAAGCGCTCCTGCGTAACCTCGGATACCTAGTGTCCTACGCGACCCTGGGCTTGGGATTCCTGTGGATCGCCTGGGACGCGCGCAAGCAGGGTTTCCACGACAAGATCGCGGACTCGGTGGTGCTGTATGCGCCACGCCGCGCCCAACGGGGGTAGGTGTGCGCATCGCTTTTTTCGCCCTGGAACAGATACTGAACGCGCCTTTCCGCCTGGATCCGGAGGCGCGCGCGGGCATGGGCGCGCTCGCGGGCCGCTCGGTACGCGTGGCGCTCGAGGCACCAGCCCTGTCGTTCGATCTGGCATTCGCCAAGGATCGCATCGTAGTGCGAGCGCCCGATGGAAGCTGCGACGTCACGGTGCGCGGCTCGGCTATGCAGCTCCTGGCGCTCGTGCGCGCGAAGCCCGAGCAGACCCAAAAGATCGTCGCCTCCGGACTCAAGATGGAAGGCGATATCGACACCGCGCTTGCCATGAAACGTCTTTTCGAAAACGCGCCGGTGGATTGGCAGGAGGCGCTCGCAAACATCATGGGCGATGTCCCGGCACACTTTGTGGTGCGCGGCCTGCGCCGCGTCGGGGGGTCTCTGCGATACGCCGCCACACGTCTTGCGGCGAACGGGGTGGTCTTCCTGCAAGACGAGGAACGGGCCCTGCCGCGCCCCTGGGAGATGGACGAGTTTCTGGCGGCCGTGGATACCCTGAGGGACGACGTGGAACGGCTCGGCCAGCGCGTGCGGCGCCTTAAGGGACGGTGATGCTGACCTTCGGGCGCGCGCGCCGCCTTTTACGGATAGCTGCGGTCTTCATCTCCCATGGTCTGGATGAGTTCGTCGTCAACCTCCACCTCTTCAGGCCCTACGCCTACGTCATGCGGCTCGCGCCCTGGCGGTGGCGGTCGACAACGGCCTCCCGGGGCGAGCGGCTGCGACGCGCCCTGGAGGAGCTGGGACCCATCTTCATCAAGTTCGGGCAGATGCTGTCGACGCGGCCCGACCTTATACCCGACGACATCGTGGTCGAGCTCGCGCGCCTCCAGGATCGCGTGCCACCGTTCCCAAGCGATCAGGCCGCAGCCCTCATCGAAACCGCCTACGGTATGCCACTCGCTCAGGCCTTCCGCACCTTCGACATGACGCCCGTGGCCTCGGCATCGGTCGCGCAGGTCCACTTCGCCACCTTGCACGATGGAACCGAAGTGGCGGTCAAGGTGCTGCGGCCGGGCATCGAAATCATCATGAGACGCGATCTGGCGCTTCTCCAGACCTTGGCGCAGCTGGCCGTACGTTATTGGCCGGATGCCCGCAGGCTGCGACCGCTCGAGGTGGTGAAAGAGTACGAGAAGGTCGTGCACGACGAGATGGATTTGGCCCATGAGGCGGCCAACGCGAGCCAGTTGCGCACCAACTTCCTGGATTCGACGCTCCTCTATGTCCCCAAGATCTTCTGGGACTACACCCGCCGCACGGTGATGGTGATGGAGCGGATCACGGGCGTGCCGATCTCGAATCGAGAGGCCTTGATCGCAAACGGCGTCGACCTTCGCAAGCTCGCACACAACGGGGTGGAGATCTTTTTTACACAGGCGTTCCGCGACGGTTTCTTTCATGCCGACATGCACCCGGGCAACATCTTCGTATCCTTCAGCGGCCAATACCGGGCGGTGGATTTCGGGATCATGGGGACGCTGAGCGCCGATGATAAATATTACCTGGCCGAGAACATCCTGGGCTTCCTGAATCGGGACTACCGTAGCATCGCGGAAGCGCATGTGCGCGCGGGCTGGGTTCCCAAGAGCACACGCGTCGACGAGCTCGAGGGTGCAATCCGGACGGTGTGCGAGCCGATCTTCGCCAAACCAATCAAGGACATCTCCTTTGGCCGTCTGCTCTTGAGCCTCTTCCAGACCGCGCGGCGCTTCAATATGGAGGTCCAGCCTCAGCTCGTGTTGCTCCAGAAGACCCTCTTCAATATCGAAGGGCTCGGGCGGCGTCTCTACCCGGACCTGGATCTCTGGATCACCGCCAAACCCTTCCTGGAGCGGTGGATGCGCGAGCAACTCGGCCCGCGGGCGGTATGGGACGCCATTCGCAAAGAGTACCCGAACTGGATCCATGTGCTCCCGGAGATCCCGCGCTACCTGGGCGCTGCACTCAAGCAGGCCAAAGACGGGGAGCTCTCAGTCCGCGCACAGTCCGACGAGATCGAGCGCCTGGCGAACGACATGCGTGTACGCCATCGCCGCATCATGATTGGACTGCTTGGCGGCATGCTCGCGGCCGCGGGACTCATGATCTTCGGCGTGACCCACCCCGCGTTCGTCGCCCGCTACCTGGGCGTCCTGGAAATCGCGGTCGGGGTACCGGGCTTCCTATTGCTCGCGTGGTCCTTGCTCGACCTGGGACGCAGGCCCGAATAAGCAAAGACCTAGGGGTGGCAGGCGCGCGGCACCCCCCCGTCCCTCAGAAATCGTAGCCTAGACGCAGACCCACGACCGGCCAAAGCTTGTAGCGGCTCGCGCGGGCGTTGGCCTGCGCCTGGGCCGCTGCGACGTTGGAGGCGAGCGTGGAATTATTGGCGGAGTTGCTCGCGCTCAGCTGAACGTTGGCGCTCCCGGTAAAGAGCACGCCGATATCGAAGCCCATGGAAAAGCCCGGGTGACGCGCCGCTTTGCTCCCCCAGCCTATGCCGAAGTAGGGTGCGAGACGCCGGTAGGTAGCCAGGCCGGTAAACGTGCCCACCGTGCTCCCGGAATAGGGTTGCCCGTTGATCACATAATTCCCGGTGGGGTCCGAGGAATAGGCGGTCACGCGATTCTCATTGATCATGACGCCGGCTGTGAAGCGAAACGCCCCTGAGAGCGGGTAATAATTGAACAGCACGGGTATGGTCTGGAGCCGCACGTTCCCCTGATAGGGGATGCTGTTGTTCGAGCTCGCATAGGTCCCCGAGCGGCTCTCGCTTAAGTGGTTGATGCCCACGGCGAGATCCAAAGTCCCGGGAATGAGCGCAGTCGAGACCTGCACACCATAACCCAGGGTCGAAGCCCCGACCGAGACATTGACCGGGTGCGCCCCCGCCGGCACGGCCACGATCCCACCGACGAGCGTAGCAAGCGCCTCCACCCTCCGTCTCCACGTCCACATACTCACTAGCCTCCTGCTCACAGAAAACAGGCGTTCATCGCTTGCGCCGGCGGGTCAGGGTCGCGCCACACCTTAAGCATAGCAGGCAGCTCAGTGCGTGACGTTGCGCATATTCCTTTTTGGTAAGAAAGAGGGCTTCACAATAAGGACATGCGAGGAGCCGGCTCGCCGCTTCACCACCCCCTAAACCGCTGCGCGGTTATAGGCGGAGCACTGCGGCGCGTTTTGGTAGGCGCCAGGACCGGGGAGCGAGGGCGCGGAAAAAGGTCCGCTCAGCCCCAGTCCAGCCGCTTGGTGAAGCTCGCCATGCTCGGCCGTTCTTCGTAGCCGAGCGAGGGGTAGAACCCGCGCCGGTAAGAGTCGCGTTCGCGGCTATTTAAGACGCTGATCCGGAAACACTTGCGGGTCGCGGCCTCACTCTCGATGGCCGCCATCAAGGCCTTGCCGACCCCCCGGCCGCGCGCCTCGGCGATGACGAAGAGCTCCGTCACATAGAGTTCACGACCAGCGAACAGGAGGTGGGTCACGATCTCTCCATGCACGTAACCCACCACCGCGCGGTCATGCTCGGCCACGAGCAAGAGCGCGTTTTCCTCGGTAATCAGCGCGGCGAGACGTTGGCCCAGCGTGCTGCCATCGGCCTTGAATGCGGGATTCCACCCAAGCTCCCGGTGGAGCAGCATGATCCCCGGGAGATCATTGGGTTGAAGCGGTCGTATCTTGATCGGCAAAGCGTCCTTGCGTGCCATAGCATCACCCCTTCAAGTGCCGGAATATCGAGATACCCCGCAACAAGTCAAACGCCTCGCGCAGCTGGTAGTCCTCGTCGAGCAGCTTGCGCGTGGCCGGCGAAAGCGCGTGCGGCTTCGGTGCGGTCTTGGGCGGGTTGGGGTTGGCAAGATGTCCCGGCAAGTTCGTCTCGCGCAGGAAGCCGTTGGGCGCCGCCGATACGAACTTGCCTTCGTGAACCACGATATTGGGCGCGATCCCGAGATTCTGGATCGAGCGGCCATTGGGCGTGAAGTAGCGGGCCGTCGTGAGACGCAAGGCGCCCCCGTTGCCCATGGGCATGATCGTCTGCACACTGCCCTTGCCGAAGGTCTTGGTGCCCATAATGACCGCGCGGCGATTGTCCTGGAGCGCACCTGCGACGATCTCGGCGGCCGACGCCGAACCGCCGTTCACGAGTACAACCATAGGCGCGCCATGCAGCAGATCCGGCCCGTGGGCGCGGAACACGACGTCGGAGCTCGGTATGCGGCCGCGTGTGCTCACGACGACACCATGGTTCATGAAGTCGTCACAAACCGCGACCGCGGCGTTCAATACGCCACCGGGGTTGTCGCGAAGGTCAAGCACGAGCCCCTTCAGGGGACCATGATTCGCCGCAATCAGATGCGTAAGCGCGCGCGTTACGCCCTTACCAGTGTCTCCCTGAAATTCGGAGATGCGCAGGTAAGCATATCCGGGCGCGAGCAGGCGCCCCGCGACGCTATGGATCTTGATGATCTGGCGCTCGAGCCGAAACGTCAGGGGTTGGGCCTGCCCCTTGCGCAAGACTGTGAGCGCAACCGTGGATCCGGGGCGCCCACGCAGCAGGCGCACGGCCTTGCGCAGCGACAGCCCCTGGATGAAGGTCCCGTTGATGCGGACGATGAGATCGCCCGGTTTAATGCCACTACGGCCTCCCGGCGTGCCGTGAATGGGGGTTACGACCTTCAGAAAACCTTTGTACTCCGTCACCTCGAGACCGACGCCGCCGAAGCGCCCGGTGGTGTCGACACGGAGCTGGCGATACTGGCGGGGATCAAGGTATTGGGAATGCGGGTCGAGATTATTGACCATGCCGCGCAGGGCGTTGTCGATCAATGTGCGGCTGCTGACCGGAACGACATACTCCGCCTTGACGATGTTGAAGACCTCCGCAAAGGTCCGAAGCTCGCGCAGCGGGAGCTGCGAGAGGGTCGCGCGCTCATGCGCGGCCCGATCAGCCTCCACCGCGCGCTCGACCGTGAGGCCGGCCCCCAGGAAGACGCCCGCCAACAGGATCAGGGCGTAGCGAGTGAGGCTCTTCTTCATCGCAAAAATTCTCCAAAAAATGCGCTCAACGCGCCAACCAAACCAAGGGATTGAGCGGCTGGCCGTCGTGGCTGATGTCGAAATAGAGCCCCGGGCGTGAGAACCCGCCGCTGTCTCCGACGGTGGCGATGACCTCTCCGGCGCGAACCACATCCCCTACATGCTTCAAGAGGGCCTGATCATGGCCATACAGCGTCATATACCCACCCCCGTTTTCCAGTATCAACAACAAACCGTAACCGCGCAACCAATTTGCGTAGACTACCCGCCCCGGGAACACGGCACGCACCGGCTCCCCCGATCGCCCGGGGATGAGGACACCACCCCAGCGGCCGAGACCCCCAGGGCCGCTCTCGATACGCAAGGCCTGGTAGCGGGCCGGGATGGGCATAGGCAGATGGCCGCGGTATCTGGCAAACGGGCCCTTCATCTGAGGGATCGGGCCTGCGACTTTCGGCAGACGGCGGAGCCCTTGCACCAGCGCGCGCAATCGCCGGGCGCGCAGCCGCAAAGCCACCAAACGGGCACGACCGGAACGGGCACGGCGGTTGAGGGCGCCTACGGCCGCGGTACGACGCGCGAGCGCCGTGTCGAAACGGCGCGCTTGGACTGCCTCCGTGCGCGCCCGTTGCCGCAGGCGGGCGGTCTGCGCGGAGTCGGCGGCCATGGCCGACCGCAAGGCCGATGTGGTGTGCCGCAGGGCCGCAAGACGCCGCGCCCGGGCGCGCAGGACATAACCGTAATAGGTCATGATGCGCGCCAGGAACTGCGGGTCCTTCTGGCTAAAGAGGATCTGCGCCGCGCCCTGGCGGCCGGTGGCATAGGCCGCGCGCGCCTGGCGGTCGAGCTCATGGCGCTCGCGCGCCTCGGTCTTACGTAGCGCGGTCTCGCGCGCAGCGAGGACTTGCACCTTCTGTCGTGATCGACTGACCGCGGCCCGGGCCCGCAGGAGCGCGCGCTCGGCGTGGGCGACCCGGTCCTCCGAGAGGCGCAGGGCATCAAGAGCCTTGCTGCGTTCGCGGAGAGTCTGATCGAGATGCTGCTGCAATGCCGCCTCACGCGACCGCAGGAGCCGCAGATCCTGTCGGGGCCCAGCGTAGGCGGCCCAGGACGTCACTAGCATGGGGAGGACCAGAGCGAGGCGGCCGAGCAAGTTGGTGAGCGGCCGCTTTCGAAGCCTCCCCGCGTTCACGCCAACTCGATCAGCGATTGTCCGGTCATCTCGGACGGCGGCGTGATGTTGAGGAGGCGCAACAAGGTCGGTGCCACGTCCTCCAAGGAGCCCTGGGGGCTGATGCGCGCATCGCGCCCCACATACACGAGCGGCACGGGGTTTGTGGTATGCGCCGTGTGGGCCTGCCCGCTCTCGGCATCGAACATCTGCTCGGCATTACCGTGGTCCGCGGTGATCAGCATCTCGCCGCCTTTCGCCCGCACCGCCTCGGCCACGCGCGCCAGACATTTGTCGATCGCCTCTATCGCACGCACCGTCGCTGCGAAATCCCCGGTATGCCCGACCATGTCGGGATTGGCGAAGTTACAGATGATGACATCATGGCGCCCGGCCGCCACCGCCCGGATCACCTCGTCGGCGACCTGGCTTGCGCTCATTTCAGGCTTGCGATTGTACGTGGGCACGTCGGTCGGCGAGGGCACGAGGACGCGCTCCTCGCCCTCGAAGGGCGACTCTTCCCCGCCGTTGAAGAAAAACGTGACATGCGCATACTTTTCGGTCTCGGCGATACGCAGCTGACGCTTCCCGAGTTCGGCCAGATAGGCCCCGAGGACGTTGACGAGGCGCGCCGAGGGAAAGGCCACGGGCACATTGAAGTCGGCCTGGTATTCCGTGAGACTCACAAACCGCCCGAGGCGCGGCTGCGCCGCCCGGACGAAGCCGTCGAATGCCGGATCGACGAACGGCCGACTGATCTGACGGGCACGATCCGAGCGGAAGTTCATGAACACCACCACATCGCCATCGTCGATGGGACGCGGGGCCTCGCCCGGCGGGGCCACGATCGTGCCTTTGACGAACTCGTCCGTCTCCCCACGCGCGTAAGCGAGGGCCAGGGCCTCGGCGGCGCTCGTCGCCCGATAGTCGGCCTTGGCCGCGGTCAATAAGTCGTAGGCGGCCTGGATGCGCGGCCATCGGTGGTCACGATCCATCGCGTAGTAGCGCCCAATGACGGAAGCGATGCGCCCGCGCCCAAGGGCCGCGAATTTGGCCTCCATCGCCGCAAGCGAGGCGCCGGCGCTCTGCGGGAGCGTGTCGCGCCCGTCGAGAAAGGCGTGCAGATAAACCTGATTCAGGCCACGGGTCACGGCGAGCTCAACCATGGCGTGGATGTGGTCTTCGTGACTATGGACCCCGCCCGGCGACAAGAGTCCGAGCACATGCAGGCTCTTGTGGCTGTCGCGGGCCAGATCCACCGCATCTGTCAGCGTCTTATTCGTGAAAAACGCGCCCGAGGCGATCGCGCGGTTGATGCGCGTGTACTCCTGATAGACGACTCGGCCGGCACCGAGGTTCAGGTGGCCGACTTCGGAATTCCCCATCTGCTTCGATGGCAGACCGACGGCGGCCTCGGACGCCTGGATGAGGCTGTGACTGGCCGACGCCCAAGTCTTGTCCCACCACGGTTTGCGGGCCGCCGCGATGGCGTTGTTTTCGATCTGATCGCTGTGACCCCAGCCGTCCAAAATAACGAGCACCAGGGGTTTCGGTGTAAAAGGCATCAAACGCGCTCCGGGCGGGATTCCGTTAGCCGGTCTTTTAAATCCCACTTATATTGTATAATGTTTTGTTTCGGGCGACAGCCGGCCGGTAATGGCTTACTGTGCCGTAACTCGTCCTTACGACCTAAGGGAGTCGATATGGTACCTTCCGAGATCATCCAGCCGCTGGAAGATATCCTCATCACCAACGAGGACGATATCCAGCTCGCGTCACGGGCGCTGAAGGCCATTGCACACCCGCTGCGACTGAAGATCCTCTGCATACTCGGCGCCGCCACGGAGGTGAGTGTACAAGATATCGTAGTCCAGGTGGGCACTTCGCAGAGCAATATCTCCCAGCATTTGTCCATTTTGCGCGACAAGGGCATCCTGGCCTCGCGCAAACACGCGAACAAGGTCTTTTACCGCATCGCGGACCCCCGCATTCTGCAGCTCATCGGGGCCATGCGCATGGCGTTCTGCACCTTACCTGATCCGCGCTGAGAGGCTCTTATGACGGCGTTTGTCATCGCGCATTGGTACCTCTTTGTGGCGCTCGTGATCGTCGGCGGCCTGCTGGCGGCGGGCTCTGCCCTTGATGGGAGCTCGAGCGGCCAAAAAGTGACGAGCCAGGAGGCCGTCCAGATCCTGAACCACAAGGCCGCCGTGATTGTGGACGTTCGGGAACCTCAAGAATTCACGAGCGGACATATTGCCCGCGCCATCAATATCCCTTTAGGACAGATGGCGGCGCGCAGCCAAGAGCTGAAAAAATACAAAGAGAAGCCCGTCATTCTCTGTTGCGCCAGCGGCGCGCGGTCGGCGCGCGCGGCGGCGATGCTGCGCAAAGAGGGCTTTACCGACGTGCGCAACTTGGTCGGCGGGATGTCGGCATGGCGCAGCGCCAATCTCCCCACCGTATCGTAAGGGTCCTTATGGCCAAAGTCTTGATGTACACCACGCGTGTGTGCCCCTACTGCCAGATGGCCTCGCGTCTTCTCGAAAAAAAAGGGGTCGCGGTCGAGAAAATTCGCGTGGACGAAGAGCCCGCGCGGCGTCAGGAAATGGTCGATCGGGCGCGCGGCGCGAGCACAGTCCCGCAGATATTCATCGGTGAACTCCATGTCGGCGGCTACCGGGAACTCGCGCAACTGGACGTGAAAGGGGAGCTTGATCCGCTGCTGGGCCTCTGAGCTGGGGCACGAGGCACTCCGTCGTCAAGGGCAAGGCCCATCAGGCCGGGACGGGTCCCCGCTGGGACCGCCCTCGGGCGTGGCGCGGACGGCGGCGTGTCCGCCGAGTCCTTGCTTTTGGTTGGGGGTGGTAACACAATTCACGTTCCTCAAGGGACTACCGCCAGACAGGTGGAAAGTCATACTTGTGGAGATATGAGCAGCGCAATCAGGCTCTGTTAGCCCAAGAACCCACCGAAGCGACTCAAGCCGCTTGTGTGTGAGCGCCGTAGGAATCTCCTTCCTTTTGGGGAGGAGGGGATGTGGACCCGGCCAATAACCTCGTTCAACCACTTTACAGTAAGGAGCCCTCGTGGCGGATCAAAACACGGACCCGGAAATCGTCTTCAGTCTGGAAAAGATCTATGTGAAGGACATTTCCTTCGAGGCCCCACATGTCCCCGCCATTTTTCTTGAAAAGGCGGCGATGGAAGTCGATATGCAGCTTGGTATCGAACACGGCCACATAAACCCGGCGGAAGGACTCTACGAAGTCGTGTTGGCCGTGACCGTGACAGCACGCATGGATAAACGCACCGCCTTCCTCACGGAGACCAAGCAGGCCGGTGTGTTTCGGATCACGGGCGTCCCCGACGAGGAGCTCGTAAAGGTCCTGGAGATTGCGTGCCCCAACATCCTGCTGCCATTTGCCCGTGAGGTGGTAAACGACCTCGTCAGCAAGGGCGGTTTCCCGCAATTGCTCATTAATCCCGTCAACTTCGAGATGCTCTACCAACAAAAACAAGACGGCGAAGCCCAAGATGGGTCGAGCGCCCACTGAGCCATCCGGTCCGCCTAGGATATCGGAGACGATCGGTGTCCTGGGCGCGGGAGTGTGGGGGACCGCACTTGCGATTGTCCTTGCGCGCCTCGGGCGCCGGGTTTTGCTCTGGGGCTCAGATGAGGCGCGCATGGCGCGGCTGGCGCACGAACGCGTCCACACGTCAGCCCTTCCTGGTATCCGCTTTCCCGATGGCCTGGAGATCGAAAGCGACCTGGAACGGGCCTGCCAGACCGCCGATGGTCTCTTGTTGGCGGTCCCAAGCGGCGCCTTCAGGGCCGTGCTGCGCGCGATAGCGCCGCTCTGCGACGACCAGACCACTCTGGCGTGGGCCACCAAAGGCCTGGAATCCGGCACCCATAAACGACTTTCGGAGATCCACGCCGAGATCCGGCCTGGAAGGCCCGCCACCGTGTTGACCGGACCGAGTTTCGCTCGCGAAGTGGCGGCCGGACTGCCGACGGCGCTCACGGTCGCGTCGGATGATCCGGCGACCGCCGAGACCGTGGCATGCTGGCTCCGCGGGGAGCGTCTGCGGATCTATACGAGCGACGACGTGATCGGCGCCGAAATCGGCGGGGCGGTGAAAAACGTCTTGGCGATCGCCGCCGGGATCAGCGACGGACTGGGCTTCGGTGCCAACGCCCGCGCCGCTCTGATCACGCGGGGTCTCGCCGAACTCCTGCGCCTTGGTATCGCCGTCGGGGGTCGGAGCGAGACGCTCATGGGTTTGTCGGGCGTAGGCGACCTGGTCTTGACCTGCACAGATGACCTGTCGCGCAATCGGCGGGTGGGTCTTGCGCTCGCGCGCGGACGATCGCTCGGCGACATCATAGGAGAGCTCGGACAGGCCGTGGAAGGGGTGGCGAGCGCCCGCGAGGTGCACGCCTTGGCCGGCGCAAGCCACATCGACATGCCCATCACGGAGCAGGTCTACCAGGTTCTGTTCGCAGGCCGCAGCCCCGAGGCCGCGGTGGCGGCGCTTTTGAGTCGCGACCCCAAGACCGAGGCCTCCGGCCTCACACCTTAGTCCTTGACGGCCGCCAGGATCTGCTTCAAGGCCCACACCGGGGGTGCGCCTGAGTTCATGATACGGATCGTGCCGTCGGCTTTCTGGTAGACCAGGATGGGCACAAGCGGAAAGCCCGCGGCCAGCGTATCGAGCCTCAGGTTGCGGGCAAGTTCGCGCCGCACGGCCGGGGTTACCGGTCGCGGGGCAATCGAGCCCCCAGTCTTCCAAGAGTAATGGGCCTCCAGGGCACGCAAAGCGGCATGCTTATGGGATGCCTCGAGGAGCGCCGCTGCCTTGCCCATGCTGGATGAAGTGAGATAACCGACCGGGATCTCATGGACGGTCAGGTGGTAGGGGCCAATCAAACCCTGCAGCCGCTCATAAAGGATATGGCAATAGGGGCAGTTGGGGTCGAAGAAGTCATAGACCACGCGCGGCCCCTGCCCCTCGGTGATGGCCGTAGCCCCCGCCAAGGCCCGGTAGAGCGCGAGCCTACGGGCCTGCTTGGCGGCGGCGGGCGCGACCTGCGCCCCCGCAGCCGAACCAATAAGGCCAAGGATCAGCACCAGGGCCAGCCCAAGCGACAGGCACGCGGCCCTCATCGAGGCGTAGCCAGGACGCGAAGCGCAGTGGGTGCACACGCGACTCAATTGGAAACCTCGTGGCGCAAATCCGTCGACCGCACCCCCTGCGGCCCAACGGGGACCAGATCGGCGAGATGGGCGCGCAGGGCGCGGGGGCCCTCATAACCAGGCCAGAGCCCGACACGCGCCCCGTGACCATTCAAAAGCACCAGGGTCGGCGGCCCAAAAGCGTGCAGACGCGCCAGCAAGCGCCGGGTCCGCGCATTACTATGCGTCACGTCGGCGCGCACCAGCACGACCGAATCCAAGGCGGCCGCAACGCGGGGGTCGTGGAAGGTATTGGTCTCCATGCGCCGGCACTGGACACACCAGGATGCCCAAAAATCCACCAGGACCGGCCGGCCGTGGGCCGCAGCCAGGACACGGCGCAGACCGCTTTCACCGTGGATCGTCTGGAACGCAAGCTTCGGGCCCGAGAGCGATAGGACCCCGGCGCCCGTGAGGCGCGCAAGAGGGGCTAGTGGGTCGCGGGCCCCGGACAGGGCGCCCACGCCGAGCACCAAGCCGTAAGCGAGCACCGCGATACCCAACCCCTTGACGACACCCATATAGCCCGGCGCTTTGGAGGGCAGGGGCTCGAGCGCGCCCAGGGCCACGGTCCCTATGATGGCCAGCAACGACCAGAGCCCCAGGGTCAGGGGGCCCGGCAGGATACGACTTTCGAGCCAGATGGCGACCCCGATCATCACAATGCCGAAGATCGCCCGGATCTTGTTGAGCCATGGACCGGCCTTGGGAAGGAAATGACCCGCCGAGGTCCCGACGGCGAGCAGCGGCAGACCCATCCCCACGCTCAGGGCAAACAGCGCGAGACCCCCGAAAAGGACATCGCCCGTACGCGAGATGAGCAACAGCGCGCCGGCCAGGGGCGCGGCGACACAGGGCCCCACGATGAGCGCGGAAAAGCCCCCCAGGATCAGGCTGCCGAAGATCTGGCCGCCCTGACCGAACCGACCCAGGCGCTCCTGCACCACGGACGGCATCTGCAGGTCGTACAAGCCGAACATGCAGAGCGCGAGGACCACGAACAGGGCGCTGAAGGCCGACAATACCCAGGGGTTCTGGAAGGCCGCCTGCACATAATGTCCGGTGAGCGCGGCGACCACGCCAGCGCCGGTGTAGGTCACGGCCATGCCAGCCACATAGGCAAGCGACAGCGTGAACGGGCGGGCACGCCCTCGACATTGACCGATGACGGTGGCCGACAGGATCGGGATCATCGGGAAGACGCAGGGGGTAAACGCCAGCCCGAGCCCGGCCACGAGAAACAGGGCGAGCGTCGTCCAAGGGGGCGCGGGCTTGGCCGGGGGCGCCTGAGTAAGGGACGTGATGGGCTTGAGGGAGCCCGTCTTGAGGCTACCGAGACTACCCGTAGGCGCTGGCGCGCGCGGCGAACCCGCGGAAGACGTCTTGAGCGGGCCCGCGGAGGGCCAACCGCTTATTGGGGTCTTCAGGACGACCGTCTTTGTAAGCGGCGGATAGCAGATACCGGCATTGGCGCAGCCCTGGTAACGCGCCGTCACGCGGATCGCGGGGACGCCGGGGGTCCCGGCGAACGGAATCGCAAGCACGGTCCGGCCTTCATACACCTGCTGGTGGCCGAGCGCCGCATCATTGATCCATCGCCCCTGGGGGAGCACGAAAGGTGCGAGATGGACGCTGCGCGGTCCGACAGACAGGTGGATGCGACTGCGGTACAAGTGATAGCCGGGCGCGGCGGTCCAACGCACGAGAAGCTTGCCGTGCGTGATGGCCGCATGGAAACGAAACGCCTGGTTGGGGGCCAGCGGGCGAGCAACCGCGATCGAGAGCGCGCCCCACAGGGACACCACTACTACAAGAACCGCTCGCCTGATCATCGGGCCCCGTACTTCATCGTTGTCTCCCGGTATAGAGACGACCGGGGGGCCGACTTATTCCCTGTCCCGGACGCGCGGGCCTCGGGCACCTAG
>JAJYHM010000012.1 GCA_021784755.1 Pseudomonadota bacterium
CCGACCAACCCCCCTTGGGGGCGCGGCTTCAGTGCAAGCGTAAAGGGTGCCCCCAAGAGCCGGCCGGCGAGCTGTGCGCGGTCGGGGCCTGCATCGTCGAAGGCGGCGTTGCCCGTGAGATCCCGCCAGTGCAAGACCTTGGTCCCAAGCGGGTAGCTCAGGCGCGCATCCTGGAGTCGCACGCGGCCGTTCAACGTAAGCGGCCCGTTGCGCCGCGAAAACGGGATGTGCAGGGTAAGCGCCAGATGGGTAGCCCCCGCGCCCGAGATCGTCTGCGGCAGCACAGATCGAAGTCCCTGCCGGACATGAGGCAAAACCAGATGCAGCAGGTCATGGAGGTCGGCTTGCGCCCGTACATGCACGGTCGCGGTGCCGCCCGGCGTCCCGAGCGGACCTGCGCGCACGGTCAGGGCCGGGACTTGCACGCCACCGATCGCCCCCGAGCCGCGCACCGCAAGCAGCGCGTTGTGCTCGGTCACCGTCACTGCCAGATCGCGTGCAGCAGACCAGCGAGGCAGAAAGCGATAACGGCCGTGCGTGATGTGCAGCGTGACCTGAAACAAACCTCCGCCCCGCCGAAACGGGAAGGCGTCGAGCGGCCCCTTCAGGACCACCTGTCCTTCAGTGACCACGCCTTTGCGGACCGTGCGCGTAAGCCACCGGCGCAAATGATGGGGGAGCCTGCGCGGATAGAGCCCCGGGAGCGCCGACAGGTCCACGCCGCGCAGGCCGGCATCCAGGAGCAGGATCGGGCTTGCCCCCGGACGGCGCACACCGCTTGCAACCGCATCGACCGCGCCGGCGTTCGACGCCAAATGGAAGACCGGGAGCGACCATAACACGGTGCCTGAAGCGCTTTTTTGCCAGGAGAGCTGCATGCTCAAGGCCTGGACATGCAGCGGCCCCGGCACGCGTGCCGGCCCCCGCACAAGACCGTGCAGACCGCTCAAGACGACGCGCCCGGCGTCGGTGCTCACCGAGAAGGTGCCCGCGGCATGCGCAAAATAGGGGCCTGATAAGCGCTGCCCGAGCCCGAGACGGGAAAAGCGGCCGCGCGCGCGGTAGCGCCAATGCGACCCCAGACGCAGCTGCAAATGAAAGCGCCGCAGGGAGCCCACGGGCTTCAAGGCGAGCCATCGCGCAAGCGCGGGACTGGCCGAGCGCAAGCGTGCGCCCACATAGGCGACCTGCGCCAGACGTACACGATCGGCGGCCACGCGCCAGAGCTGTCCGCGGCGCACCACGAAAACCGTATGGGCGTGCGATTGTGTTCCGGCCAAGTCCGAGACGAGATTGGCGGCGTAGAATCGAAAGCCGCGCTGACCGATCTTCAGGCTGAAACGGCCCGCCAGCCCATCGATCGCGAGGGGCTTGGTGAAGCGGTTGGCAGGCACAAAGACTCGAGCGAGGGAGAACTTGCCGCCTACGAAACTCGGGCGGCCCCGGCGCCAATCGGTCCAGATCCGCCCGTTCGCGACGCCCGTCAAGGCGCGCAGGCGCGGCCTGTCGGCCAGAGCGGCTGCGGCATGGAGATCGAGGGCAGTGGCGCGCAGTCCCACGGCGCCGTGGAAGTGTCGCAGCGAGGAATCCCGACCCGAGAACTGGACCGTTAGCCCACACCGCACACAGATCCCGGGGACCGTGGCTCGCGCCGTCAGGGTGCGGTCTTTTATGCCATTCGCCCAGCTCGCGTCGAGACGCTGAAGCGAGACCATGCGCGTCACTGACTCGGCGATCACGATATGCGCGGCCGTGACCCTTAGGCTATGCATCTTTGCGAGAAAGCCGCGCCAGTCGAACGGCGCCCCCCCGCGATGCGGGAGCCCCACGACATGGAGACCCTCGGGCGTCTTGCGGAGATTCAAGCGTGCGCCGGTTACACCCATGAAGGCCGGCCATAGGCGCCCGCGTGACAAGGCAAGCCACGACAAGTCGATACGCACCGATCGGAGGACCACAGCCGGGCCCGCACGGCCGGCAATAGTCGTGTTCCATAGTACAAGGCCCGGGCGCCAGCCCACGCGTGCAGCCACCCCACCGATATGCACCCGGGCCCCCAGGGCACGCGTGAGAGCAGTCTCGAGCGCTGGCCTCTGGGTTTGCAGGACCGGTGTAAGCCAGAAAGGGCTCGTACCCAAGGCGAGTGCCACGAGCCCTGCAAGCACGGCGGCTAATGCAAGGATGGCGCGCGCGCCGCGGCCGCGCTTACGCCAAAATCTTCGCACCAGCCCTACCATAAAGTCATCGACTCAAGCTCCCCAGGGATCCCCTCGAATACCGCGCCTCTTCAGGTCAGAACGACCTCGTATTCTTCCTGATTGTAGAGCGGCTCGACCTGGAGATGAATGGGCTTTCCGATGAACTCCTGCAATCGGGCGAGACTCTGAGCCTGATCGTCCAGGAGCCGGTCCACGACCACCTGGGAGGCCACGACTAGGTACTCGTCCGTTCCGAACTGCCGCGCCTCGCGCAAAATCTCTCGAAAGATCTCATAGGTCACGGTCTCGGGGGTCTTCAAGACACCGCGTCCCTTGCAGGCCGGGCAGGTCTCGCACAGGAGACGCTCGAGACTCTCGCGCGTCCGTTTCCGCGTGATCTCGACGAGACCCAAGGCCGACATGTCGGCAATGGAGGCCTTGGTGCGGTCGCGCGCCAAGGCGCGTTCGAGGGCGCGTAATACTTGGCGCTTGTGGTCAGGATCGGCCATGTCGATAAAATCCACGATGATCATGCCGCCCAAGTTACGCAACCGCAGCTGGCGGGCGATGGCATGCGCCGCCTCGAGATTGGTCTTGAAAATGGTCTCGGCAAGGGTCCGGTGACCCACGTAGGTGCCGGTGTTAACGTCGACTGTGGTCATCGCCTCGGTCTGATCGATGACAAGATAGCCCCCCGATTTCAAGGCGACGCGCCGATCCAAGGCGCGTTTGATCTCATCCTCCACGGAGTAGAGGTCGAAGATCGGCCGCTCCCCGGTATAACACTCGACACGCGGCGCCACCTCGGGCACAAACTCCAGCGCGAAATCCTGCGCCCGGCCAAACATCTCGCGTGAATCGATGCGCACCTTCTCGACATTGTCGCGCACAAGGTCGCGCATGGCCCGCAGGACCAGGGAAAGATCCTCGTGCACGAGGCCCTGCAGCCCCGGCGCCGCGATGCGCTCAGACAAACGCCCCCAGAGTCTGCGCAGATACTGGATATCGCGCTTGAGCTCGTCCTCACTCACCTGTTCGGCCATGGTCCGCAAGATAAAGCCGCCGGGCTCGTCGCCCATGGCCTGACGAACGGCCACGCGCAGCCGTTCGCGTTCCTCCTCGTTATCGATCTTTTGCGAGATGCCGATGTGGTCGCTCATCGGCATATAGACGACATAACGGGCCGGAAGGCTGACCTGGGTCGTGAGCCGCGCCCCCTTGGTCCCGATTGGATCCTTCAGCACCTGGACTACGATGTCCTGGCCCTCGACAAGGCTGGCCTGTGCGCCGCCCACCCCCGCCTTCATCTCGGCGGTCTGCAAGAACGCGGCGCGCTCGAGGCCGATGTCGACGAACGCCGCCTGCATGCCAGGGAGGAAGCGGGACACTCGGCCCTTGTAGATGTTGCCAACCAAGCCTCGGTGGCTCGCCCGCTCGATATGGACCTCTTGCAGTACTCCGTTCTCCACGACCGCGACCCGCGTCTCCTGGGGCGTCACGTTGATCAGAATCTCCTCGCTCAAAGGACCCCCTCGGCCCGCAACAACTGTCCGCATTCATACAAAGGCAGGCCGACGACCCCGGAATAGCTCCCGCAAAGCCGTGAGACGAAAAACGCAGCACGCCCCTGGATGGCGTAAGCCCCGGCCTTACCGATCGGTTCACCGGTCGCACAATAGGCATCGATCTCGGCGTCGGTGAGCGCCTTGAAGACCACATCGGTGCGCGTCACCGCCTCACGGCGATCGCGCCCCAGGAGACACACCGCGGTATACACGGCATGCGCGCCCCCCGAGAGCCTGCGCAGAGCGGCACGTGCGGCCGCCACGCAGTCGGGTTTGCGCACGATGTCATCGCCTTGCACGACGATGGTATCGGCCCCCAGGACCGGCGCAAACACAAGCCCCCGGCGATCGCGCTCCCGCGCCCCCTCGGCCGCCTTCTCATAAGCCATGCGCTGGACATAGTCCCAAGGCGACTCCGCAACGCGCACCGCCTCGTCGATCTCGGAGGAAAGCGTCGTGAAGGCGACCGCGACCTGCTCGAGGAGCTCGCGCCGGCGCGCCGAGCCCGACGCCAAATAAATCAAGTAGACCCCCTGTGATAAGGTTGCCCGGTCAGGCTACTGTAGGCGCGGTACAGCTGTTCGGCCAGAATCACCCGCACCAAGGCGTGAGGAAAAACGAGCGGCGATAGCGACCAGCGATCGGAGGCGGCCTCCAGGCACTCATCGGCAAGTCCCTCGGCGCCCCCAACCAGAAAGGCCACAGGGCGGCCGGAGGCGAACCAAGTCCCGAGGTCACGGGCCAAGACCTCACTTGAGCGCATGCGTCCCTGGACATCGAGCGCCACGAGCAAGGCGGCGCTCGGCGCCGCCGCAAGGAGTCGGCGGCCCTCTTCGCGCTTGAGCCTCTCGAGGTCCCCGGCGCGCGTCCACCGGGCCTGTGGGATTTCGGTCAGCTCCAGGCGGTAGGGGCCGGGCAGGCGGCGTGCGTAATCCGTGAACCCGGCCTGCACCCATGCCGGAACCCGCGTACCGACCGCGAGCAGCCGCAGGGCCACGATTCAGCCCCGGGGACTCGACTTCCGCCGGACGTCCTCTTTGCCCCCGAACTCTTCGGACCAGAGTTTTTCCAAGGCATAGAAGGCCCGCGTCTTCGGATGCATGACGTGCGTTATCACCTCCCCACAGTCGACCAGCACCCACTCTCCCGCGGCGAGCCCCTCGACGCCCTGCGGCTTGTAGCCGGCGGCGCGCAGCCGATCATCAACCTTGCGGCCAATCGATGTCACATGGCGAGTCGACGTCCCGCTCGCGACGATCATGGTGTCGGCGATATCCGTCAACGCCCGCACGTCCAAGACCACGATATCGTCGGCCTTGGCCTCCTCCAGTGCCTCTCGCACCAATTCAGCTTTCATCATTCCGCGAAGGTCTCCGATACAATCCATGCGTTTCAATATAATCCGGGACCCCGTCCGGCAACCACGAGGCCGGGGCCGTCCCGTCTGCCAATCCTTCTCTAAGGGCGGTCGCAGACTCGGGGCGGGCGCTCGCCGTGAACAGGAAAGCGCGCCCGGAACCTGCCGTCAACAAGGCCTCGGCACTCCCCACAAGGCGGGGCCGGACCCACTCCGGCAGGGCGCCATCGAGGCCAGGGCGACTCACTATGATCACATGGGCCAGTCCCAATATCCGCCGCCAGCGATGCCAGGCGGGCAGGCTCACGAAGGCGTCCATCCCCAAGATCAAGGCAAGCGGCTGTGCGTGACGGGCGCGCAGGACAGCGAGCGTGTCGACCATATAGGAAGGGCCCTCGCGCTCATACTCGGTCTCGTCGATCACAAACCTCTGATCAGAGGCGAGCGCAAGCCTCAACATGGCAAGCCTGTCACGGGCGCAGGCGCTGGGCGCAGGCCTATGCGGGGGTCGGGCGGCGGGGACAAAGACGATCCGCGACAAGGGCAAGACCCGCATGAGTGCATCGGCGACTGCGACGTGACCGCAGTGCACGGGATCGAAGGTCCCGCCAAAGACCCCCACGAGCCTCGCGCTATCCGCGGATATGCCCGTCACCCCAAACCACGAACTTCTGGGACGTCAGGCCCTCGAGCCCCACTGGACCGCGCGCATGGAACTTGTCAGTACTGATACCGATCTCAGCGCCCAGGCCGTACTCGAAACCGTCGGCAAAGCGCGTCGAGGCGTTCACCATCACGGAGCTCGAATCGACCTCGCGTAGGAAGCGCTGGGCGCGCGTCCAATTCTCGGTAACGATCGCATCGGTATGATGGGAACCGTAGCGTGCGATATGGGCTATGGCCTCATCGAGTCCCGCAACGACCCGTATCGCAAGGATGGGCGCGAGATATTCCGCCTCCCAGTCCTGCTCGGTCGCAGCCAGCGCCCAGGGAATGCGATCGCGGGTCTTGGGACAGCCGCGCAGCTCGACCCCATGCTCCTTGTAGGCGCGCGCAAGCGGCGGCAGGAGCGCGTCGGCGCGACTCTCGGCGACCAGCAGGGTCTCCATGGCATTGCACACGCCATAACGCTGCGTCTTGGCGTTCACCGCCACGGCCTGCGCCTTGGCGGCATCCGCATCGTCATCCAGGTAGACGTGACAGACCCCATGCAAGTGCTTCAAGACCGGCATGCGGGCCTCGGTCGCGACGAGCTCCACGAGCCCCTTGCCGCCACGCGGGACCAGGAGGTCGACGAATCGATTCATATGCAAAAGCTCGGTCACGGCGGCCCGATCTGCGGTCTCCACGAGCCCCACGGCCCCGGACGGCAGACCGGCGGCGGCCAGGCCTTCCTTCAGGCATCGGCCGATGGCGGTATTGGAGTGCAAGGCCTCCGAGCCCCCGCGCAGAATGACGGCGTTGCCGGATTTGAGACAAAGCCCAGCGGCGTCGGCGGTCACGTTCGGTCGCGACTCGTAGACGATGCCGATCACGCCGAGCGGCACGCGCATGCGTCCAACCTGGATGCCAGACGGACGCGCCGCAAGCCCCGTGATCTCACCTATGGGGTCAGGAAGCGCCGCAATCTCGCGTAGACCACGCGCCATCTGCGCGATGCGTTCGGCGGTCAATACCAGGCGATCGATAAGGGCGTCGTCGAGTCCGGCGGCGCGCGCCCCCGCCACGTCCTTACCGTTCGCATCCTGAATCTCGGCATCCCGCGCCAGCAGGAGATCGGCGGTCGCCGCCAGAGCCGCGTTCTTGGCGCCGGTCGCGGCACGTGCCATGGCTGGCGCCGCCTCGCGCGCCTTGCGTCCCAAGCCCTCCATGTAAACCGCTATATCCGTCATTCTCTCGCCCCGCCCTCGCCCGGCATCCCCGCAAGCCCCATAGCCACGCGCTCTATCATAACCCAGGCGTCGCCCACGGCCCGCCCCTTGTTTATCCGGTCGAGTTCCGCGCAATGGAGAAGCAGGCGGCGCAGACGGCCGGCCGACAGACGCCGCGCTGCCGCCAAGAGCAGCGCCTGACGGGCAGGCCAGACCCGCTCGCGCCGAAAGAGGTCGGCTAACGGTGCCTTTTTGGCCTGTAGGAACGCGATCCGGCTCAAGAGACGCAGCTCCCGCGCCAGCGCCCATGACACCAGTATCGGATCTCGCGCCTCGGTGCGCAAGCGATCCGTGTAGCGGTGGGTAGCCGCCAGATCGCCCTTCAGGGCCACGTCGGTCACGGCAAACACGTCAAAGCGCGCCTCGTCACCCAGGATTGCCTCCAAGGCCTCGGCATTGGGGTGAGGCTCGGCCCGCAGACGCGCGATGGCGTCGACCGCCGCGCCCATATTGCCTTCCGTGCAGTAGCTAATGCGCCGAGCGAGCTCCTCGTCGACGATACCCGCCTCTCGCAGCCGGCCGCGCACCCAGCCGAACAGACGTTCGCCGGACTGCGTCGTCGCAGCCACAACATGCCCCGCGGAGGCCACCGCCTCGACCCAAGCGGCCTTTTGGGCGGCGCCGTCCAGCGCCCCTACGACCACGATCAACACCTCGCCCGGCGCGATCAAGGGGAGACAGAGCGGCAGCTCGCGGCCGAGGTTCTCGCGGCTTTCGCGGGCGCGCAGCTCGTAGAGACTGCGCGAGGCAAACAGCGAGGGCGAGGACAAGGCCTCCCGAAACCGGACCCAGGAAAACCCGCTCTCCAGGAAAAACCGCTGGTGCTCGCCGACGCCGGCCGCTGCGGCCGCTGCGACAATGCGCGCCACCGCCTCCTCCACCAAAAACGGTTCATCCCCGCAGACCAGGTACACGGGTCGCAGGTCGCCCAACCGCGCCGGGAGATCCTCAGGCTTTAGGTGCATGACCTTGGGCCTTGGGCTTTGCAGGCGGTGCGACAGCGGTCGCTGGCCGCTTATAGGCGGCAAGCCCCCAGACGATCTGGCGGGCGGCGGCGCGGCGCATGCGGCGCTTCAAATACGCCTCCTCACGGGCCATCGCCAACACGTAACGTGGGTCGAAGTTGTACTCGCGCTGAACGCGCACGGTGCGCGGCGCGACGAGGATGCG
>JAJYHM010000030.1 GCA_021784755.1 Pseudomonadota bacterium
GTGACGGCATGGCTGGCGCCACGGCCGCTCTTCCTCAAGACAGCATGGTTCAGGCGATCAACCCCGCTGGCATTGCCTTCGTGGGGAGCCGTTTGGATCTGGGTGTGGCCGGGTTCTGGCCGCATCGCGGCTATAGTGTGGCCGGTAATCCGAATATGACCGAGCCTAATGACCAAAGCCAGTCAACGAACCAAGACGGGGACATGTATTTGGCCCCCGGCAATTACGGCAGCAGCACGAACTTCTATCTGATTCCGCACATCGGTTACGCGCAACGTCTGAGCCATAACAACTACGTCGGTATCGCCATCTATGGCAACGGCGGTATGAGCACGAATTACCATGTGCCGGCGGCGAGCCCGACCACGGGTCCGGGCGGCCCCTATTATGGCGGGCAGACCGGTGTCAATTTGTCGCAGCTCTTCGTGCAGGTGACGTACTCGCGGAAATTTATGCGCCATGATGCGGTTGGTCTCAGTGTCATTGCGGCGCGCCAGACCTTCAGCGCTGACGGGCTCCAGAGTTTCGCTTCGTATTCGACCAACGCCGGCTCTTTGAGCGGGCGGGGGGTGGCCACTTCAACCGGCGTGGGATTCAAAGTTGGTGGCCAGTTTCGTCTCATGCCGGGTATCAATCTGGGTGTGGCCTACTCGCCACGCATGACCATGTCCAAGTTCGGCGCCTATTCGGGCTTGTTCGCGGGCGGTGGGCGTTTTGATATCCCAGCGAATGGTGTCGTTGGTCTTGCCTTTAAGCCGACGTCCAGCCAAGTGCTCGCGTTCGACTTTCAGCGCATCTACTACAATGATGTCCCGGCGATTGCAAACGCTGGCCCAAGCAGCCCGGATCTCGGGGACTGTGGTGCTAGCGGCTGTAACTTCCAAGACAGCGATGCCCTGGGCGCCGCGGGCGGGTGGGGCTTCGGTTGGCAGAACGTGAGCGTCTACAAGCTCGGCTATCAAATAGCCGTGAGTCACGCAGTGACGGCGCGCGTGGGCTTCGCGTATAACACTGAGCCCGTGCGCTCGTCTCAGGTGCTGTTCAATATTCTTGCCCCGGGCGTCATTCAGCGCCACGTCACGGCGGGCTTCACGGTCCGTACGGCGCGCCATCAGGACTTTACGATGGCCGCGATGTATGGCCTGCCGCAGTCCGTGTCGGGCCCGAACCCGATGGCCACCGATACCGGTTATCCGCAGACCATCAAGATCAGCCTGCACGAGTACCAGGTCGAGGCGAACTGGGGATGGAAGTTTTAATAATAAAAGCGCTTGTGATTCACATCGTGTGAACATGGGGGGCCTCGGCCCCCCTTTTTTCTTGCGAAAGAAGAATAAGGGGTAATTTATGGATAAAAGGCAGTGGTTGGGATGTTGCATGGCCGTGACTCTCGCGATCGGTACCGCGGCAGCCGCCCAGACGCGCTACAAGCCCTTTGTCCTGGGTCAGAAGGTTTCGGGTTCGGAGGCGATGACGAAAGTCGTTTCTGATACCCGGGCGGCCTTGGCGAAGAACGGTTTCGATGTCGTGGGGCAATATGTTCCGTTTCACAATACGACCATCGTGTGTGCCACCTATCCCGAGATGCTGAACGCCGCGGGCCAGGCCCGCCATGGCGGCTTCGGAGCGGTCGAGCGGATCTCGATCACGAAGGTGCACAGTACATGGCAGGTGTCCTATGTGAATCCGGACTACTTGGCGGTGGCTTATGGACTACACCCCTTGCCGAAGACCGACGCCGCCTTAAAGACTGCACTTGGCGCCATGAAAGTGTTCGGGTCGCGGCGGGGGCTTACGCGCGATGAGCTGAAGCCCGGGAACTACCACTACGCGCTCTTCATGCCCTATTTCAATAATGTGTATCGCCCGCGCCGGTTCCCCAATCATGCGGCGGCGTTGACTACCATCCGCGCAAACCTCGCCCGGCATGTGGCCGGTACTTCGTTCGTATATGAGGTGAACGTACCGGGGACGCCGAAACCCACGACGGTCATTGGGTTTGGGATCAAGAGCGGCAAGGGCGGTGACCACCACATCCTGCACATCGTCGATGCTCACCGCTACCGCGGTTACGCCTATCTTCCCTATGAAATGATGGTGACGGGGCGGCGGGTCATCGCTCTTCGTCCCCGCTATCGCATCGCGGTGAATTTCCCAGATACCTCCATGATGGGTTCGCACGGCTTTATGAACATCATGAGTGCGCCGGGCGCCATTCGTAAGGTGATACGGCAGGTCGTCGGCCGCCGGGGTTGATGGCCAAAAGCGGCGGGCGAATCGGCCTGCCGCTTTCCCTGTCCCGGGGTCAGGCTTAGAATGGACGCTTTGGCGGGGAGCCGGCATGAAGTCCATCAAGGTCACCGACGTAGGGCAGATCAAAAACGAACTGAACAAGTACCGCAGGGGCCGCAAACTCGAGATCCGCCAGTTCAATCAGGCCGCGCGCCTCGCCTGGCTTGGCAAGGTTACCATGATGCCCCTGGATCCTGAGGATCCCGAGGTGCAATCCTTCCTGATGTACATCGATTATCCAGATGGTTTGAGCGCGCGACTCCTGAACATCGATGACGATCTGGTCGGCCGCATCTTTATTCTGGATGGCGAGCAGGCGGGCTATATGGCCGAGATCGTGGAGCAGGGGGTGCGCGAACGCGCGGCGCTCTACGAGGATTTGGACCGGCGCGACTTTTATTTCGGGAAGTTTTACCGGCCTGGCGCGGACGAGGAAGAGGTGGGCGGTTAGCGCATGACGGCCCCAACGATCGCCGCGCGCCTCAAGCGTCGTTTTTTGGTCATGACAGCCGACGTGGCCCTGCGCGAGACGCTACGCGCCCTGGTGCCGTCGGACTGGGAGATGGTGGCGATCACATCTCTGGATGAGGCCGGCGACTGGAACGAGATCTTGCTCTATCGCTTTCTGCTCCTGGATCTCGATGAGGTCGAGGCCTTCGACCCCATCGATGTGATCAGGACGCTGCGCATGGAGTATCTTCTGCAGATCGCGGTCCTGTGTTTCGGCGGAGACACCGACATCCAAGACGAGATGCGTATGTCGCGCGCCGACCGCTTCTATGGGCGCGAGCAGATCGTGACCGTCCTGCCGCAGTTTCTAGCGCAATACGCCTGGTAGTTCAGCCGACCCAGGCGTGCTCCATGACGTCGAGCCGCAGATCCTGACGGAAGGTCTCGCCACCTTGTTCGATGAGCAAGGTCGCGACGCGGCTGCCCGCGGTGTCGAAGGCAAACTCGCAGGTGAAGGTATTGGGCAAGGTGATCTGCTGATCACAGCGCGCCTGATTCTCGCCGTCGACTACGACTTGCGCGCGGGCGCGCCCTTCGCCCTCGAGCAGGGCCTGGATACGAAAGGGCTTTTTGGGGACGCGACGGTAGACCTGAGGGTCGCGGTTGGTGTTGTAGATGAGATTATTCAGACGCACGAGTTTCACAAGCTTTTTCATGGGCCTCCCGGACGCCGCCCGCGATTGGGCAGTGTGATAATATTAGCGAATTCTACGTAATACGAGGCGGGAGGTCTAGCGCATCATGGGGGCGTCAGGGCTTGAGGCGGTGATGCGCGACGTGGATCGCGAGATCCACGTCCTGGAAGACGGGCTGCGCGAGGGGAAGCTCACCTTGGCCCCGACCGTGGACAGCGCCCTGCGCTTGGTCAATCGCCTGATGTTGGCGTTTGCGCGGGCCGCGGATCGGGCGATCCCGGGACTAGGGGAGGATTCGGATCCCCTTGAGGTCTTCAAGGCCTTCGTGAAGGGGGACCCCTCCCTGAACGCCGTGCGCGACAATGTGCGGGAGCTCGTGTATTACCGGAATTGCCTCGATGCCTTGCGCGAAGATGCCTTGCCGGCCCATCCCGTGGCGATGGCGGTGCGGACGGTGCGGCACACCTACCTCTATATGCGCACGCGTGCGATCAAAGAATACGGACTGCAAGAGAAATGATCGAGGCGGCAGCGGGGTCGGGAGTGGCGCGCCGGGCCGTTTTCATTGCGGGCCCGCACTATCGGCGGCCAAGCTACGGAAGTAATCATCCGCTTGCCATTCCGCGCGTCTCGCTCACCTTCGACCTGATCGAGGCCTACGAGGCGCTCACCCCTGAGGAGTATATACGGTCGCGCCCGGCGAGCGTCGCCGAGTTGACCCGCTTTCATACCCGTGACTATGTGAATGCGCTGAAGCGCACCGAGGCCTTTGGGCGCGTGCGCGCGGCGGATCGGGCGCGCCATGAGATCGGTACCCTAGAAAACCCCTATTTTCCGGGGATTTACTACACGCCGGCACTTGCCACCGGGGGCAGTCTGCAGGCGGCCGACGCGGTCCTCTCCGGGTCTCATGCCTTCAGCCCCGCAGGCGGGATGCATCACGCCGTCCCCGACGCGGCGCGCGGGTTCTGTTACTTCAATGACGTCGTTCTCGCCATCATGCGGTTGCGCGATGCGGGTCTGCGGGTCTTGTATCTCGACATCGACGCCCATCACGGCGATGGGGTCGAGCAGGCGTTTTGGGATGACGTAGGAGTCTTTACCTTGTCGCTCCACATGGACACCGCCTACGCTTATCCGTTCAAGGGCGGCCGCCTGCAGGATCAGGGAGGGCCTAAGGCCCTCGGATGCGCCCTCAATGTGCCCTTGCCGCGCGAGACCTCTGACCGGGAATATCGAGAGGTCTTCGATCACGTATGGCAACCGGTGGCCGAGCGTTTCCGTCCAGATGCGGTCGTTTTGCAGACCGGGACCGATGCCTTGTTCGGGGATCCCCTGGGCCGGTTTCGGCTCTCCACCGCAGGCTTCCTCTCCATCGTCGAGCAGGTCATGGCCGTTGGGGTCCCGGTGCTTGCCACGGGCGGTGGCGGATACCATCCGCTGCTCTTGGCGCGGGCCTGGGCCGGCGTGTGGGGGCTGCTCTCGGGGCGCACGCTGCCTGTGGCACTGCCGGAGGCTGCAAGCCGTGCCCTGCGCGCGGTCGGTTGGGACGAGGATGAGGACGAGCCTTACTATGAGGATCTGTTCCGAGACCGCCTGGAATACGGCGAGGAGCGGCCGGTACGCCCTGTGATCCGCGAACTCGTGGCTATGCTGTCGGGTCATGCGGCCCTGAAGAGGCGTCTGTGGGCCTCTTAGGTGCAGGCCCGGCCGGGCCGATCCCGGGGGTGGCGACGCGCGAGGCGACGCTCGCCTACAGCCGTAGCCGCGGGGGTGCCTTCGATCCCGGTCACTACAGCGATTTCCAGGGGCGGATCAAGTTAAGCGCCATAGGCCTGGGCACCTTCCCGGGATTGGCTGATGACGACACGGACCGGGCGATCGCCGATATCGTCCATAAGGGGCTCACCAGCGGCCTGAATGTGGTCGATACCGCGGCCCATTACCGTTATGGGCGCTCGTTGCGTGCCGTAGGCGTCGGCCTGCGCCGGGCCCTGGACGAAGGCGTGGATCGCAGGGCCCTGTGGCTCATGTCCAAGGGCGGCTTCGTCACCTTTCCGGGGACGCCTCTTGCCGATCCCGCCGCCTATATCGAGACCGAGATCATCGCCAAAGGGCTCGGTCGCCCCGAGGACTGTGCGGGCACGCAGGTTTTGAGCCCAGCGCACATCCGTGCCCAGATCGATCAGAGTCGCGCGGCGCTGGGGGTCGAGACGCTGGATGCCTTCCTTATCGATCAGCCCGAGGTGCAAATCCCGGTGGCGGGCAAGGCCGCGCTGATCGATAAGCTCGGCACCGTGTTCGTGGCGCTCGAGGAGGCCGTGCGCGCAGGGGCGATTGCCTATTACGGGGTTTCGAGCTTCCAGGCCTTCCGGGTGGCGACCGATGACGCTTTGTTCCTGTCGCTTGCCTCGCTCGTGGCGCTCGCCCAAAAGGCGGCCAAGGCCGTGGGCGGCGCGGAGGGGGACCATCACTTCGCCTTGATCGAATTGCCGTTCAATGCTGTGATGCCGGAGGGTTTCTCGCGTTTCAATCAGATCACGGGGGACGGGGGTGAGGCCTCGACTTTACAGGCGGCGCTTGCGCTCAAACTCTATACCGTGGCAAGTCACGGTCTTTTCAAGGGGCATCTTGCCAAACAGCCAATCGACACCCTCGTGCAGGCGATGCCGAGGCTTGCCAACGACGCCCAGCGCGCCTTGCAGTTCAATCGCTCGACCCCGGGTCTTGGCACGACGCTCGTGGGTCTCAGCACGCCCGCCCACCTGGATGACGTGCTCGCGGTCGCGCGCACGCCGGTCTTGAGCCACTCCGCCTATATGGCGCTCTATCGCCGTGCCGAGAATTGACGGGTTGGGGTACGCATCGATGCCGGATGTCGGCTGCGATTGCCTAATCAGGCGCGCATGATCGTGTTGCCGTAGCCTGTAACAGGCGGCAGGATGTTCGTCTAAGGGCTATGGTTTCCACAATGGCGTCTGGGTCATAGGGAGAAAGGAGAAATGTCTCAGCTAACTCTGAAAGGCAGCTGCTTATGCGGTGCCGTGAAATACGAGGTGACGGGTGATCCGCAGCGTTTCTATCACTGTCATTGTTCGCGATGCAGGAAGTCTTCGGGAACGGGACATGCCACCAATATACTGATGACAAAGGCAACGCTTGCGTTCTCTCATGGCGAACCACGGCTTAAACGCTTCAAGTTGCCGGGTGCTGAGCGGTTTTCCCGGCAATTCTGCACGGAATGTGGCAGCCCACTCGCGCGCGTTGTCCCCGAATTGAACGCCGTCGTGATCCCCGCGGGCTCGTTGGACGACCATGTCCCTATCAAACCTCAAGGGCGCATATACTGGGACTCGCGTACGGATTGGACGTGCGACGGTGATACGCTACCGCGGTTCCCTGAAGGCCCTTCCGGCCTGCTTCCCGCGATCGTTCAAGGGCCGGCGGGGGGCGATCGGAGCTGATCATTCGCCGGACTGACCGAGGAGTGCACCACTACCTTTTCCGGGAACGCGTATTAGCGACGGCGGCGAGAGTCGATTACGCTAATAGCGGCGGGAATTGGGGCGGCAGAACGGCTTGATCACATGCACGGGAGGCCGGCATGGTGAGCGAGGCGAAAGAAAGATGAGCTATGCTGCAATATGGATGTTGCGAAGAGTGTCCACGCCGCCCTTCTTGGAGGCGTCCAAGATCTCGATACCCACTAAATTCCCGTTATTGTCATAGTCCAGAATTACTCCGGACGCGATCTCTTCGCTTTCCTCAACTGGCGTTGCTGCAAGCTCGATGTATAATGCATCCGATTCCCTGTCAACGCGTACTAGCACGGGTACCTCCGATCAAAATAGGCCGTTATAACTCGATAAGGGTCACCGTCCGGTGTGATAACGCGGAGCATTCTGCCTCGGTCTTTGTGACACTTGAAAAACGAGCTCTTTCCGTCATGTGTCTCCGTTCGATCCGGCGCCACTATCGCGTCGGCGATCCATTCCCGCTTAAGCCCTCGCCGTTGGAGCTATGGTAGGGCGGCGTGCGCGGTTAAAATGACGGCCACCGTTTTCACCTTTGACATAGTATATACCGTTCCGTGTATATACCGTTCCGTCAGGCCTGCTCAAACCAACCTAAACCGGTGCAAAATTGGCCTCCATACTTCATGGGGGCCGGACTCGCGTCGACCCATGGCATGATGCCAAAGCCTTCCTCCTTGGCCGACCGTATGGCAGGCATCGTCGGGCATACGGCCGGTCCGCAGCCTGATGCGTGGAACTCCGCGGCCAAGGCCTGAGGCGTGTAGCCGCGATGATGCTCCGCGCCTTTTCAGAGCTTCGGCTTGAGACAAGCCCAAGCGCCACCCTATGGCGGTGTTGCTTGCAACGCAACCCCGGTGTTTTCCGGGGAAAAGGGGCTGAGGTCGCCGCTGCGAGAAAGGTCTCAGGCCTCTTCGTCGGATCCCGATGGCGGCCGGTGTTTTGATTGAGAGAAGGCGCGGGGACGGTTTTGGCCTCGATCACGGTGCATGGCGCGGCGAGTGACGCGAGACTGGGGCGGGCTTCCTTGCATTTCTTGGGCTGCTGCTACAATTGAGGGCATGGAAAGCGCGAGCGCGGCCGTAACGAACGAACCGCTCGAGTGGTTGAGCGCGGTGTTGGCCGAGGCGGCCCGTTACGGGGCCTCGGATGTGCACCTGCGCGCGCGCAACCACCCGGTCCTTCGGGTGGATGGTGTATTGCGGGCCCTGGACGATAGGCCGCGGCTTACCGTGGAGCGTGTCGCCGAGATCGGCGAGGCCATGATGGACGCCCGTCAGCGTACCCTGTTCGCGCGTGACCGTCAGGTCGATCTGTCGCGTGGATTCAAGGGAATAGGGCGAGTACGCGCCAACATATTCCTGCAGCGCGGGACTGTGGCCTTGGTGCTGCGCGTCATCCATAGCGTGGTGCCGCCGCTTGGGAGCCTGGGGTTGCCCGAGATGGTCGCCAAGTTGACGCAGGTCGAGCGGGGGCTCGTGCTCGTGACCGGTGCGAGCGGTTCGGGTAAGACGACGACGCTTGCGGCCCTGGTGAACGAGATCAATCTGACTCAGACCAAGCATGTCCTGACGATCGAAGATCCGATCGAGTTTCTGTTCGCCGAGCAGAAGTCCCTGATCACCCAGCGCGAGATCGGGGTGGATGCCGCCAACTTCCATGAGGCTATGCGCGCGGCGCTGCGCGAGGACCCGGACGTGATCCTATTGGGCGAGATGCGCGACATCGAGACCATAGAGACGGCCCTGCAGGCGGCCGAGACCGGGCATCTCGTGGTGGCCACCGCCCATGCCCCGGCGGCGCCCGAGGCTGTGAATCGCCTCATCACCGCGTTTTCCGCCGAGGCGCAAGCGGGGATACGCGTCAAGGTCGCGCAGAATCTGAAGGCCGTTGTGACTCAACGCCTGTTACCACGGGCGGACGGGCAGGGGCGGGCGCTGGCGTGTGAGGTCTTGACGGTCTCGGCGCTGGCCCGCGAGCTCATTGCCGATCCCACCCGCATCAAGGACCTGCCGGAGCTCCTGAAGCGCGGGAGCGTCCACGACGGTATGCTCTCCTTCGACGCCTGCCTGCTTGCGCTCGTCAAGGCCAAGCGGATCGCACCGGCGGTCGCCTTGCAGTATGCATCCAGCCCCAACGATCTGCGCCTCAAGATCGAGGGTTTTTGAGCGATTTGCGACGTTCCGTATAGGCCCGCAGGGCCGCCTCCTGCTCCTGAAAGGATTTGGACTGAGGGCGGCCGTTAGAGTCTAGAGGGGGGGTCTCGGTCGCGTGTCCGGCACGCTCCCGCTCCTTGACGGCTACATAGTCGCGGATATCGACGTCCTGGTCCGTATAGCGGCCGCGGAAGCCGGTGGGGGGCGTGGTCCCTTTGCGTAGGGAGAGATCGAGGCGTAGGGTCTTGTTGTAGGTGGTGAGCCGCCGTTCGAGGGTCGCGAGGTCGGCCACCGCCAGGGCCAGATACAGGGCGCCGAACCCAGCCGGGGCTGGCCACGGCGCAAGGAGCGCCAGCACCACGAGCGTCAGGCTCGCGGCCAAGTAGGTCAGACCCCTGCGCCGTTCGTGAAGATAGAAGGCGTGGAGGCCGAGCGCAAAGCCGATCCAGAGACCGTAGGCGACCGCGGGTTTACGCAGGCGCTTGGTCAGCTCGAGGTTGAGGGACTGGAGCCCGGCGCCGGAGAAATCCCATTGTTTCCAGGCGTTAGTCATAAAATCATTGTATACTACTTGGCCTACGGGCGCGCGTCTGGGGGGTAGGAAGAGGCATGGCTGACCGGCGACTACAAGTATTTCATACAGTGGCGAAGCTGTTGAGTTTTACGAAGGCCGCCGAGACTTTACACATGACGCAGCCGGCCGTGACCTTCCAGGTGCGGCAACTCGAGGAATTCTTCAACACCCGCCTGTTCGACCGAACCCACAACCGCATCAATCTCACGGCCGCGGGCGAGCGTGTCTTCGAATACGCCGATCGCATCATAACTCTCTACAACGAAATGAATATCCGCGTGCGAGACATCACGGGGGACGTGTCGGGGGTGCTCATCATAGGAGCCAGCACGACCATCGCCGAGTATGTGTTGCCCGCGCTTCTGGGGGAGTTCCAGGGGCGCCATCCGGACGTTCGTATCCGGTTGAGCGTATCGAATTCCCTTGGCATCGTGCATATGGTGGAGAGTAACGCGGTCGACATCGGTATCGTCGAGTCGCCGATTGCGAACAAGACCCTGGCGGTCGAGGTCTGTTGGCAGGATCAGCTCGTCTTCATCTGTCGGCCCGACCATGCTATGGCGCGGTTGGCCCGGGTGCCGGTACGCGGGCTTCTGGACCTCCCGTTCCTGGCCCGCGAGGAGGGTTCGGGGACCCGCGAGGTGATCAGCGATTATCTCGCACAAAACGGGCTGCAATGGCACGATCTGAATCTAAGCATGGAATTCGGCAGCCCCGAGTCGGTCAAGAGCTCCGTGGAGGCCGGATTGGGTGTGTCGATCGTCTCTCGGGCCACAGTCGCCAAGGAGCTGCGGCTGGGCACGCTGGTGGCGTTGCCCCTGGATCCGCCTATCGACCGCCCGTTCTCCTTCGTGTACCAGCGCCAGAAGTTCCGCCTGCGGGCGGTGGAGGAGTTCATGCGGTTCGCGCATACGCATTGCGAGCAGCAAACCCGTACCGAACCGCCCGCCAAGGCTCACGTGTTGTGAAACAGTTCGCGGTCATTCAGCATACCTATTCCGAATTTCTCGGGCTGATCGAGAACCAACTCGAGAAGCGTGACATCGGCTTCGTCTATTTCCGGCCCTTTGTCGGTCAGGATTTGCCGGGCAGCGCTGGTCAGTTCGATGCGTTGTTCGTGCTCGGCGGCCAAGATCCCCCGAGCGATCATGAGAAAAATCCCTGGCATGACGACGAATTGCGGCTGATTGGTCTGTTCCGCGAGGCCCGCCGGCCCATGGTGGGCTTGGGTTACGGTGCCCTGCTCTTGGCTGAGTACGAGGGCGGAAGCCTGAGCCCCGAACCCTTTCATGACGCCTACTGGACGACCGCGCACAAGACCCCCGCCGGGGTGGGCGATGCCTTGGCCGAGGCCGTCGATGGCCGGCCTGTGCTGGTCATGGCCAACGGCCGCGCGGCCCTGCCCGGGGGCGTGGCGCCTATTGTCGTAGATGATGACGGCCGCTGGATCGCCATACGCCCCGACCCCATGGCCTACGGGCTCTTGTTTCGCCCGGAACTGAAGCCCGGCATGATCGAAGACATGATCATGGAGGCCAAGCGCAAGACGCCCGCGGATATCGGTGATCTCCTGGCCGGGGCGCGGCAGCATTGGGGGGATATGCAGCGCACGACCGATCAGGTGATCGTAGCCCTCGTGAAGGAGCTCGATCTGATGGTAGAGCGACGCAAGATGCCGGTCTTCCGATTGAGTATCAGCGAATAACGATGAATCGCCACGAGAAGCGATTGTTGGCGGTGGTGCGCGAGCTGTCAGAGGACGGTCAGGAGCAGGTGCTGGCCTTCGCCGAGTTTCTGCACCTGCGGCAGGGGCGCGTCGAGCCTCTGGTCCCAACCGAGCCCGTGGTCATTGCGCGTCCCGAGGGGGAGAGCGTGGTGCGCGCCATCAAGCGTCTGGCGGCGAGCTATCCCATGCTCGATCGCGGCAAGATGTTGAACGAGACCTCGACCTTGATGGCGCAGTGCGTCATCGGGGGCCGACCGACCGAAGAGGTGATCGACGACCTGGAGGCGCTCTTTCGGACCCACTTCGAGGCGCTCAGGTCCGCCAAGACTTAAGTCGGAGGCCGTGCCTCTGGTACACTCCATCGCCCTATGCCGACGCGCGTAAAGATTTGCGGGATCACGAGCCCTGCGGACGCCCAGGCGGCGGCCGCGGCCGGCGCCGACGCCATCGGGCTCGTGTTCTATGCCCCGAGTCCGCGAGCAGTCGACATCGACACGGCGCGCGCTATTGTCGCTGCCCTGCCGCCGTTCGTGACGCGGGTCGGGCTCTTCGTAGATGCCGCGCCCGAGGAGATCGAACGGGTCTTGTTGAATGTCGCCCTGGATGTTCTACAGTTTCACGGTCGCGAGACGCCCGAAGACTGCGGACGTTATGGGCGGCCCTACCTGAAGGCGATCGCCATGGGCGAGGGCGTGGATCTGCATGCGGCGGAAGTCCGTTACGCGGCGGCGCAGGGGCTTTTGGTGGATACCTACCAGAAGGGGCGTCCCGGTGGCACCGGGCGGGTCTTCGATTGGGGGCTCGTGCCTACGGGGCTTGCCAAGCCCATCATTCTGGCGGGGGGCTTGACCCCTGAAAACGTCGGGGAGGCCATCGCCCGGGTCGGGCCCTATGCTGTGGATGTGAGCGGCGGCGTCGAGAGCGCCCCCGGAATTAAAGACGAGCGGCGCCTGCGGGCGTTTTGTCGCCGCGCGAGAGGAGAGTCATGAGTTACGAGCAGCCGGATGCACGCGGCCATTTTGGGCCCTATGGGGGGCGATTCGTCGCCGAGACCCTGATGGGGCCGCTTGCCGACCTGGAGCGCGCTTACGCACAGGCGCGTATCGATCCGGTCTTTCAGGCGGAGCTCGCCGCGGATTTCCGGGATTACGTGGGCCGGCCCTCGCCGCTCTATCTGGCCGAGCGGCTCACGGCCGATGCGGGCGGGGCGCGTATCTATTTGAAGCGCGAGGATTTGAATCACACGGGCGCCCACAAGGTCAATAATACGATCGGTCAGGCGCTGCTCGCCAAGCGCATGGGCAAGAAGCGTCTGATCGCCGAGACCGGGGCTGGCCAGCACGGTGTGGCGACCGCCACTGTGGCCGCGCGGCTGGGGCTCTCTTGTGTGGTCTACATGGGCGCCGAGGATATCGCCCGCCAAGCCCCCAATGTCCGGCGCATGCGCCTTCTGGGGGCCGAAGTGGTGAGCGTAACCCTGGGCTCGCGGACCTTGAAGGACGCCATGAATGAGGCCATGCGTGACTGGGCGACGACGGTCGATGAGACATTCTATGTGATCGGGACTGTGAGTGGCCCCCACCCTTATCCGGCCATGGTGCGCGACTTTCAGGCGGTGATAGGCGAGGAGGCGCGACGGCAGTTTCTGGAGCGCGAGGGGCGCCTGCCCGAGGCTCTGGTGGCGTGCGTGGGCGGTGGCTCCAATGCCATGGGCCTCTTTTATGCGTTTCTCGAGGATACCGGGGTCGACCTCTATGGGGTCGAGGCCGCCGGCAAGGGCTTGGCGTCGGGCCTGCACGCAGCCCCCTTGACGGCCGCAAGCGGGCGCGGGGTCTTGCACGGGGCGCGCAGCTATCTCATGTTCAACGAGGACGGGCAGATCCGCGACACCCACTCGATCTCGGCGGGGCTCGACTATCCGGGCGTGGGTCCGGAGCACGCTTGGCTTAAGGACATCGGGCGTGCGCAGTATGTGGCCGTCGACGACGAGGCGGCGCTTGCGGCCTTCCATAGGCTCACCCGCCTTGAGGGGATACTCCCGGCCCTCGAATCGAGTCATGCGCTTGCCTATGCCCATGACCTGGCCGCGCGACTCGGACGCGACGCCGCCATCATCGTGAATCTCTCGGGTCGCGGGGACAAAGACGTCGAGAGCGTTGCGGCCTACGAGGAGGCGAAGACGTGTCGCGCATAAAGGGCGTGTTCGCCACCCTGAAGGGCCGACGCGCGGCGTTGATCCCGTTCATTGCCGGCGGGGATCCGGGGCTTTCGGCGACCGTGCCCGTCATGCATGGGCTTGTGCGCGCAGGCGCCGACCTGATCGAAGTCGGCATGCCGTTTTCTGATCCCATGGCCGATGGGCCGACCATCCAGATGGCCCACCAGCGAGCGCTCGGCGCCGGGGCTACGACCCGCGCAGTCATAGACCAAGTGGCGGCCTTTCGGCGCGATGATGGCCGCACGCCAGTCGTTCTCATGGGCTATGTGAATCCCGTCGAGACTATGGGCTACGAGGTCTTTGCCAAGGCCTGCCAAGCGGCTGGAGTCGATGGCGTGATCCTTGTGGACATGCCCCCGGAGGAGGCCGCCGAATGGCGCGATTGCGCTTCCCGCGCCGGCATCGACACGATCTTCCTTTTGTCTCCGACGACGCCGGCCGAGCGGCTGGCGGCTATCGGCGCGGCCTCCACGGGCTTTCTTTACTATGTCGCCTTGAAGGGTGTCACCGGGGCGCGCCATTTGGACGTGGCGGATGTGGCCGCGCGCCTTGCCGTGGTCCGCGCCGCGTCCGCGCTGCCTGTGGGGGTGGGGTTCGGTATCCGCGATCCGCGCTCGGCGGCCGAGGTGGGCCGCTTCGCCGACGCTGTCATCGTGGGCAGCGCGATCGTCGAACGGATGGCGGCCAAAAAGCCAATCGATGAGGTGTTGGCCGACGTCGAAGGCTTTGTGCGCGATCTGCGCGCGGCCTTGCCGGAGCGCGTATCGGGGATGTCGTCATGAGCTGGTTCGACAAGCTCCTGCCGCCCAAGATCAAGAGTCGAGGGGTGGTGAAAAAGGCGGTCCCCGAAGGCCTGTGGAGCAAATGTCCAGCCTGCGCCAGTGTTTTGTACCATGCCGAGATCGAGAAGAACGCGGGTGTGTGCCCGCGTTGCGACCACCACATGCGTATCTCCGCCCGCAAGAGACTGGCGGCCTTCCTGGATGCCGGCGACCGTGCGGAGATCGGCGCGGGTCTGGCGCCGATGGATTTCCTGAAATTCAAAGATGGTAAGCGTTACAAGGATCGCGTGGCCGACGCGACCAAGACCACTGGCGAATCGGACGCGCTCGTCGTCCTGCAGGGGCGTCTGCAGGGCTTGCCTTTGGTCGCTGCGGCCTTTGAGTTCGCTTTCATGGGTGGCTCGATGGGGTCTGTGGTGGGCGAGCGCTTCGTGCGCGGCGTGGACGTGTGCTTGGCCGAGCGGTTGCCGTTTGTGTGTTTCGCGGCCAGCGGCGGGGCGCGCATGCAGGAGGGCCTCACCTCACTTATGCAAATGGCCAAGACCAGCGCCGCGCTCACGCACTTGGCCGACGCCCGCCTGCCATTCATTTCGGTGCTCACCGATCCCACGATGGGTGGGGTGTCGGCGAGTTTTGCGATGCTTGGGGACGTCATTATAGGCGAACCCAAGGCCTTGATCGGCTTCGCGGGTCCGCGTGTGATCGAACAAACCGTGCGCGAAACCTTGCCCGAAGGTTTCCAACGTTCCGAATTCCTGCTCGAGCACGGAGCGATCGACATGATCGTGCACCGCCACAAGCTGCGTGAGACGATTGCGCGTCTCTTGTCGACTCTGTCGAACCGGCCGCTCGTCGCCAACACTGTCAGCGCGCTGCACAAAGACCTCTGAACCACCGAACTCTCCAAGAATGGCTCGTCTATATCGACGGCCTCCACACGCGCCGTATCGAGCTCGGACTGGATCGAGTGCGTGGGGTCTACGAGCGCATGCCGCAGCTGTCGTGCCCGGTCATCACAATCGGCGGTACCAATGGCAAGGGCTCAACTGCCGCCATGCTGGAATCGATCTATCGCGTCGCCGGTTACCGCACGGGTGCCTATTTCTCCCCACATCTCGTGCGCTACAACGAGCGGGTGCAGTTGAATGGCGAGGAGGCGACGGACGATGCCTTATGTGCGGCCTTCGCCGAGGTCGAGGAGGCTCGCGGGGATGTGCCTCTGACCTATTTCGAGTTCGGGACGCTGGTGGCGTTTTTGCTGTTTTCGCGAGCGCACGTCGATGTGGCCATTCTTGAGGTGGGCCTTGGCGGACGGCTCGATGTAGTCAACATCGTCGACGCGGATGTGTCGGTGGTGGTGTCGGTGGGCACGGACCACAAGGATCTGCTCGGGCCTGACCGTGAGACGATAGGGCGTGAGAAGGCCGGCATCTTCCGCGCCGGCCGCCCCGCGATCATCGGTTTCGATGTCTCGGAATCGGTGGTGCAGGAGGCGCGTCGCTTGGGGGCGCAGGCGCGCATCGGGGGCCGGGATTTCCGCTATGAGGATTCCGGGTCCGGTTTGCGTTTCACGGGCGTCCGCGGCACCTTGGATCTGCCTTATCCGCCGCTACGGGGGGGCTATCAGCTGGCCAATGCATCGTGCGCGCTGGCGGCGGCCGAGGCCCTGCCGGCCTTGGCGCTCACAGCGCGGGATCTGCGCGAAGGTCTGCAGGCTGTGCGGCTCGCCGGTCGGTTCCAGACCTTGCCCGGCACCGGGGCGCGTGTTGTGCTGGATGTTGCCCATAATAGGGAGGCGGCGCAGGCGCTGGCGCGGACTTTGGGTGAGCAAGGCGTATCCGGGCGTACGCTTGCGGTCGTGGGTATGCTGAGGGACAAGCCCGTGGCTGAGGTCTTCGAGGTCCTGCGCGGATCGATCGACGCATGGTTTCTGGCGTCGCTGGACGATGCGCGCGGTGCCGACGCAGCGTTTCTGGATGACGCCTTGCAAAGTGTCGGGGTGGTCGCCGAGGGACTCTATGACGATCCGGTGAGCGCCTACGAGGCGGCGCTGGAGTGTGCCGGACCCGACGACCGGGTGGTTGTCTTTGGGTCCTTCAAGACGGTCGGTGCTATACTCGCATCAAGAGACGATCGGAGAGGGGGCGGTGGAGGGGGACGGGTCGTTTGACGCCAAACGCAGGATCGTCGGCGCCGCCATACTCGTGATCGCGGCTATCGTGTTCCTGCCGATCGTATTGCGGCAGCCCGCGTCTCCGGCGGTGGGCGGCGGGCAGGTGTTGACGGTGCGACGCGCCGCGCACGGTGTGCAGGTCGTCGTGAGCGGCGCGCCCGTGGCCGCAGCGACCCAGGGCGCGGCTCCGCCGGCGTCCGCCCCGCTTGTGACCTCCTCGGCTGCGAGCGCTACGCAGCCGCCAACCGCGCATCGTGCGAGGGCCAAGGCGAAGCCGGCGGCGCCACGTCCCCAAGGGACGACCAAGTCTCACGTCTGGTATGTGCAGGTCGGGGCCTATGTGCAGGCGGTCGATGGGATCACTCTCAAGCACCGCCTCAAGGCGCAGGGGTTTCCTGCGCATGTGGAGTTGACCCGGCTTCCGAGCGGTCGTGGGGTGGTCGTGATCGTGGGCCCTTACGGCCGCGCGCGGGCGCGGAGCGTTTTGCAGGCGGTGGCTCGGCGTGACCGCGTGCAGGGATTTCTCATTCGGGAGGCGGCAGCGGCGCGATGAATTGGTTGGATGTCGTGATCGTTCTGATCGTAGGTCTTTTTGTCCTGGTGGGCGTGTTGCGGGGCTTCATTAGCGAGGTCTTGTCGTTTTTTACGTGGGTCTTGAGTTTTCTCGTGGCCTGGTTCTTTTCAGGGGACTTCACGGGCTGGTTCGCAGGCCATCTGCACGACGCGAATTTGCGGGCGGTAGTAGTGTTCTTCGTGCTGTTTTTCGGCACCTTCGTGGCCTTGGCGATCGCCTCTCACTTCATTCGCGAGGCATGGCTCAAGATCGGGTCGCGGGCCGCCGACCGGCTCATGGGGGGCGTCATAGGCTTCCTCAAGGGGGGCGCGGTCATCGTGCTCATGGTCTTGCTGGCGGGCCTTACGCCCTTCCCCAATTACCGCAGCTGGCACGGTTCTTTGTTCGTGGGATATTTTCAGGGCGTGGCGCTCTATGTGGCGCACTGGCTGCCCGCAGACGTTGCCCGCAGTCTCCGCTATGGCTAAACTAGGCGGCTTTTCGGCGCTCCCCAAGGAGTTCCTATCATGTGTGGGATAGTCGGCATTTTGGCGAAGGGGCCTGTCAATCAATCCCTCTACGACGGCCTCATCGTTCTTCAGCACCGGGGCCAGGATGCGGCCGGGATCATCACGAGCGATGGCAAGCGCGTCTATATGCGCAAGGATAACGGCCTCGTGCGCGATGTTTTTCAGGCCTCCCATATGCTCGCTTTACGAGGAAATATGGGGATCGGCCACGTGCGTTATCCGACAGCAGGCTGCGCCTCGTCGGCCGAGGCTCAGCCGTTTTATGTGAACTCCCCGTTTGGGCTTGCGATCGCGCATAACGGCAACCTGACCAACGCCACCGAGCTGCGTGAGGAGTTGTTCCGCGAAGATCAGCGGCACATCAACACGGATTCGGATTCCGAGGTACTGCTGAACGTCTTCGCACATGAAATGCAGAAGGTCGGGGGGGTGGCACTGACGCCCGAGCATGTCTTTCGGGCGGTGGCGGCTGTTCACCGACGGGTGCGCGGGGCTTATGCGGCGGTCATCATGATTTCGGGCTTCGGTATCGTGGCATTTCGGGATCCCTGGGGGATCAGGCCGCTCGTCTACGGGTGTCGCAATACGGATGGGGGCCCCGAGCACATGTTCGCCTCGGAAAGCGTGGCGCTCGACGTCTTGGGTTACGGGCTCGTGCGCGACGTTCAGGCGGGCGAGGCGCTGTTCGTGGATATGGAGGGCCGGCTGTCCATGCGTCAGTGTGCGGACAACCCGCGCCCCACGCCCTGTATCTTCGAGCACGTCTATATGGCGCGGCCGGACTCCATTATCGATGGTATCAGCGTCTATAAGGCGCGGCTGCGGATGGGCGAGCGGCTTGCGCGTAAATTACTGCGCGAGTGGCAGGATCATGACATCGATGTCATTATTCCGATCCCTGATACGAGCCGCGCCGCGGCCTTGGAGATGGCCAAGGAACTCGACGTGAAATATCGGGAGGGGTTCATCAAGAATCGCTATATCGGGCGCACCTTCATCATGCCCGGTCAGGCGCAGCGGAACCGGTCGGTGCGCCAGAAGTTGAATGCGATCGATCTCGAATTCCGCGGCAAGAATGTGATGTTGGTCGATGATTCCATCGTGCGTGGCACGACGTCGATGCAGATCATCCAAATGGCCCGGGAGGCGGGTGCGCGCAAGGTCTATTTCGCCTCCGCGGCCCCTCCCGTGCGATACCCGAATGTGTACGGGATCGACATGCCATCACGGCATGAGTTGATCGCCAACGGCCGGACGCCGGACGAGGTGGCGGTTGCCATCGGCGCCGATCGGGTCATCTTCCAGGATCTGGAGGATCTCATCGAGGCCGCGCGCGAGGGCAATCCGCGCATCACGCATTTCGATACCTCGTGTTTCGATGGGGTCTATGTGACCGGGGATGTCGACAAGGACTATCTCGAGCACATTGAACTCGTGCGCGGAGATGCTGCCAAGTGCGCAAGCCCCATGAATGATCTCGTATCGACTGAGCTGCACACGTATTACTCATAAGCGCGAAGGGGGGTCGGAAATGGATGACGACTTAAAGGGTCGGATGGAGACGCTCGCGATCCATGCAGGTCACCACCGCACCCACGAGGGTGAGCATAGCGAGCCCCTCTTCCTCACATCGAGCTATGTGTTTGAGGACGCCGAGCAAGCCGCGGATCGCTTCGCGGGGCGTGCCGAGGGCAATATTTATTCACGCACGAGCAATCCGACCGTGCGGATCTTCGAGGAGCGCCTGGCGATACTCGAAGGTGGCGAGCGAGCGCTTGCGACGGCCTCGGGGATGGCGGCGATCCTGTCTGTGTGCATGGCGCTCCTGAAGGCGGGCGACCATGTCGTGGTGTCGCAAAGCGTGTTTGGTCCGTCGGTGGCGCTTTTCCAGACCTTGGCGCGTTTCGGTGTGGCCACGAGCTTCGTGCCCCTGGAAGACGTACAGGCTTGGGAGCGCGCATGCACGGATCGTACGCGGCTCTTTTTCCTGGAGACACCGTCCAACCCCCTGTGCGTCCTCGGTGACCTCGTGACCCTGGCCGGGATCGCCCATCGCCACGGCGCCAAACTGGTCGTCGACAACACCTTTTGTACACCAATCCTGCAGCGGCCCCTGGCGCTCGGCGCCGACCTCGTCGTGCATTCGGCCACCAAGTACATCGATGGCCAGGGGCGCGCGCTGGGCGGCGCCATCGTCGGAACCGAGTCCGTCATCGTGGGCGAGATCCTCCCCTTTGTGCGCACCGGCGGGCCGGTCATGAGCCCGTTCAATGCCTGGATCTTCCTGAAGGGTCTGGAGACCCTCTCTTTGCGCATGAAGGCCCATAGCGAGACCGCACTTTCCGTGGCGAGCTGGCTACAAACCCAGCCCCTCGTGGGTGAGGTGTTCTATCCGTTTCTTGCGACTCACCCGCAGTACGCCCTGGCCCGCGCCCAGCAGTCGGCCGGTGGGGGGGTGATCTCGTTTACCTTGAAGGATGCGCATACGCGACAAGCCTTCGCCTTCGTGAACGCCTGTCGCCTGTTGTCGCGGACCGCCAACCTGGGCGACACCAAGACTACAATCACGCACCCGGCCACCACGACTCATGGTCGGCTGAGCCCGGAGGCGCGGCAAGCGGCCGGCGTGGGCGACGGACTCATCCGTCTTTCGATCGGCCTCGAGGATCGTGACGACCTGATCGCCGACCTGGAGACGGGCCTGCGGGCGGTCGCGGCGCTCGAGGGGGCGCGATGAGGGTGGGTCGCATCGTCGTTCGGCTGGGGGCGATAGGTCTCGCGCTAGCGCTTGCCTCCTGCGGGCGGGGCACGCCCCACGCCACCATTCTTTACATGAAGGAGCGGGAACTCGGTGGACCGCTGTTTCCAACGCGCATTATCGTGAACCGCCATTACCTGCGGATCGATCCGGATACCGGCACCGGCAATTACATCTTGTTCGATCGCAAGCAGCGGATCATCTACAGCGTCGATCGCAATGATCGGACGATCCTGGTGATTCGAAGCCATCTCATTACCCTGGCGAAGCCCGCCCGGCTCCATGAGTCGGTCAAGCCCGGGAAGCTCAGGGGCCGCTTCAAGGGCCACAAGCTGAAAAGCTACCGGCTCTATACCAACGACCACCAGTGTTACTACGTGGTGGCGGCCAAGGGCCTTTTGCCGAGCGCGGTGTCAGCCCTCAAGGCCTACGCGGACACGCTGGCCGGGGAGCAGGCCTTGACGGCCGCCAATACCCCGGCGGGGCTCGAGACCTCCTGCGATTTGGCGGACAACGTGTTCGATGCCGGCCGCGAGTATGCGATGGGTTTCCCTGTGCGCGTGCTCGATTACGAGCAGAATGAGAAGATACTCACGGGCTACAAGAAGGACGTCCCGGTCAAGCGCAGCTTATTCGTCCTGCCCGCGCATTACGTCCGCTATAGCCCCGGGGAAGTCCGCAACGGCGACTAGGGCGTGGCGCGCGGGTCCCACGACCAGCACGCTCGAACCCTCGTACCAATCGCCCACGACGATGCGCGCGCCTAGTCCTGCGGCGGTCGGCACTGGGTACTCGCCAGGCCTATGGGTGTGTCCATGGATCAAGCGCCGTACCCCGTGGCGCGCAAGGAGTGCGCTTGCCGCCTCGGTATTCACGTCGAGTATGGCGGCGTCCAAGGCCTGCGTTGCGCGGCCGCTCTCCGCGCGCAAGGCGCGGGCCATGGCGATGCGCTCTGCCAGCGGGCGGGTCAGGACTTGTTGTTGCCAGCGCGGATCGCGGAATTGGCGCCGCAGCTCCTGGTATTCGCGATCATCAGTGCAGAGCGCGTCGCCATGACTGATCACAGTCGGTGTCCCAAAGAGGGTCAACTCGTGTGGGTCGTCGAGCAGGCGGCAGCCGGTCAGTTCGACGAAGCGCGCGCCGAGCAGGAAGTCGCGATTGCCATGCAGGATGCTGATCCCAAGGCCTCGATCGGTGGCCGTGCGCAGCGCCGCGACCACCGGGGCGAATTCCGCTTCGTCCGCGCCGTCGTCCCCGACCCAGTACTCGAACAAGTCCCCTAGGATATAGAGCTGATCGAGCAGGCCTTGCGCTTGCGCCAGAAAGTCCCGGAAGAGCTCGATCGCCTGCGGCCGCTGCGCCGTCAAGTGCAGGTCGGCAATGAACGCCCGCGCCTTCACGCGCCTAGTCGATCCGGGCGTCGGTGATGATCACGTCGTTCACCGGCACATCCTGATGCCCGTTGCGGCTGGTGGTGGCGGTGCCCTTGATGGCATCGACGACGTCCATGCCCTCGCTCACGCGTCCGAACACGCAATAGCCCCAACCCGTGGGGGTAGGCGCCGTGAAATTCAGGAAGTCATTGTCGGCGACATTGATGAAGAACTGGCTCGTGGCTGAATGCGGGTCGCTGGTGCGCGCCATGGCGATGGTGCCGCGGGCGTTGCGCAGGCCGTTGTTGGCCTCGTTATCGATTGGCGCGCGCGTGGGTTTTTGGTGCATGCCGGGCTCGAAGCCGCCCCCTTGGATCATGAAACCGTCGATGATGCGGTGGAAGATGGTGTTGTTGAAAAAGCCCTCGCGGGCATAGGCCAGAAAGTTGGCCACGGTCTTCGGGGCCTTGTCGGCATTCAGATCGAGGACGATGACGCCCTTGTTCGTTTCAAGATGTACCATGGGGGACCCTCCGGCAAGTTTGGCGCATTGTCGCCGACTTGGCACGCAAGGGCAATGACGCGCTATCATGGGCGTATGAATCCCCGAACCACCCGTTTCGCGCCGAGCCCAAGTGGCCTTTTGCATCTGGGTAACGCGCGCACTGCGCTTTTCAGTCTGCTCGCGGCCTTGCCTGACGGGCGTTTCCTGCTGCGCATCGAAGACAGCGACCGCGCCCGCGCAAGCCTAGCGTTCGATGAGGCCTTGCGGGCCGACCTCGTGTGGCTCGGGTTTGGGCCCTATATGGATGAGACGGCGGCCCTTCGCCAATCGCAGCGCGCCTCCGTCTATGATGAACATCTTATGCGCTTGCAGGCCCAGGGTGTCGTTTATCCGTGTTTTTGCACTGAGGCCGAATTGGGCGCGGAACGCACCCGCCTCCGCGCCCAGGGCCTACCGCCGCGCTACCTGGGCCGCTGCGCAGGCATCGATCCGCGAGTCGCAGAGGAACGGATCGCCCGGGGCGAGACCCCAGTATGGCGTTTCCGGGTGCCGCCGGGGCAGGAGATCACGTTTCACGATGTCGTGCGCGGGCCGCAGCATGTGGCGACGACCCTGCTCGGCGATTTCGTCGTGCGGCGCGCCCAGGGTGACGCCATGTTTTTCTTCGCCAACGCCCTGGACGATGCCTTGTCCGGGGTCACGCTTGTGCTGCGCGGCGAGGATCACCTGGCCAACACCCCGCGCCAGATCCTGATCCTGCGGGCGCTTGGCCTGCCCGTGCCTGACTATGGGCACCTACCGCTTGTGCTGAGCGAGGCCGGCGTCCCGCTGTCCAAGCGCGATGGGGCCTTGAGTCTCGCATCCCTGCGCGATGAGGGTTTTTTGCCGCTTGCGGTGGTGAATTACCTGGCGCGTCTGGGCGCGGTGGTGGGTTCGGATCGCCTCCTGCCTCTCCCGGAACTCGCCCAGCTCTTTGACTGCCGGCGTATCGGGCATGCACCGGCGCGCTATGATCGTGAACAACTGCTCCATTGGCAGCGCTTGGCCATGGCCGAGGCCCCGCTTGCCGAATGGACCCCGCTCATATCCCATCGGGTGCCAGAGGCAGACCGGCTGCGATTCGTGACGGCGACCCGTCCAAACGCCCTTTTCCCGGAGGACTATCGGCTTTGGGCGGACATCTTCTACGGCGAACCCGAGTCTCCGGATGCGGCCGCGCGCACGGCGCTTGCGGCGGTGGGGCCGGCATTCTTTCAAGCGGCGTTGGCGCATCTCGAGGCCGGCGGCGCGGCTGCGGATCTGCCGGCGGTGTTGAAGGATGCGGGTTATGGCGGCAAGGGGCTCTTTCATGCCCTGCGCGCGGCCCTGACCGGCCGGGTTGCGGGCCCGGAACTCAAAGATGTCTTGGCGCTCATGCCGCGCGCGCTCACGGTACGGCGCTTGGCTCGGATACGGGATGAAGGATGCTGAAGATCTATAATACTTTGACGCGGGCCAAGGACGAGCTTGTGCCCCTGGAGCCGGGCCACGTGCGCTTGTATGTCTGCGGGGTTACGGTCTACGACCGCTGCCATCTAGGGCATGGCCGCGTGTTCGTCGTGTTCGATACGGTGGTCCGCTACCTGCGCCATCGGGGCTTGCGCGTGACCTATGTACGCAACATCACGGACATCGATGACAAGATCATCAAACGCGCCCAGGAAAACGGCGAAGAGCTGAGCACCTTGACCGAGCGCTCCATCGCCGCCATGGCCGAGGATGCCGCCGCCTTGTTCGTCGAGCCCCCCGACCACGAGCCGCGCGCGACCCACTACATCGACCATATGACGGCGATGATCGACCGGCTCGTGGCCCAGGACTACGCCTACCAGGGCAAGAATGGGGATGTGTATTTTCATGTGCGCCGCTTCCCTCGCTACGGACGTCTGTCGGGGCGCACGCTAGATGATCTTAAGGTGGGCGCGCGCGTGGAGGCTGACGAGGCCAAGGACGATCCTCTGGATTTCGTGCTCTGGAAGTCGGCGCGGCCGAACGAGCCGGCGTGGCCTTCGGCCTTCGGACCGGGTCGTCCCGGGTGGCACATCGAATGCTCGGCCATGGCCGCCCATTGCCTAGGGAATCACTTTGACATCCACGGTGGCGGGCTCGATCTCACCTTCCCGCACCACGAAAACGAGATCGCGCAGAGCGAGGCGGCTAATGGCGAGGCATTCGCCGACACCTGGATGCATGTCGGCTTCGTGCGCACGAACGGCGAAAAGATGGCCAAGTCGCTCGGGAATTTTCGGACCCTGCGGGATCTGCTCGCCGTATACGACGGCGAGGTGTTGCGCTATTTTCTGCTCGCAAGCCACTACCGGGGTCCCTTGAATTACGACGAGGAGGCGATCGCGCAGTGCCGTGAGGGCCTAACGCGCCTTTACCAGGCCTTGAAGGACGCCCCCGAGGGGGTCGCCTTGGCCGATGGGGACTATGCGCGGCGATTCCACGCGGCCATGGACGACGACTTCAATACCCCAGGCGCACTCGCCGTGCTGTTCGAGATCGGGCATGCCATCCAGCGTGCCCGCGATCAGCGCGACGAGGTCGCAGTCGGGCGTCTCTCGGCCACTTTGCGGCTCTTAGGGGGGGTCCTCGGCCTGCTGTCGCGGCCGCCCGCGGTCTTCCTGCAGGGGAGCGGCGACCACGCGGATATCGAGGCCTTGGTGGCCTTGCGCGACCAGGCGCGGCGCGAGCGGCAGTGGGCCCGGTCCGATGCCCTCCGCGACGAGTTGAAGGCGCGCGGGATCGTGCTCGAGGATACCCCGGCGGGGACCGTCTGGCGCCGGGCCTAGGACCGCCCCGACGGGCCGCAATCACTAGCCCTTGACCGGCCGCGTTCCTTATCCGAAAATCAGGGGTTCGAAAAAGACCATAGATCACGGGGTGATATCGCTTTGGAGCTCACGGGAGCGGAGATATTCGTTCGGTGCCTTCGCGACGAGGGTGTTGAGTACCTGTTCGGCTATCCGGGGGGCGCGGTCCTGCACATCTACGACGCCCTCTACAAGCAGGAAGAGGTGAAGCACATCCTGGTACGCCACGAACAGGGCGCAGCGCATGCGGCCGATGGCTATGCGCGCTCCACGGGCAAGCCCGGTGTGGTCCTTGTGACCTCGGGTCCCGGGGCCACCAACGCCGTGACGGGGATCGCTACCGCGTATATGGACTCGATCCCTTTGGTCGTGTTTACGGGCCAGGTGATGACGCACTTGATCGGCGACGACGCCTTCCAGGAGGTGGACGCGATCGGTATCACGCGGCCTTGCGTCAAGCACAACTTCATGGTGAAGGACGTCCGCGATCTGGCGCTGATTATGCGCAAGGCCTTTCATGTGGCTACGACCGGACGCCCTGGACCGGTTGTGGTGGATATCCCGAAGGACATTACGGCGCACAAGACATCGTACGTCTTCCCCCAGGATCCGACGCTGCGCTCCTATAAGCCTGTGCGCGACGGCGACCCCGCGGCCATACGTAAGGCCGCCGCCGTGCTTGCGCAGGCCAAGCGCCCCATGGTGTATGCCGGGGGCGGCGTGGTGCTGGGCAATGCCGCGACCGAGCTTACGGAGCTTGTCCGTTGGCTGGGCGCCCCTTGCACGAACACCTTGATGGGACTCGGTGCCTTTCCGGCGACGGACCCCCTATTCGTGGGCATGCTCGGCATGCATGGGACGTATGAGGCCAATATGGGCATGCACGAGTGCGATGTGCTGCTCGCGGTGGGCGCGCGCTTCGACGATCGGGTGACCGGTGATCTGGACAAGTTCTGCCCGAACGCACGTATCATCCACATCGACATCGATCCGGCCTCCATCCAGAAGAACGTCCAGGTGGAGATCGCCATCATAGGCGAAGCCGGTCTGGTCATGCGCGAGATGCTCGCGGCCCTGAAGGGCGCAGGCGTGCGTCTGGATGAGGCGGCTTTGAAGGCCTGGTGGCACAAGATCGATGCGTGGCGCGCGCGCCATTGCCTCGAATACGACCGTGCCAATACCGAGGTCATAAAGCCCCAGTTCGTGCTGGAGACGCTCTATCGCTTGACGGGGGGTGACGCCTTCATCACCTCCGATGTCGGTCAGCACCAGATGTGGGCGGCGCAGTTCTATAAGTTCGACAAGCCGCGTCGGTGGATAAACTCCGGCGGATTGGGCACCATGGGCTTTGGATTGCCGGCCGCGATCGGCGTGCAGCTTGCACATCCCGATGCCACGGTGGCCTGTGTGACGGGCGAGGCGAGCATACAGATGTGCATCCAGGAGCTGTCGACCTGCAAGCAGTATGATCTGCCCCTTACGATCGTGAACCTGAATAACCGCTATATGGGCATGGTGCGTCAGTGGCAGGAGTTCTTCTACCAGAGCCGTTATTCGCATTCCTATCTTGAGGCCTTGCCGGATTTCGTGAAGCTCGCCGAAAGCTATGGCCACGCGGGGCTGCGTATCGACAAGCCGCATGACGTGGAGGCCGCCTTGAAGGAGGCCTTGGGTCAGCGTGGCCGGCTCGTATTCCTCGATTTCATCACCGACCAGACGGAGAATGTCTACCCCATGATCGCGGCCGGAGCCGGACACCACGAGATGCATCTGGCGACAGATCGCGAACTGGCGTGATGCGCCATATCATTTCCATACTTTTGGAGAACGAGGCCGGTGCCTTGTCGCGCGTGGCCGGGCTTTTTTCGGCGCGCGGCTACAACATCGCCTCGCTCACGGTCGCGCCTACCGAGGACCCGAGCCTGTCGCGTATGACTTTGGTCACAAGCGGATCGGAGGGTGTGGTCGATCAGATCCGCAAGCAGCTGAATAAGCTCGTCGACGTGGTGAAGCTCGTGGATTTGACGGATAATGAGCGGATCGAACGCGAGATGCTGCTCATAAAGGTCGCCGCCGAGGGCGAAGAGCGCGATGAGATCAAGCGGCTGTCGGACATTTTTCGTGGGCGTATAATCGACGTCACGGATCGCGCCTATACCATTGAGCTTACTGGCGATGGCGGCAAGATCGACGCCTTCATCTCTGTTTTGCAGCCGCGGCGTATCCTGGAGGTGGTGCGTTCCGGGGTCATCGGTATCGCTCGCGGTAGCATCACCGTCAAACCTGACGCGCCCTGAACCTTAATCAACCCTAACGGCCCGGCCTCCGGGCGAGGAAATCGCATGCAAGTGTATTACGAAAAGGACGCCGACCTCGGCCTCATTCGCAAGAAGAAGGTGGCGATCATAGGCTACGGTTCGCAGGGCCATGCGCACGCGAACAACCTCAAGGATTCCGGGGTCGACGTGGTCGTGGGCCTGCGCGCGGGCTCGCCCTCGGCGGTCAAGGCCTCGCGCGCGGGGCTTGCCGTGAAGTCTGTTGAAGAGGCCGTCAAGGACGCGGATCTGGTCATGATCCTGGCCCCCGACGAGTTGCAGGCGGGTATCTATGAGAAAATGGAGCCCCACCTGAAGAAAGGTGTCGCGCTCGCCTTTGCGCACGGCTTTAGCATCCATTTCGGGCGTATCAAGCCCCGTCCAGACATGGACGTCATCATGATCGCGCCCAAGGGGCCGGGCCACCTGGTCCGTTCGACCTTTACCCAGAAGGGCGGGGTGCCCTGTCTGATCGCAGTGAGTCAGGATGCCTCGGGTCAGGGCCAGGCGCTCGCGCTTTCGTACGCGGCGGCGATCGGCGGCGGACGTGCCGGAGTTATCGCCACCACCTTCAAGGAAGAGACCGAGACCGATCTGTTCGGCGAGCAGGCGGTGCTTTGCGGCGGCGTGACCGCGCTCGTGCAGGCCGGTTTCGAGACCTTGACGGAAGCGGGTTACGCGCCGGAGATGGCCTATTTTGAGTGTCTGCACGAGCTTAAGCTGATCGTGGACCTCATGTATGAGGGCGGCATCTCCAATATGCGTTATTCGATCTCCAATACTGCGGAATACGGTGACCTCACACGTGGCCCGCGGGTCGTGAACGAGGGCACCAAGGCCGAGATGAAGCGCATTTTGGGCGAGATCCAGTCCGGGCAGTTCGCGCGCGAGTGGGTGGCCGAAAACGAGACCGGCGGCAAGCGCTTCCCCGAGCTTCGCGCCAAGGCGGCCCAGCATCCGATCGAGGCGGTCGGTGAGCGTCTCCGTGGGATGATGCCCTGGATCGGGGCCAACAAGATCGTCGACAAAGAGAAAAATTGAGCACTTCCTTGTCGGCAGCGGTGCCGGAGGGGGCGACGTTCCCCCTCGTGGCGCGCGAAGGCTGGGGCCACATCGCCTTGGCGGTTGGCGCCGCCGCGCTTGTCGGTTGGTGGAAGGGTCCGTGGATCGCCGCGCCGTTGTGGCTGATCGCGGTGTTTGTGCTGCAGTTTTTCCGGGATCCGCGCCGCGTCTTGGCCGAGGGCCGGGATGCGGTCCTTTGTCCCGCGGACGGACGCGTCATTGCCGTAGGTCCTGCCGAGGACCCTTACCTCAAGCGGCCGGCGCTCAAGTGCAGCATTTTCATGAACGTTTTCAACGTGCACTCCAATCGCCTCCCGGTCGCCGGCCGGATCCGCAGGCGCTGGTATAGCCCGGGACGCTTTGTGAACGCAGCGCTCGACAAGGCATCAGAGCATAATGAACGCAATGCGCTCTGGCTTACGACGGCCGATGGCGATGACGTCGTGGTGGTGCAGGTGGCGGGGCTTATCGCCCGGCGCATCCTCTGTTATGTGGGTGAGGGGGATGAAGTGGATCGCGGGCGGCGGTACGGGTTCATCCGTTTTGGTTCGCGCGTCGACGTCTATCTGCCGCCAGGGGCACGCCCCGAGGTGGCCTTGGGTGATAAGGTCAAGGCCGGATCGCAGGTCCTGGCTCGGCTTGCGGGCCCGAACCCGTCTAGTCCTTGAAAGGTGCGATGATGGAAGATAAGCGCAAAGGCATCTATATCCTGCCGAACTTGTTTACCACCGCGGCCCTTTTCGCCGGGTTCTATGCCATCGTCCAGGCCATGAAGGGTGAGTTCTGGCACGCCGCCGTGGCGGTCTTCATCGCCATGGTCATGGATGGGCTGGACGGAAGGGTCGCGCGCTGGACGCACACCGAGAGCGATTTCGGGGCCCAGTATGACAGCCTCTCAGACATGGTGTCGTTTGGGCTTGCACCTGCGCTGGTTGTCTACGAGTGGGGTCTTTCGGGTCTCGGCAAGCTCGGCTGGCTTGCGGCCTTCATCTATTCTGCGGCCGCGGCCTTACGCTTGGCGCGCTTCAACATCCAGGCGAGCGCCGATCGGCGCTTGTCGTTCCATGGACTACCGAGCCCGGCGGCGGCTGCGGTCGTGACTGGCCTTGTGTGGGTCCTGCAAGGTTATGGCCCACCCCACTTGTGGCTGCGCGCGACCGCCTTGACGATCACAGTCCTGATCGGCGCGGCCATGGTGAGCAATATCCGCTACCACAGTTTCAAGCACATCGACCTCAAGGGGCGCGTGCCCTTCATCGCAGTGCTCGCCATCGTCCTGATCTTCGTCCTGATCTCTCTCGATCCTGCGCGGGTCTTGTTTGCGCTGTTCTTCTGTTACGCCCTGTCGGGGCCGATCGACTCGCTCGTGCGGCGCTACCGCCGCTCGGTCCATAGGCGCAGGGTCGGCGACGGCCACGAAGGCTCACCTCGTCCCTGACCGGGGTCGCGGTGCCGATTTGAAGTCCGGCCGCGTCCGCAGGCGGGATGTCTTAGGGCAGGAAGACCGTGGGGTCTTCGATATGCATGGCGGCCGGCGTCCCTTGGTGAAAGTGCACCTGCCAGCGGCCGTGTTGGCATCGCCAGAGCGAGCTGCGCCAGGAGGGCGCCGTGACTTTCTCGTTCTCCGCACTTTCCACGAGGTAGACGGTCAAGGCCACTTCCGGAGCCAGAAAGCGCACCTGAAAATCGCGTATGGCGCGGTTGTGGCGCGCCTCATGGGTCAGGTGTCTCAGGGTCTCGGCGCGATCATAGAGTCGTCCTGAGCAGCCGATTTCATAGAAATCGTCGGCGAGCAGTGCGGCGGGATTCGGTTCCTCTAAGTTCGGGGCACCGTTTAGGAGTCGCTCTTCGAGGATGCGCAGGAGGTGGGGGGAGTCGCGGTTTGTCATCGTGGCGATTCTCGGGGGGCGCCGCGCCGGATGCGGGGTCTCTACCGCCCACGATAGGAGCCTCGAAGGGGGGCGTCAAGGGCGAACGTACCGGCGTCGGGGGCTTGTCCTTCGATAGACTTTGCGGGGGATTTTGGCTAGAGTCCCGCGGATTAGAGGCGAGTAAGGGCGCGCTGGGGCGCCGATGGCGATAGACGAGAGCGATGGCCGATCAACTGTTGGTGTTCGATACCACATTGCGCGACGGGGAACAGAGTCCCGGCGCGTCCATGACCTGCGAAGAGAAGGTGCGTATTGCGCGCGCTCTCGAGCGTCTGCGGGTCGATGTGATCGAGGCCGGCTTCCCGATCGCAAGCCCTGACGACTTCAAGGCCGTGAAGGCGGTGGCTGAGGCGGTGACCGAGAGCCGGGTCTGCGGGCTTGCCCGGGCGCTCACCAAGGACATCGATCGCGCGGCCGAGGCACTGAAGCCCGCGCGCGCTGCCCGTATTCATACCTTCATTGCCACGTCGCCCATCCATATGCGCGAGAAGTTGCGTATGAGCCCCGAGGCGGTGCTCGAGGGTGCGGTGAAGGCGGTGCGCTATGCGCGACAATTCACAGACGATGTGGAATTTTCGGCGGAGGACGCCGGCCGCTCGGACCCCGATTTCCTCTGCCGCGTGATGGAGGCGGCGATCGCCGCCGGCGCCCGCACCGTCAATATCCCGGACACCGTCGGCTATAGCGTCCCCGCGCAATTCGGGGAACTCATCGCGATGCTGAAAAACCGCGTCCCGAACGCCGATCAGGCCATTTTCTCGGTCCATTGCCACAACGATCTCGGTCTTGCGGTGGCCAACTCCCTGGCGGCCGTATACCACGGCGCCCGCCAGGTCGAGTGCACGATCAACGGCCTGGGCGAGCGTGCCGGCAATGCCGCGCTCGAGGAGATCGTCATGGCGGTGCGGACCCGCCAGGATGTGTTCCAGTGCGATACGCGCATCGAGACTCCGCACATCGTGGCAGCGAGCCGTCTCGTGTCGACCATCACGGGTTTCGCCGTGCAGCCCAACAAGGCCATCGTGGGCGCCAATGCCTTCGCCCACGAGGCCGGCATCCATCAGGATGGGGTGATCAAGAACCGCGAGACCTACGAGATCATGCGCGCCGAGGACGTCGGCTGGACCGCCAATCGCATGGTCTTGGGCAAGCACTCTGGGCGCAACGCCTTCCGCGCGCGCTTGGCGGAGATCGGCATTACCCTGAAGGACGACGCGGCCTTGAATCAGGCCTTCGAGCGTTTTAAGGATCTGGCGGACAAGAAACACGAGATCTTCGACGAGGACCTCCAGGCGCTCGTGAGCGAGGGGGCCTTGGAGGAGGCGGTGGAGCCCGTGAAGCTCATGACCTTGGAGACTGCCTCAGGGACCGGGACCAAGCCGCGCGCGGATGTCAGGCTTGCGTGGAACGGCAAGGAACATGAGGCCCACGCCGAAGGTGGCGGGCCTGTGGATGCGGCGTTTCGCGCCATCGAGGGCGTGGTGGCAAGCGGCGCGACCCTACAGCTCTACGCCGTGAACGCGATCACGAGCGGCACGGATGCCCAGGGCGAGGTGACCGTGCGCCTTGAGCGCCAGGGGCGCATCGTCAATGGCCATGGCGCCGATACCGACATCGTGCTCGCGTCCGCGAAGGCCTATCTGAACGCCGTGAACAAGCTCCTCATCCCCGACAACCGTACCCATCCCCAACTCCATAGAGGGATGTAGCGCCCGCGGCCGAGGACGAGTGAGCCTCCATGGGCTCCGGGGGTAGGGTCCTCGATCCCCCAGACCATACGCAAAAACCTTGTCATTGTGTCGGTTTTGGCCTACGGTCCGGCAACGATCTCCCTTGGCCGATTCATGGAGGATCAACTTTTTCTTGGTCGCGCGCACTTTACTCGCGAAGAGGTGCGGGCTGCGGTCAAGCTGCGGCCTGAGAGCCCGACCGCCGCGATCACCCGCCTCGTAAAAAACATCGGCCGGTCTGCCCCCGCCATAGCTTTTATCGGCTCCTCGTTAGAATTCGTGGGTGAGCTTCGGTTCAGGAAGCTTGCCCAAGGCGCGTAATAACGCCATTTCCAGGATTTTCGGGGATCGGAAACCATACGATTTTCCGTTCAAGGACTGGTGCGTTGGCACAAAACGGAAAAACAAGACGAGATGCTGAGCGGTGCCCAACAAAAATGGAGCGTTGGGAGCGGAGTTCGAGCTTTGTCCATCGGTGCAGGTGGCGAAAGGCCACCTGCAGGCACCTACCGCATCGAGTTTGATGCACGTGGTGGTAACGCGTGGTTGACGACGGCGGATTATCGGCGGGTGGCCAAGTTCAAAACCCGCGTGCAGGGGGCATGGCGCGGTTTGTTTGCGCGCACTCCAAGGAAGGGCAGCGTACGGCCCAGATCGAGCGTTTTGGACCGGGCGTTGTGAAGTGGCCGACCTGATCGATGGCCGCCAAATTGCAAAGACGCGGTAAGTGGGGCGTGTGAGCCATGGGCGTACCAGCACCGCTTAGTCCACTGCACAGTGAATAAGCGGGAAACGACCGAATTTCGATCGTCGACAATTGCATTACTGCACGACAACGGCAGGGCTGTTGACACGCGCTTGCAAAGACCGTCTTCAGGGCAGTTCCTGTTGCGCGCTGCTCAGATCACCAGGTGAGTACAGCGGCCTTGCTGGTAGCTTTTCGAGGTGCTACCAAGAACGGACGCCCTGAAAAGTGCCGTTCCGTCTTCTTCTTGATGCCGCGGAAGTTTCCGACAGACAGCCGTGATACGCGCATGACTTCCCCTTGTTTTCGGCGCTGTTACGGCGACACGGCTGCCTCGTTCGCCCTGGCTTGGATCTCGGCGCAGGCCTGCATCAGTTGATCGAAGGGGGGTGCGTCGGCGACCATCACCCCGTCGGCCAGCATCGCTTCATAGTCGGCGGCGAGGGCTTCTCGCGCCTCGCCCTCAGGGACGATTCGCAAATGTCCCTGGGTCGCCGACGCATAGTCGATGACCGTACCACCGACGTTCTTTTCTATGAAGAAGAAGGATTTGTGCTGCGCCACGGCAACCGCGACGGCGCGATCCGTGATGACGCCGGCGAAATGTTGGCTGCGCGCGATGGTGGCCCAGTCATACCAGCGCCGGGGCGCGATGCACGCGGGCAGGCGCGAGCAGGTGCGCTGGCAGCCCCGGCAGAGAAAGCGCGGGATCGGAACGGGGTTCTCGAGAGACCGCGGTGCGCGATCGGCCTTACGTTGATAACAACCGTGCGACCACAGGCCCCCGAGGCCACCATGCGGACACGCGGCCGGGCGATACGCATCCGGGGCACGGCCCAGCGTTTCTCGATGTTGGTGAAGCGTGGCGATACCCGATACAATCCGAACCATAGGCCGGTTTCCTTTGTCGTGGGTGAGTGTCAGAACTTCCCACTTTAACAGAGGAACATCGGCCTATCTTATGTTGGGCTTGTCACGCGCTCTTTCCGGCTCTGTGTCTTGAAAGCCCCTGAAAGACGTCGGGATATTGAGGGCGAGGGAGCCTTAAGCAGAGAAGGACGTAACAGGTACTACCCGTCGCCAGGTTATGCGGGAACCTGTCACGGGGTTTGCAGGATCCTGTTGTGATGTGTATAGTTATAAACTCTATACACATTGAGGTACCCATGCGCACCAACATCGTCATCCGGGACACGCTTATGTCGCAAGCGCTTAAGATCACCGGCTATAAGACCAAACGTGAGGTTGTGGAGGCGGGGCTAGAAATGCTCGTGAAAATGGCACGCCAGGAGAATATCCGCGCGGCACGTGGCAAGCTTCACTGGGACGACGATCTCGACACCATGCGGCGCGATGCATGATCGTTGTCGATACCAGCGTCTGGATCGATTATTTCAACGGCGTCGCCAGTCCGCATACGGATCTGCTCGACCAACTCTTGTCGCGCGAGCGTTTGGTCATTGGTGATATTATCCTCACGGAAGTTTTGCAAGGCTTTCGCCGCGATACTGACTTTCGCCAAGCGCAGGCGCTTCTGGATACCCTGGAGTTCCGTCCGATGCTGGGCCGGGAGATTGCGCTGCTCAGCGCCAAAAATTATCGGAAACTGCGCCGGGCCGGCGTGACGGTGCGCAAGACAATCGACGTAATGATCGGTTCCTTTTGCGTCCAGAACCGCCATCGCTTGCTGCATACTGATCGGGACTTCGATCAGATTGAAAAGCATCTGGGCCTGAGCGTTCTACGGCCATGATGCTTTGTCAGATGTATAACCTGTCACACACGCTCTGGGGTTCAAGATAATCCGCTGCGACCGTATTGGCCGGCGCCGCC
>JAJYHM010000070.1 GCA_021784755.1 Pseudomonadota bacterium
ATCGGTATGGGGCCTATGTGAAATCCGACGGGGTTGATGTGGGGGTAGGCGAGCATGTGCTTCCATTCACGATCGCCCGAGGATGGCGAAAGCCGGGTTACCTGTCAAGGACGATCGGGTCCAGATCGAGTAGGCCTGCGCTGTTAGCCCCCGCCGCGCGGGTCGGGCGCGGTCTTCAGGCCTTCTGTGATGCGAAACGCCGTGCCCACCATCTTCGACAGATCGCCCATGTCGGCGGGTACGATCATGACGTTCGACTCCTTGGCGATTGCGCCCCATTGGCTTATGAACGACTCGGCCACGCGCATAGCCATCGCTTGACGCGCGCTCTCGTCTTTCAGGCTATCGCCCACGAGCTTGAGGGACTCGGCAGTCGCCTTGGCTACGAGCAGGATCGCCTGCGCCTCACCCTGGGCGCGCAGGACCTGGGCCTGTCGCGCACCCTCGGCGCGGTTGATGGCCTGCTGCCTCTCCCCCTCCGAGACGTTGATGGCCTGCTGCTTGGCGCCCTCGGACGTGGCGATGGTGGCGCGTTTCTCGCGTTCGGCGGTGATCTGGAGCTCCATGGCGCGCACCACGTCCGTAGGCGGCGTGATGTCGCGGATCTCGTAGCGCAAGACCTTGAGACCCCAGGTCACCGCAGCGCGGTCGAGTTCCTGGACCACGGTGGCATTCAGTTCGGCGCGCTGCGACAAGACTTCGTCCAAGGCGCGCTTGCCGACATCGGCGCGCAGGATCGTTTGTGCGAGCTGGATCATGGCCGTGGTCGGGTTGGTAGTCCCGTAGGCCGCGGCTTTCGGGTCCGTGATCTGCAGATACAAGACCCCGTCGATCGCGATCTGGGTGTTGTCCTTGGTGATACAGACCTGCTTTTGGACATCGATCGGCGTCTCGCGCAGATCGAAGCGATACGCGACCCGGTCGATCAGAGGGAAAATGATATTCAGTCCGGGTTGCAAGATGCTATGGAAACGACCCAGCCGCTCAAGCACGAAGGCGCGCTGCTGAGGGACGACCCGTATACCTTTGACTACGATGAATAGCGCGATGAGCGCCAGAATCACCAGAATGATGATGCCTGCTCCCATAACTCCTCCCTTAAAGTCGTTTTGTTATTGCCGTATCGAGGCCCGCGCCGTAGGCGGCGCAAGCAGGAGATCATTGCCGTCGCGGTGGACGATAGTCAGTAGATCGCCGGGGGAGACAGTCGCATCGCGATAACCCTCGGCGAGGCGCGCAGTCCAGGAGCTGTTGCGGTAGCTGACCCGCAGACCCTCGGGCGCAACGGACTCCACCCGCACGAGGTGTCCGGCATCCGGGTCGTTCAGTTCCTCGGAGTCGCGCGTTGGCCGCGACAGGCGTTTGCGCACGGCATGGGCCGCCGGCAGTCCCGCGGCCGCGCCGAGGCCGACCGTAGCGAGCGCCCACGAGGAGTTCGCTCCGGCGAGCGCCACCGCACTTCCCGCCGCCAGGGCCAGCGCCACGGCAATCAGATAAAAGGTCATGGACGAGAGCTCGATGGCTAAGGCCATCGCTGCCAAGACCGCCAACGCGATTCCCGTCTTCACACTGTCCTCCGAGTTGCTGCCATTAGCGTAGGCGCTCATGGCGATCGGCGCCAGTATGACGTTTGGGGGCCAAGGGCGCGATCCAGCGAAATCGCGGTGGCTATGATCGCGATCAAGGTCTGCCCGAGTTTCCCGCTATCTCCGCGTGGGATCGCCCGACGGTGGGAGGCGGAAGCGCCTTTAGGGGGACTTGGGGGTGTCCGGCCATAGGTCTTCTTCGGGCATGGGCCGCGCGAAGAGGTAGCCCTGCCCCCAGGCGCAGCCCATGGCAAGGAGGATGTGCTTTTGTTCGGTGGTCTCTATGCCCTCGGCCACCGTGTCGATGCCGAAGGCCTCGGCCGCGTTGACCATGCTCTGTACGAGGACGCGGTCGGCGGGGTCCGTGCCAAGGCCTGCTATAAAGGTGCGGTCTATTTTGATGCTGTCGACGGGAAGCGATCGCAGGTGCTGGAGCGAAGCGTAGCCGGTCCCGAAGTCGTCGAGTGCAACGGAGATGCCGAGCGCGCGACAGCCCATGATCAGGGTGCGCGCCGATTCAATGTCCTGGATAGCGCTCCACTCGACAAGCTCAATACCGAGGTAGCTTGGGTCGATCGGCGAGGGGGAGGCGGCCAGCATACGTTCCAGCGTCTCGCAGAATTGGTGATTGTCGACCGATGATGCCGAGAGATTGATCTGCAGCTTCTTGAATATCCCCTTGCTCTGCCAGCGCGCCAGTATCTTCAAGGCTTCGCTTATGACCCAGGCATCGAGTTTTAGACTGTTATAGCGGTGTTCGAGGGCGGCCATGAACTGCGGCGGCGCGAGCAGGCCGCGTGTCGGGTGGCGCCAGCGGATCAGGGCCTCGGCGGAGATCATGTCCCCGGTCGCGATTGCGACTATGGGTTGGAAGTAGAGGACCATCTCCCTTTGTTCCAGGGCCTTGCCGAATTCGACGATGAGATCGCTCTCGTCGGCCGCGGCACACGCCATGGCGCGCGTGAAGAGCAGCCCTTTGTTGCCCCCGCCACGCTTGGCCTCGTACATGGCGGTATCGGCGTGATGCAGGAGCGATTGGTCGTCGCTGTCGTCGACCGGGTACACGGTGTAGCCGAGGCTGATGCCGACTGTGATCTGCAGGGCCGCGGAGCCCCAGCGGATTCGGAGGGTCTGGCGTATGCGCCTGATGACGGTCTCGACGTCTGTGTAGCAGCGGACGTCTTCCAGGATGAGGGCAAACTCGTCGCCACCGAGTCGTGAAAGGGTGTCACCTGTGCGGATCAGATCCCGCACCCGATTCTTGACCTCGATGAGCAGGGCATCGCCCATGAGGTGGCCCAGTTTATCGTTGATGATCTTGAAGTTGTCGATATCGAAAGTGATGAGGCCCATGAGCCGCTCGCGCCTTATAGCTAGGCTCATGGCATGATTAATCTGGTCGAAGAAGAGGGTGCGGTTGGCGGCACCCGTGAGCGGATCGTGGGTGGCGAGATCGAGCAGTCGTTGCTCCGTCCGGTAGCGGTGCAGGGCGCCGGCGACGAAGTCCGAGACGATGCTTATGAAAGCGAGATCGGTTTCGGCGGGTGGCCGTTGCGGGGCATGGAACCAGGATATCGCGAGTACCCCCAGCCCTTCACCCTGGGCGATGATGGGAATGCAGAGGCTCGCCTTCAAGCCTGCCCGGACGAATTCGGGCATGGCATAGGGGCTGCCCGCATAGTCGGCTACGAAGATCGGTTGACGCGTGCCCAGCGCCGCGCCTGCGGCGCCGGAGCTGTCATGGAAGGAGTAGCCGCCCAGCGATTTATGCAATGTGGGCACGCCATGAAAAAAGCGGTAGCGCAGCCTGCCCTGTTCTTCCCGCACCATGAGCGCTGCGCCATCCGCGCCCAGCCGGTCCGCCAATCCTTCGGCCGCAATACGAAAGAATCGGCTGACATCGATCTCGCGCGCCAGGCGATGCAAGAATTCTATTTCAGTAGACCCAGTGTCGCCTTGATTCACGGCACCTGCCCTTTCGCCTGTTCTGGACGGGCGTTTCACCCGATTCCGGACTTCCCTGCCCCCCGATGTCTCATGGGGGCGTTGTTTTTTATGATTGCAGCGGCGCCTCAACGCGCGCCTTTGTGATACCGCTTTCTCGCCATCTCCGGCCTATCGTTGGCCGCGCCACTCCTTGCAAGCGCAGGCCAGACGCCCGCGCTCGCGCCCTCCGGCCGCGCGAGAGATGGCGTTGACGCATCCGGTTCATGGCTGTGGGGGGCGATTTGCGTCTGCGCCCTCGCTTTTTGCAGGGGTACAGGGAGGTGGCAAGCCCTTACTGCGGCCACCTGTATCCAGGATGCACTGTCGAGCGTCTTATGGCTAGCCCTGGCCTAGCGGGTTCAGCGGCCTGCGTCGCCCCACGCTTGGCCGACGGAGGCTTGACAGGAGGGTTATCGATCGATAACTATAACGGTCGTGGCGGATATTCAAGATATCGATTTCCTCGTGCATCCCGGTGACGCGCCGTCTAAGCGCGAGATCGTGCGCGTAGCGCTCACGCTCTTTGTGCGTGATGGCCTCTGTGCGGCCAGCTTGCGGGACATCGCCGCGGCGAGCGCTTATAGCAGTACGGTCCTTTATAAGTTTTTTGAAAGCAAAGAGGCCTTGGCGCGCTATCTCTTCGAGGGCTGCTATGGGCTCGTGGCGGGACGTCTTCGGGCCGCCATAAAGCCGGAGTGCGGGTTCCACGCCAACTTGCGATCGCTGGTGGAGGTATCGGGAGGGCTTTTGGCCACACAGTCCGAGGCCGTGCTGTATGTAAGCGAGCAGGTGCGGCTGATGTGGCCCGGGGTGGCCGAGCGTCTGCGTCCACACTCCGTGGTGCGACTCTTGACGGGTCTCTTCCAGCAGGGGGTAGACGAAGGCGTGATCGGGGATGCGCGCGAAATCCCTTATCTGATCGCCGTGCTCGTGGGGTCGTTCAGCCAGTACGCGAAGTTGCGCTACTTCGGAGAGTTCAGTGGGGTGCCACGGGAGGACGCCGCTTTCCTTGGTCGGATCGTGGAACGGCTCGTCGCAGGAGATGGGGCTGCGGGATCGACGGAGCCGCCCCCGAAAGCGCAATAGCATCCCGATAGGAGTGGGGGGGCGGCAAAATACCCCCGGTCACGACCGGGGTGTCGCTTACGCGTAGGGGCGAGCGGTGGGCTTGATGTGCCTACGTTCCGTGGTCGCGGGAAGCCAAAAAAATTTGGCGGCCGGGTTATCGATTGTTTACCAAGGGCCATTTCCCGATCGGGCGTGGCACCACAAAAAAGGAGATCATGCTATGAGCGTTCGTATCTATCCCATCAGCACGGGCCAAGTGCGCGTGAAAAACAGCCAACTCCTCCGCGCGTTCGGCGGGCCGTGGCGGGTGATGGGCGACCCCCATTGGAGCGACTGGCTTCCCATCCACGCGTGGCTTATCGACCATCCCGAGGGCCCGATCCTAATCGACAGCGGCGAGACCTGCCGGGCATGCGCTGCGGGATATTTCCCCCGCTGGCACCCGTACTATCGCCGGTCCGCTGACTTCGCTATCACCGCCGACGATGAGGTGGGGCCGGCGCTTAGGCGGCTTGGTCTGCGCGTGGCGGATGTGCGGAAGGTCTTGTTGACCCATCTCCATACCGATCACGCCGGGGGGCTGCACCACCTGCGCGCCAGCGCAGTGTATGTATCGGCTGAGGAATGGCGGATTGCTCAAGGCGTGGGGGGCGCACTGCGCGGCTATCTCGCGCACCGCTGGCCGCCGGGCTTTGCGCCACGCTTCTATGACTTCTCAGGGCCGCCCTTGGGGCCCTTCCCTCGGACCTGCGCCATCACACAGGCGGGCGATGTCATCGTCGTTCCGACCCCCGGGCATACGCCTGGGCACGTCTCGGTCATCGTGCGCGTCGGCAACTTAAGCTATTTCTTCGCCGGGGACGCCAGTTATACCCAGGACGCCTTACTCGCGGGCCGGCCTGACGGGGTCACGTTTTACCCCCGTAGCGCCGTGCGTACGCTCGCCCGGATAGTGGCCTACGCCCGTGTCGAGCCCATGGTCTATCTCCCGGCCCATGACCCGCAATCAGCTCCGCGCTTGCAGGCGGCTCACGTCCTCCCACGCGACGCCGAGTCGGCGTAGGGGCGAGAGCGGGCTCGAGTGGGTCGCCACGGCCGGCACCCCCGTCCAAAGCCCTTGGCGGATCGCGGCTATAAGACCGCACTATGGGCCGTCTGGGACGGACGTCCGCGCCCGTTTCTGTGGGCCTTATGGAGGGCCTGCGCTACTGCGGCCAGTTCGAGCGACCTTGCTCGCTTTGGGTGTCCTGAACGGAACTCCCGTTCCCGTACGCCCGTCTCGCAGGAGGTTCGATGGATCATGATGCGATTAGGCCTTCTCAAGGCCCCGGCGCTGCAACAAAGCGGCGGCGCTTACTCTCCTTGTTCTCGCCGCTGACCGTCGGGGAGTTGCGCCTGCATAATCGCATCGTCATGGCGCCCCTTACGCGCAATCGCGCGGGACCGGGCTTCGTGCCACAGGATTTGAACGCCGAGTACTATCGTCAGCGTGCCTGCGCCGGTCTCATCATCAGTGAGGCCACCCAGATCTCGCCCGAGGGTTTGGGCTACCCGGACACGCCTGGCATCTATAGCGCCGAACAGACTGCGGGTTGGCGGCGCGTGACCGATGCAGTGCATGCCGAGGGCGGGCAGATGTTTCTGCAATTATGGCATGTAGGCCGCATCTCTCATCCCTCGATGCAGCCCGAGGGCCAGCTGCCAGTCGCCCCAAGCGCGATGAAGCCCGCAGGCCAAGCCGCGACTTATGAAGGACCGCAGGATTTTGTGACCCCTCGCGCCCTGCGCACCGATGAGCTCGCGCGCCTCCGCGATCAATATCGTCTCGCGGCCGAGAACGCGCAAGCTGCGGGCTTCGACGGGGTCGAGATCCACAGCGCCAATGGCTATCTCCTGGATCAATTTCTGCGCGACGGCTCCAACCGGCGCACGGACGCCTATGGAGGTTCCATCGAGAACCGTCTGCGGTTCCCGCTCGAGGTCGTGGAGAGCGTGCTCGAGGTCTGGCCACCCGGGCGGGTCGGAATACGGCTCTCGCCCAGCGGGACCATGAACGATATGCGCGATTCGGACCCACACGCGACCTTTGGTGCGATGGTGGGGGCCCTTGCGCGCTATGGTCTCGCCTATGTCCATATTATGGAGGCCCTGGAGGCCGACACGCGCCATGGCGGGACTGAGATCCCGGTCGGCTATTTTCGAGCGCTTTACCGGGGGGTTGTCATGGTCAACGGTGAATATGACGGGCCCAAGGCCCAGGAGGTCGTGGCCTCGGGCGACGCCGACCTCGTGTCGTTTGGGCGGCTTTTCCTTGCAAACCCCGATCTGCCCGAACGTCTGCGCAAAGGCGCGCCGCTGAATGTCCCGGATCCGCAGTCCTTCTATGGAGGGGGAGCCCGGGGATACACCGATTACCCGACCCTGGTGCAGCAAGTAGGGCCGCGGTAGACGCACGGGGCGCGCGGTCGACCTAGGGCGTTGCGAGCGCGCGTTCCACGGGTCGCGCCAAGGTGTCAGGGCGCACGCGCGGTGCGTAGCGGTGCACGATACGGCCGCTGCGGTCGACTAGGAATTTCGTGAAATTCCATTTGATGGCGCGCGTGCCGAAGAGGCCTTCCGCGCGCGCGGTGAGCCAACGGAAGAGGGGATCGGCGGCCGGCCCCTTGACGTCGATCTTGGCGAACATCGGAAACGTGACGTCGTAGCGCTCCCGACAAAAGATCTGGATGTCGGCAGCCGTGCCAGGCTCCTGAGCGCCGAACTGATTGCACGGAAAGCCCAGGACCACGAGGCCCTGGCCCCTGTAGCGGCGGTAGAGGAGCTCCAGGCCTTCGTACTGGGGCGTAAACCCACAGCGGCTTGCGACATTGACGATGAGTAGCGCCTGCCCTCGATAGGCGCTCAAGTCCTGTTCGGTGCCTGCGAGCGTACGTACCCGGAAATCATACGGCGCATCGGCCGTTTCGCAGCCATCCCGGATCATCATTAAGCCGCGCGTCTTTCGACGAATTCGATCTTGTAACCGTCGGGGTCCTCGACGAAGGCGATCACCGTGGTGCCATGCTTCATGGGACCCGCCGGCCGCGTCACGCGCCCACCGGCCGCCGCCACCCGCTCACAGGCCCCCGTGGCGTCATCGACCTCGATGGCGACATGACCAAAGGCGCTGCCCATATCGTAGTGTTTCGTATCCCAGTTGTGGGTGAGCTCAAGAACCGCGCTGTCCCGTTCATTGCCATAGCCCACGAAGGCCAGGGTGAAGCGCCCCTCGGGATAGTCCGTGCGCCGCAGGACGCGCATGCCGAGGGCCTTGTCATAAAAGTGTAGGGATCGTTCGAGATCGACGACCCGTATCATGGTGTGGGCTATTCGCATCGCGTTTCCTCGGAGATTCGTTCTTCGTTCGGGCGCGTGTGTCGGGCCATGGAAGGATCGTGTCCGTGTGGCCGCGCGCATCGCTTGGTTAGGTCCGCAGCTTCGAGCCTACCGGCGGGCGGTGGGGGAGCGCAAGGTGCTCCCTTAGGGCTTGGCCTGCGCGGTGCGCAGGCGCGACCCCTCTTTGTGAAGCAGGGGAGGCCCCGCAGGAGCTACCGGGCGCTTAGCGATTCATGCGCGGGTGGCGGATATCAGAAGTGGGCGCCGGCGCCCACCAGGACCAGGACCTGCGTCGTGCGGCTGTTCGGTTCGTAATAGCCGTTCTGGCCCGCGCCAGTTGAGGAGAATATCGGCGTGCCCGCCGAGGCGCCGTAGCCGAAGTGGATAACGTCGGCGGCCACGAAGGTCCGCCATACGCGATTGATGAGGTAGGTGGCACGCACCCCACCGCTTTCGTAGGCACGGTCGCCGAGCGCCACGGTCTCGCGTGCGTAATAGAGCGTGTTGGTGCTGGCGTCGATGAAGACCGGGTCGGTGGTGGTGATCTGGGCCCCGAAGGTAAAACCGCCCATGGCGTGAATCGCGAGCACGACACGCGGCGCGACCGCCATCTCCCACAAGAGGCCACCTCCTAAGTTGCCGTTCGTATAGTCCTCGATGCCTCCGGCGCCCTGCCCGTTGCCCACGTTTCTCTGCCAGCGGTGGATGCCGATCGAGAAGTAGGGGATGAGGGCCATACGCCGATAGAAGCCGTAGCCGAAGCCCACGCGCCCATTGATGTCCACGATAGTGTTGGCGGTGGTCGTCTGTGCGGGATTGCCGTTCAAATAGTGGCCGTTGTAGTTCGTGTCACCGTGCGCGTAACGTCCTTCTACGCGCCAATAGGTCCCGCCCTGGGGGTCGCCGCTCAAGGAGGATGCGGCGAGGGATATGAGAGGCACGGTCCCGGTCTCCTGATCCAGGACCGTGCCACCTGCGGTCTCGGTATAGTCTTGGTTTAGATAGCCTATGCCAACCGAGAAGCCGCTCTCGGCGCGTTGGATGGGATAGGGGATAGCGCCGGCGGTCGCCGCCAACGGGGCCAGCACCCCGGTCATCCCGAATAGACACGCGGCCGCAAGCCTTACACGTTTCGCCATGGCAATACCTTCCTTAGAGGATCGATTAAGGGCCCGGACGGCCGGGGACCTTTGGGGCCACAGGCTTCCCGGCCGTTCTTTCGGGCGCGGCTGCCGTCCGGGGCGGTTTGGGAGTCCCTTGGGGCCGGTATCCGCAGGATACTAGCGCACCCGACTCATGAAAATGTAGCCGATAAGCGCGATGATGCAATGAAGGCTGTGACTCCGGGGGCGCGAGCGCATCAAAGGGGGCCGATCGGTTGACCATGCCCCTTGGTCGCAGGCGGGGTTTGGCCCTGCAGCGATGGCAGGCAAGCGCGCCTCTTAGGGGGCGGTCCGCGCCTAGCCTATGCCGCAGGTTTCTTGGTCGCCGCCATCGTGCGTCTCGAGGTCTGGATCCATTACGCGCGCTATGCGCGCGCCCTCGAAGTCTTGTCGCTGTCCTTGGCTTGCCTGCTACGGCCTTCTGGGTGCGTGTCGGCTGGCATTGGGCGCTCGTCAGTCTCGTGCTCTCGGTCATGCTGGGGCACCACTACGGCACCGCGCTGGTGGCCATCGTTGGGACCACGATCAGCCCTTATCTCTTATCGTGGCAGGCAGGCCAAGAGCCCGAAATCGCCAAGCGCGATCCCGCCAAACAGCCCTTCGTGGTGCGGCTCGTGCAGGCCCCCCGGGGAATGGCGTCGGATCCGCTTCGACACCTACATCGGCATGGCGCTTTCGCAGAGGGCGGGGTTTTTCATCGCGTTCCGGCAGCCGTGTGTGGCGGATCTTGGTGTCGCGCTTTTGCCCATAGACTCCATGCGCACGCTTTAACTGAGCGCCGCCCTGAACGGTCTGCTTACCGTACCGCTCCCCGTGCTTATGATGATCCTGGCCCGCCGCCGTCGCGTGATGGGGCGTTTCGTCGTGTCCACCGTGCCGCTTGTCATGGGTTGGCTCGCAACGCTCGTCATGGCCGCGGCGGCGCTTATGCTTGTGAAGAGTGGGGTCACATGCGGCCTGTGAGCGACGGACGGGACTTAAGGCACATGCACCCTGGCTTCGCCATTCGGTAGCATGCTAAGGTATCAGCATAACGATGGCCTGCGCGGCCATTGGGCCTTAGATGCAATAGGGAGAAGACTGCGGGACATGGAATCGAGACTCGAAATGGATGTCGTGCTTGCCCAGCCGCGTGGTTTCTGTGCCGGCGTTGTGCGCGCGATCGAGATCGTGGAGCGGGCCCTGGAGGTCTACGGTCCGCCTGTATTTGTGCTGCATGAAATCGTTCATAACCAACATGTTGTCGAGGATCTGAAGTCACGAGGCGCGGTGTTTGTCGAGCGCCTGGCGGAGGTCCCCGAGGGGGCGCCCACCATCTTCAGCGCCCATGGCGTGGCTACGGCCTTGGTCGACGAAGCGGCCGAGCGGCGCCTGGGTGTGCTCGATGCGACCTGTCCTTTGGTCACCAAGGTGCATTATCAGGCGCAGCGTTACAGCCTGCAGAATTACGCCGTGATCATTATCGGCCACCCCGGACATCCGGAGGTGGAGGGCACGCGCGGACGTATCCCGGGACCCGTCTACGTCGTCTCGGATGTTGATGACGTGGCGCGTCTTGCGGTGGCGGACGAGACCAGGCTCGCCTACGTGACCCAGACGACCCTGAGCGTGGACGATACCAAGGACGTCATTGCGGCCTTGCGGACACGGTTCCCCGCGATCCAAGGGCCGGATCTGAGCGGGATCTGTTATGCCACACAGAACCGGCAGAATGCGGTGCGTAAGCTCGCAGGGCGGGTGGATGTGTTGCTCGTTGTCGGTGCGCGCAACAGCTCGAACTCGAATCGGCTGCGCGAAGTGGGCGAGCAGCCCGCGACGCGCGCCTACCTCGTTCAGGACGCGACCGAGCTCGATGCGGCATGGTTCCAGGGGTCGGTGCGGGTCGGTATCACAGCCGGCGCCTCGACCCCCGAGGTCTTGGTTCGGGGCGTCCTGAAGAAGCTCGAGGATTTCGGCATCGTGCACGTCACGGAGATGGCCGCTGAGCCCGAGACCACCACGTTTCGCCTGCCAGTGGCTTTACTGAAAAAGGCGCGGAGCTCCCTCTAAAAAAGGGGGCGTCCAAGAAGTAGGAGATCGCTATGCAAGTGCCCATACGACAACAGTGGCGCGTCGGACGCTATATCCTCGGGCAGAAGTTGCGAGGCAATGACCGCTACCCGCTGGTGTTGATGCTCGAGCCCTTGTTTCGTTGCAATCTGGAGTGCGCCGGTTGCGGCAAGATCGAGTATCCGGACGACATACTGGATAAACGCCTGAGCGTCGAGGAGTGCCTGCAGGCGGTGGACGAGTGCGGCGCGCCCATCGTCTCGATTCCGGGAGGCGAGCCCCTGATCCATAAAGATATGCCGGCGATCGTCGCCGGGATCGTGGCGCGCAAGAAGTTTGTCTATCTTTGCACGAACGCCCTTTTGTTGCCGCGCAAGATCGACGATTACACGCCATCGCCCTATCTCACCTTCTCCATACACTTAGACGGCCTGCGTGAGCGCCATGACCGATCGGTGTGCCGCGAGGGGGTGTTCGACAAGGCCGTCGAGGCGATCAAGATCGCGCGCGACCGGGGCTTCCGCGTCACGGTGAACTGCACCCTGTTTCAAGACGAGGACCCGGCCGAGGTGGCCGATTTCTTCGATTTCGTGAGTGACCTGGGCGTGGAAGGTGTGACTGTATCCCCCGGATACAGCTATGAACGGGCCCCGCGACAGGATGTGTTCCTGCGGCGCGCCCAGAGCAAGACCCTGTTTCGCAAGGTGTTCGGGGCGGGACGCGAGCGGGGCGCCAAATGGCGCTTCAACCAATCGAGCTTGTTTCTGGACTTTCTGGCCGGCAACCAGACTTATCAGTGCACCCCCTGGAGTAATCCGACGCGTAACGTGTTCGGCTGGCAGAAGCCCTGCTATCTGCTGAGCGACGAGGGTTACGCCGAGAGCTTTGCCGAATTGATCGAGACCACGCCATGGGAGCGCTATGGAACCGGACGTCATCCCAAGTGTGACAACTGTATGGTCCATTGCGGTTACGAGGGGACGGCGGTCAATGATACGTTTGCCCATCCCCTGAAGGCCTTGAAGGTCTACCTGCGCGGCCCGCGTGTGACGGGCCCCATGGCGCCCGACCCGGAGCCTGCACGCGAGGATCAAGGCGTGGTCGTGACCGTACGCAGGGCCTCGCCGAAGAGCGTGGGCTAGGCGGCTTACGCACTCAATGGTGTGGGCGGACCTAGCAGCAGTCGCGGCGTCCGCGTGGCTTGCCTTGCTGCTCGTTCCCTGGCGTTCGTGGCGTACCGCGGAGCGGCTGGAAGCCGATCCAACGGCGATCGCGCGCGTGGACCTGGCGGATATCACGGTGGTGATGCCGGCGCGTAACGAGGCGGCCGTGATTGGACGCTCGCTCGCCGCGCTTGCCCGTCAGGGATCGTCGGTAGCCGTCATAGTGGTCGATGACGGCTCAATCGATGACACCGTTGGGGTCGCCTCGCGCGCAGGACTTGAGTCACTGAGCCTGATCCAAGCCCCTCCGCTGCCTGCCGGCTGGACCGGTAAACTCTGGGCCCTTGAACAGGGGCGCAGGGCCGTGACGCGCCCCTATGTGTTGCTATTGGATGCCGATATCGCCTTGGCGCCGGGGCTTGTGGCGACACTCGTGGAGAAGGCCCGCGGCGAGCGCCTGGCGCTCGTCTCGCTCATGGCGGCCCCGGCGATGAGCGGTTTCTGGGATCGTTGGTGGATGCCGGTCTTCATCTACTTCTTTAAGCTTCTCTACCCCTTCCGTTTGGCCAATAAGCCTGAGGCTTCGACCGCCGCGGCCGCCGGCGGCTGCCTGCTCATCGCCACCCAAGCCCTCGCCGATATCGGGGGCTTCGAGGCTTTGCGGGGCGCAGTGATAGACGACTGCACCTTGGCGGCTTTGATCAAAGCGCGCGGCGCGGGCGGGACGTGGATCGGGCTCACCCATTCCGCGGTCATGTTGCGTGCCACGGGCTTTGCCGGTTTCTGGCGGATGGTGGCGCGTACCGCTTTTACTCAACTGCGCTACTCTTACGCCCTGCTCGCGATGTGCGCGGGGGTCATGCTGGTGGTGTTCGTGGCGCCGATTGTCGCCCTGATCGCAGGCGACGGGACCGCACGGATCTTGGGCGCTGCGGCGCTTACCTTCATGGGCGTAAGTTATGCGCCGACTGCGCGTTTCTATGGCCAGTCGCCGTTTGCGATCCCCGCCTTGCCGGTCGCCGGGATGGCTTTTCTGCTTATGACCTTCACGTCGGCGCTGTGGTATGCTCGCGGGCTCCGGTCCCGATGGAAAGGTCGCGATTATCGGCGCGGGTCGGCTTGATCGGCCGGGCGAGATGGGTCGCAATGGCAAAAGGAGAGGCTATGGGACGGCAACAGATAAGACAGTGGCAGGCGGCCTCGCGGGCGGTGGCTTTCCTCGCGGTCATTATGACGGCTGCGCCCGCGTGGGCGGCGCGCACGGGGCGTGCGGTGTCCGTGGTGCGGCAATTCCAAGATACCCTGCTTGTGGTCATGAAGGCGGGCAAATCGCTCGGATTCGAGGGGCGCTACCGGAAGCTCATGCCGGCTGTGCGTGCGAGCCACGATCTGCCCTATATTGCGGAGTTGACCCTGGGTCCCTACTGGGACAAGCTGTCGCTAGCCGAGCACCGGGCATTCGTGACCGAATTTGCGCGGCTGACCGTGGCGACCTATGCGGCGCAGTTTCGACGCTATTCGGGGCAGGCCTTTCGCCTGACTGCCTCGCGGGCTGTGGCGCAGGGCGATGTGTTGGTCGAGACCGAGCTTACGACCGACGGACATAAGGAGGCTACCCTCGACTACCTGGTGGCTCAGAGCGCCGGGCGTTGGCGGATCGTCAATATTGTGGCCAATGGCGTGAGCGATCTCGCGTTGAAACGCGCCCAGTACACGGCCATCATCCGCAAGAAAGGGTTTCCCGTGTTGCTTTCGATTTTACGCGCCAAGGTCACGGAGCTGAGCCACGGCGCGCCGAAGAGGTAGGCGTGGGGGCGGTCACAGCAGCGCGGTCTCATGGCGGATGAACCCTCTCAACGAACGAGACAGATCATCGGACGCATTTTTGGTCTTGGCTGTCTCTTGCTTGTGGCGGGGTGCGCGACGACCAGCGGCCCCGACCCTTTGCAGCCTATGAACCGGCGGTTCTACGCCTTCAACAGTGATGCCGACCGCCTGCTCATGAGCCCCGTGGCGCGCATGTACAAGACTGTGACGCCCAAGCCCCTGCGGGCCTCACTCACCAATTTCTTCCACAATGTCGCTTACCCGGACGTCATCGTGAATGATTTTCTGCAGGGGCGGATTGGGCAGGGCGCCGGCGATATCGGTCGTTTCGTCGTGAATAGCACCCTGGGTCTTTTGGGCCTTTTTGATGTCGCGACTCCGCTTGGGCTGAAGGCCCATGTCGAGGATGCGGGGCTTACGCTCGGGCGTTGGGGCGTGGGGCGCGGTCCCTATCTGGTGCTGCCCTTCGTTGGCCCCGATACCTTGCGCAATACCCCAAGTGTCGTCATGGGTATATTCACGAACGTGCTTTACTACGTGGGCAACTCGGCATTTACGGTTCCCCTCACGGTGTTCGACGTCATCAACGCGCGCGCAAATGCCAGCCGTTCCCTGCGCTATATGCGCGAGAACGCAGTCGACCAGTACGTCTTCACGCGCGATGCCTATCTCCAGCATAGGAGCTATCTTCAGGACGGTGGCCATCTCCCCCTGAAGGCGGTCGAGGAGATGATGTTCCCGCCGGGTCCTGCGCTGGTGCCGCGCGACCCCCCACCGCTCGCAGATCCTGCGCCCGTGGTCCGCCCGGTCGTCACGATCCCGAGGCGGGCCCCGGTGGCCATCAGGCCGCCGGCACCCGCGGGATAGTCCCTTGGAGGAGCGATGAGGGCATTATTGACAGGGGCCTCCGGGTTCGTGGGTTCGGCGGTGGCTCGGGCCTTGCTGGCGGACGGACACGGCGTCCGCGTGCTCGTGCGCAAGACGAGTGCACTTGCCAATATCGCCGAACTGCCGGTCGAGCGTATCGAGGGTGATTTGCTCGACCCGGCGTCCCTGCGGGGGATCATGAGCGATTGCGACGCCTTGTTTCATGTGGCGGCCGACTACAGGCTGTGGGCGCCCGATCAGGAGGCCATGTTCCGCGCTAATGTCGAGGGAACGCGGGCGCTCATGGAGGAGGCTTTGACGGCGGGCGTGCGGCGCATCGTCTATACAAGCAGTGTCGCCACCTTGGGTTCGATCCCCGGGGGTGTGGCCGACGAGGAGACACCGGTGACGATGGCCGACATGATCGGGCCCTATAAGCGGTCAAAGTTTTGCGCCGAGGAAGAGGTCCGGCGCTTGATCCATCTGGGCCTACCAGCTGTGATCGTGAATCCCTCCACGCCCGTAGGGCCGCGCGACATCAAGCCGACTCCGACTGGACGCTTGGTGCGCGATGCAGCCCGTGGGCGTATGCCGGCGTATGTCGATACCGGTTTGAACATCGTCCATGTCGATGACGTGGCGCGCGGGCATCTGCTCGCCTACGAGCAGGGGCGGGTGGGCGAGCGCTACATTCTGGGCGGCGAAAACCTGACACTCGAAAGGATCTTGACGATCATCGCGCGCGAGGCTGGCCGTAAGCCGCCCTCGCTGCGCCTGTCGCGGCACCTTCTCTGGCCGGTCGCCCTGGCGTCCGAGGTCTACGCGCGCTTGCGTGCATCGGTCACGCCGCTTGTGACCCTCGATGAACTGCGTATGGCCTCGAAGCATATGTTTTTCGATTCGGCGAAGGCCAGGCGCGAGCTCGGCTATGCGCCGCGTCCCGCGCAGGAGGCGCTGGCCGACGCCGTCGCCTGGTTCTTGGGCAGGACGCGCGCCCCCGGCGCGGGCCCGAGCTGATGGCCGGGTGGCTCGCGGCCGCGGTCCATGTCGTCGCGATCGTGGGCGTCTTTATGCTCGCGGCGCAGATTCTCGCGTGGAAATCCTGGCCGCGGCGGGAGCCGCCCGCGGCCAGTCTGCCGCCGATCTCGATCTTGAAGCCGCTGTTTCGCGAAGGCCCGCGTCTCTATGAATGTTTGCGGTCGTTCTGCCGGCAAGATTATCCGGCCTACGAGGTCGTCTTCGGTGTACAGGACCACGAGGATCCGGCGATTGAGGTCGTCCGCAGGCTGCAGGCGGAGTTCCCGGACCGGGCCCTTACGCTCGTCGTCGACCCCACGCGTCATGGCGGTAACGCCAAGGTCGGCAATCTCGCAAATCTCATGAGCCGTGTCCGCCACGACATTCTGGTGTTGGCCGACGCCGACATTCTCGTGGGCGAGGACTATTTGCGGCGCCTGGCAGGTCCCGTGCAGGACCCCAAGGTCGGGATCGTGACCTGCCTCTATCGGGGGGCCCCGCTTAAGGGGCTGTGGGATCGGCTCGGGGCGCTTTTTATACAGGATTGGTTCGTGCCCCAGGTGCTTTTGGCAAAGGCGCTCGGATCTACGGATTTCGCGTTCGGGGCGACCATCGCCTTGCGGCGCTCCACCTTGGCCGCGGTGGGGGGGTTTGATGCCTTGGTCTCGCAATTGGCCGACGACTATCAGCTCGGTGCGCGCACCCGATCGCTCGGTCTGCGTACCGTGTTGTCGTCCTACCTGGTCGAGACGGTAGTCGATGAGCCGCGCTTCGCTGAGCTTGCGGCCCACCAGCTGCGATGGCTGCGCACCATCCGCCTCATCAACCCTTGGGGATATTTCTTCTCGGGGATCACCTTCGGCGCGCCGATCACGCTCGTCGCGGCTTTGATCGCCGAGCAGGGCCCTATGTGGGGTCTTGCGTTTCTGGCGATGGTCTTACGGCTCGTGTTACATTTTGAGGCCTGCAGGCATCAAGGCGTGCACCGGCACTTTGGGCTCGTTCCTTTGGCAGACGCCTTGCTCTGGGGTCTTTGGGTGGCCGGGCTTACCGGTCGAACGGTGCGGTGGCGCACGACGGTCCTCGCTGTCGGCGACGATGGGACCATAAAAGCGAATCGGGAGTAAGTGGTTATGATGAAGACCCTTTTTCTACATCCGCCGTCCTATGAGGGTTTTGATGGCGGCGCCGGATCACGCTACCAGGCGAAACGCGAGGTACGCTCCTTCTGGTATCCGACATGGCTTGCGCAGCCCGCCGCCCTGGTGCCCGGCAGCAAGCTGATCGACGCCCCGGCGGCGGGATTCGATCTCGAGACCGTCGTGCCGATGGCGCAGGGCTACGAGCTCGCGGTCCTGCACACGAGTACGCCTTCGTTTGCCTATGACGTCAAGGTCGCCGAGGCCTTGAAGCGGGCTTACCCCGACCTCAAGATCGGCCTCGTCGGCGCCAAGGTGGCGGTGGCCCCGGACGAGTCGCTCACCGCGTCCCCGGCCATTGACTTCGTGGCGCGCGAGGACTTCGACTTCACGATCAAGGAAGTCGCCGAGGGGCGTCCCTATGGGGAGATCGACGGGCTCACCTTTCGCGACGATCATGGCAGGGTGGTGCACACCCCGCATCGCGCGCCCATCGAGGACATGGATCAGCTACCCTTCGTCACCGAGGTGTATAAGCGCGACCTGCGCGTCGAGGATTACTTCATAGGGTATCTGAAGCATCCCTACGTCTCCTTCTATACCGGGCGCGGGTGTAAGTCGCACTGCACCTTCTGTCTCTGGCCGCAGACGGTCGGAGGGCATCGCTATCTCGTGCGCAGCGCCGAGCACGTCGTGGAGGAGGTCCGACTAATTCAGCGCTACTTCCCCCAGGTGGCCGAGGTGTTCTTTGACGACGACACCTTCACGGATAATGCCCCGCGCGCCGAGGAGATCGCGCGCAGGCTGGGACGGCTCGGCGTGACTTGGTCGTGCAACGCCAAGGCCAATGTCCGCTACGAGACGCTCAAGGTTATGCGCGACAATGGCCTACGCCTTCTGCTCGTGGGCTATGAATCCGGTAACCAGAAGATCCTGAACAACGTCAAAAAGGGCGTACGCCTCGATATCGCGCGACAGTTCTCCCGCGATTGCCACAAGCTTGGGATCACAGTCCACGGCACATTTATCCTCGGTCTGCCGGGCGAGACCCGCGAGACCATCGAGGAGACCATACGATTCGCCAAGGATATCAACCCCCATACGATCCAGGTATCGCTCGCGGCGCCTTATCCCGGGACCTTTTTGTATAAGCAGGCCCTGGAAAACGGCTGGTTGCAGGAGGAAAACAGTCAGCATCTCGTCAACGATCGTGGTGTGCAGATGAGTGCCCTGAGCTACCCGCACCTGAACCACACCGAGATCTACGACTCCGTGGAGGCGTTTTACAAGCAGTTCTATTTCCGTTCCGGGAAGGTTGCCGAGATGTTGGGCGAGATGATCAAGAGCCCACAAATGATGGGGCGGCGTTTGCGCGAAGGAGTGGAGTTCCTTCGGTTCTTCAGGCAGCGCTAGGTGTCGCAGGCGGGGCGCCGACTGATCGTCACGGCGGACGATTTTGGGCTCTCGTGGGCTGTGAACGAGGCGGTTGAACGTGCCGCGCGCGATGGCATATTGACCTGCGCGAGTCTGATGGTGGGTGAAGAGGCGGCCGCGGATGCGGTGGCGCGCGCGCGCAGGGTCCCTGCGCTTCGCGTGGGTCTGCATGTCGTGGTCGCCGAGGGTCGGCCGGTGTTGGCGCCGGAGCGTATCCCGGCCTTGTGCGATGCGCATGGGCGGCTCGACGGCAGGTTGGTGCGCGCCGGATTCCGGTTCTTTTTCAGGCCGCAGGTGCGACGGCAACTGGAAGACGAGATCGAGGCGCAGTTCGCGGCCTTTGCGCGGACCGGCCTTTCGTTGGATCACGTCAATGCCCATAAGCACATGCATCTCCATCCGACCGTCCTTGGCTTGATCTTGAGCATCGGCCGTCGCTATGGGATGCGCGCCGTACGGCTGCCCTATGAGCCATCCATGGTCGCAGTCTCGCCGCGGACTTGGCGCGGGCATTGGAAGGCGACGAGCGTGATCGGTCTTTGGACCTGGCTTATGCGCCAGAGACTCGACCGGGCCGGGGTCTTGCATAACGATGCGGTGCTAGGGCTCCTGCAGTCAGGCGCGATGGATGAGTCCTCAGTGCTCGCGCTTCTAAAGAGGCTCCCGTCCGGTGTGACTGAGCTCTATTGTCATCCGGCGATAGACGATGATGCGCAGGCGCTTGCGTCGGGTTACGGGAAGAAGGCCGAGTTCGAGGCCTTGGTGAGCCGCAGGGTCGCCGCTGCCCTCGAAGAGGACGGTGTCGTGCGTGTAGGTTTCGGTGATCTCGGCTAAGGAACAGAGGGACGTTCATGCGTGACAAGCGCCAGTCAGGCGGTGTCGATCGACTCGACCGCCTGTACTACGGGATGTTGATCGGGCTTGCCGATTTTTCCCGCCGCCATGCCTGGTCCGTGCTTCTGGCCGCGACCTTGTTGAGTGCGGCATCGCTCGCCTATACCGTCACGCACTTTGCCATAAGCACCAATATGAGCAAGATGCTTTCGCAGGATCTGCCCTTCGAGCGCGCCCAGGAACGCTTCGATCGCGCCTTCCCCGGATTGAACAAGACCTTGCTCGTCGTTCTGCACAGCGATTCACCTTCGCTCGCCCGCGAGAACGCGGCGCGTCTCACACATTGGCTGCGCCGCCATGGGCAGGGCATCACTTTCGTGAATCAGCCGGACGGCGGACGGTTCTTCGCGCGCGAGGGCCTGCTCTATCTGCCGCAAAAGGCCCTCTGGCGCCTCTCGGACCGGCTGTCTCAGGCACAGCCTTTCATGGCGACACTGGCCGCCCACCCGACCTTGCCGAGCTTTACGCGACTGCTCGAGGCGGCCTTGGCGCGTGCCCGGGACTCGGGTGCCGCGCTCCCTGGGCTTGCCACCGTGCTGACGGGGTTTCGGACGACCCTGCAGGGCCAGATGCAGGGACGCTACGCGCAGATGCCATGGGGGAGCCTCATGGGCATGGCGGCGCCCGGCGGGGGGGCTGCAGGCGACAGCTTCGTCGTGGTCAAGCCTCGCTATGACTACAAAGGGGGGGCACCCATACGAACGGCTTTGCGCAGCGTGCAAGCCGGGGCGCGTGCCCTCGGGCTCGATGCGGCGCATGGGGTCACGGTACGCGTGACGGGGTCGGCCGCGCTCGACAATGAGCAGGTGAAGACCGTGTCGCAAAGCGCCGGTCTTGCCACGGGTCTTTCGCTTACCCTGGTGCTCGTCATGTTGGTGCTCGGTCTGCATAGGCCGCGCTATGTCGCCATCATTCTTCTCACGCTTTTTATGGGTTTGACGTGGACTGCGGCCTTCGCCTTGCTGGCGACGGGTCCCATGAATCTGATCTCGGTCGCATTCGCGGTGTTGTTCGTGGGGCTCGGTGTCGATTTCGGGATCCAGTTTTGCATCCGTTATCAGGAGGAGGGCGCGCACGGCGACAATGGTGAGGCTATCCGCGCGACCGCGCGCGGGGCCGGCAGCGCCTTGAGCCTGGCCGCGGTGGCGGCCGCCATCAGCTTCTTTTCTTTCGTGCCGACAAGTTACGCCGGCATCGTCGATCTGGGCATCATCTCGGGCACAGGCATGTTCCTTGCCCTTTTTGCCAACCTGACTGTGACCCCGGCCTTGCTCACTCTCCTTGTCAGCGGCCATCCGCAGGGGCGGCCGCGCGGGCGCTTGCGGGCACTCTTGGCGCGTATCCCCGTGGCGCGCCACCCACGCCGCATCGTGGTGGGCGCGGTCGTGATTGCCGTGGGTCTCATCCCCATGATCCTGGCGAGCCGCTTCGATTTCGACCCTATGCACTTACAGAACCCGCATAGCGAGGCGGTAGCGACATTCGAATCGCTGCTGAAAGATAGCCGCATCTCGCCCTACCCGATCGACATCCTGGAGCCGAACCTGGCGGCCGCCCGCCGCACGGCCGCGCGTCTTGCAGGGCACCCGACCGTGGGCCGTGTCCTGACCGCCGACAGCTTTGTGCCTGCCCATCAGGACGCGAAACTTGCCGTCATCTCGCAGATGGCCCTCCTTGTGCCGCCGTTTTCGATCCATCCACGCGCCACCAATCCCCCGAGCGCCCCGCACATACGTACGGCGCTCAAGAGTCTGAGAAAGAGCCTGAGAGGCTTCATCGCGAGCGGTAGCCAGGGTGCGACTGGGCGGGCTGCGCGGGAGTTGGAGGCGACCCTCGGCCCCTATCTCGCGAGGTTTGGCCGTGACCCCGCGGCGCTTGCGACCCTGCAGCGGCGTGTGATTGGCACCTTGCGCTGGCAGCTCGCCGAGTTGCAGGCGGCCTTGAATCCGCGGCGCGTGACGCTCGCGACCCTGCCTGCGTCGTTACGGCGACAATTCATAAGCGCCGATGGACAGGCCCGTGTCGAGGTGTTCTCCTCGCTCGATCTGAACCGCAATCGCAACATCCGTCGTTTTGCGCTCGCAGTGGAGCGTATCGCGCCCGATGCCGTGGGCCCGCCCGTACTTCTCGTGCAAGGGGGCCGCGCTGTGGTCGACGCCTTCCGGGAGGCTACGGCGCTGTCGTTCGTGCTGATCACGGCGGTCTTGTTGCTCACTCTGAGAAGTGTGGCGGACGCGCTCACCATCCTGGCGCCTCTGATCCTGGCGGCTATGACCGCCGTCGCGGTGATGTGGGTATTCGGGATATCATTCAATCTTGCCAACATCATCGTGCTGCCCTTGCTTATCGGTTTGAGTGTCGCTTTTAGCATCTACCTCGTCGTGCGTTGGCGATGCGGCGTGGGTACGGCGCTCTTGCTTGACACCAGTACTTCGGAGGCGGTGGTATTCAGCGCCTTGACGACCATGTGTTCGTTCGGAAGCCTCGCCGTCTCCTCGAATCCAGGCATGGCGGTGTTGGGTGAGACCTTGTTCATTGCGATGGGGGCTGCACTCATTACCATCCTTCTGGTGCTGCCGGCGATCCTGAGCCTGCGGCAGGCGCCTCATGGATAGGGGGCCCTTGGACCGCCGCGGACGCAGCGCGCCCCAGTCTGGGCGCGGGAGGCCGTGGAGCGCCCTCCTTATGGGCGTGATGGCCGCCGCAGGGCTCGGACTCACCGGGTGGCTGCTCGATCGCCTCGGATGGCGGCCGGTGTCGGAGCTTTTGATGCGTGCCGGCGTCGGTCTCCTATGGCTCATTCCCTTGCGTTTTTTGGTCGTGGCCTGCGAGGTGCGCGGGTGGAAGGTCTTGCTCGGGCCCCGGCGCGGCGTCTCTTGGCTGTTGCTCACGTGGCTTGGCATGGTGCGTGACGCCGTTAACACCTTTCTGCCCGTGGCGCGTGTAGGCGGCGAGCTCGTTGCCATCCGTCTGCTGCGTCTGAAGGGTGTGGGCGCCGCGAGTGCGTGGGCGAGCGTGATCGTGGAGACCAGTGTCACGCTGGTCCTGCAGGTCGCGACGACGCTCGGTGGCATCGCGCTCATGTTGCCCAGGGTGGGCGCCGGTAGTGCGCTGGTAGGACTTGGGGCGGGCCTTGTCGGGGCGCTGATCGTGGTGGTGGCCTTCGTTGCAGTCCAGGTGCGTGTCGGGCTCGGCGCCTTCGTCGATCGTACCCTCGGGCGTCTCTTGCGGATGATGGGTGGCCAGGGTTTTCCCTTGCTCCCAGGCCTCGATTGCCGCGTGGCGGGCCTCTATCAAAAGCCCGCGATTCTGCTGCGCTGCGCATTTTGGCAGCTGACTGGATTTCTGGGTGGCGCCGCCGAGATCGCGGTGTTGGCGGCTTTGATGCACGTCCCGCTCACAGCCGCGCAGATTTTTATCTTCGAGGCCCTGATCCAGGCCGTCCATAGCATATCGTTCGTCGTGCCGGGCGCGCTCGGCGTGCAAGAGGGCGGATTCGTGGGCCTTGCCATGTTGCTCGGGGTGGCGCCGGACGCGGCCTTCGGGATCGCGCTTGCGCGCAGGCTGCGTCAACTCGCGATCGGGCTACCCGTGCTCGTCTCATGGCAGTGGCGAGAGTGGCGGTGGCGGCGCCTTTCGTCTGCGCATGCGGCCCCGACGGGCGGTTAGTGCCCGCGTGCAAGTTCAAGAACAAGGGACTTTATGGTAAGGTGCCGGCCTCCATGGCACAGTTTACATGTCACGGCTCAGGGGCCCACATCACCGATAGCGCATCAGGAAGAGGCACATGTCCGTATCGGTACAAGACCCAGTGATGAACAGTGACAGCCGTGACGATGAGCGGTTCCAGGCCGCTATGTTGCGGGACGTGTCGCGCACCTTCGCCTTGACGATCCCCGAGCTTCCCGCGGCGTTGCGGGAAGTGGTTGGCAACGGCTATCTGCTCTGTCGGATCGTCGACACCATCGAAGACGACCCTGGCTTGAGCAGTACCCAAAAGCGCCACTTCTGCAGCTTCTTCGCCGAGGTCGTGGCGCGACGTGCAGAGGCCGCCCAGTTTGCGCGGAGCCTAGACGAGGTTCTGGCCCCTACGGTGCCCGAAGCCGAGCGGCTCTTGGTGCGCGAGACTGCGCGCGTGATCGCGATCGGGGACGGTTTCACGACAGCCCAGCGTCAGGCGCTCGAGCGCTGCGTGGCGATCATGGCCGACGGTATGGCCGAATTTCAGGAACGCAAAGACCTCGCGGGCCTTCCCACCCTGGTCGACATGGACCGCTACTGTTATTGCGTGGCAGGCGTCGTGGGGGAGATGCTCACCAGGCTTTTTTGTGAGTACTCGCCGCAGATAAGACGCCACGAAGATCGGCTTATGGCGCTCGCGGTTTCATTTGGGCAGACTCTCCAGATGACCAACATCCTGAAGGATATCTGGGAGGATCGGCGTCGTGGGGCCTGCTGGCTGCCGCACGATGTATTCGCCCGCCACGGGTTCGAACTTGCGGATCTGGAGCGGGGCCCGGATGATCCGCGATTTCACGAAGGGCTGGGCGAACTCATCGACGTGGCGCGCGTGCACGCTCGTTGCGCCCTGGATTATGTGCTGTTGCTCCCGCGTGCGGAGACAGGTCTTAGGAACTTTTGCCTCTGGGCCCTTGGTATGGCGGTCCTGACCTTGCGCAAGATCGACAAGAGACGGGATTTCCGCAGCGGGCAGGATGTGAAGATCACGCGCCGTAGCGTCAAGGCGACGGTGGCGGTGAGTCGCATATCGGCCAGCCACGATGCGCTTTTGCGCCTCTTGTTCACGCTTTCGGGAGGCGCGCCACGCGCATCGCGTGGCGTCTGACCGAACGGCATCATTGCTCGAGGGACCGCGCACCATGAAGAGTCAGGGCGTTTCGGCCAAGAATCGGGAGAGTCGCGAGTCTTCGGCGCAAGACACGCAGGTCGCTTTTCTCGATGTGGCCTTGGCGCAGGCGCGTGATCGCATACTCGCCGAGCAGGCTCCGGAAGGCTATTGGTGCTGGCCGCTCGAGGCCGACTGCACGATCCCGTCCGAATATATCCTCATGATGCACTTCATGGACGAGATCGACGTCGATCTCGAGGTGAAGCTCGCGCGCTACATCCGCCGTCGGCAGATGGAAGAGGGTGGGTGGCCCTTGTACTACGATGGGCATTTCGACATGAGTGCCTCGGTCAAGGCGTATTATGCGTTGAAGCTCGCAGGTGATGACGTCAATGCCCCACATATGGCGCGCGCCCGCGCACTCATCCTGGAGCACGGCGGCGCCGCGCGCTGCAATGTCTTTACGCGCATAGCGCTCGCCCAGTTCGGCCAGGTCCCGTGGCGCGCCATACCATTTATGCCCGTGGAGCTGCTATTGGTCCCCCAATGGTTTCCTATCACCCTCGCCAAGGTCTCGTATTGGTCGCGGACGGTGATGGTGCCGCTGCTTGGCCTCTGCAGCCTGAAGGTTCGTGCACGCAATCCGCGCGGCATAGGCATAGCCGAACTGTTCGTGCGGCCGCCCGACGAAGAGCGCGACTATTTCCCGATCCGCTCGTTCATGAACTTCGTCTTGTGTAAGATCGAGCGCATCGGCCTGCGCCTCGAGAGGGTCATTCCCCGGCGCCTGCGGGCACGGGCCTTGGCGCGGGCCGAGGCCTGGATCGTTGAACGGCGAAACGGGACCGGGGGCTTGGGCGCAATCTTTCCGGCGATGGTGAACGCTTACGAGTTTCTGGCCGCGCGCGGCTATGCGCCCGATCATCCCTACAGACGCGATGCTCTGATCGCGATCCAAAAACTCCTGCTCGTGGTGGGCGACGAGGCCTATTGTCAGCCTTGCGTGTCGCCCATATGGGATACGGGACTTGTGTGCCTCGCCTTACTTGCGGTCGACCGCGAGGGGACGAAGGATGCTGTGAGGCGCGCGCTCTCCTGGATGCGAGACGGCCAGCTTCTCGATGCGCCGGGCGATTGGCGTGCCAGCCGCCCGAACCTTGCCGGCGGCGGCTGGCCCTTCCAGTTCGAGAACAGCCATTATCCGGATCTGGATGATACGAGTGTCGTGGCCTGGGCGATGGAGGAGTCGCGCGACCCGGCGTTTGTCGCATCGATTCAGCGCGCCGCCCATTGGGTGGCAGGCATGCAGTCGCGCAACGGCGGCTTCGGATCGTTTGATGTCGACAATACCCACTATTACCTGAACGAGATCCCGTTTGCCGACCATGGGGCCCTGCTCGATCCGCCGACGAGCGACGTGACCGCGCGCTGCGTCACTTTGCTTGCGCGCGCCGCGAGCGATGACCGCTATCGCCCGGCGATAGAGCGCGCGATCGCCTATCTGCGCTCCGAGCAGGAGCCGCATGGGGCGTGGTTTGGGCGCTGGGGAACGAACTATATCTATGGGACCTGGTCGGTGCTTGTGGGCTTGCGCGCCGCTGGGATCGACCGCGATGATCCTGCCATCCGGGCTGCGGTGGGCTGGCTCATTGCCGTGCAACGGGCGGATGGGGGCTGGGGTGAGAGTAACGATAGCTATCACGAGCCAGCGAGCGCTGGCATGAGCGCGCGCAGCACCGCTTTCCAGACTGCGTGGGCCGTGCTCGCTTTGCTTGCCGCCGGCGAAGCGGACAGCGAGTCGGTGCGGCGGGGCGTGCATTATCTGCTCGCGCATCGCGAGCCGGGCGGGCTCTGGGAGGATGTCGAGTTCACGGCGCCCGGCTTCCCGCGTGTCTTCTACCTCAAATACCATGGCTACGCGCGTTACTTCCCGCTCTGGGCCTTGGCGTGTTATCGCGAGCAGGCGGGCCGCTAGGCCCCCCCTACGGTTTCGTGGTGGCGCTTGCGGCTGAGGCGCGCGCCTTCGGGCGCCCACCGCGCGGGCGCGCCGTCGCCTTGCCTGGCGGCCATTGGCTGGGGGTGTGCGGTATGGGTGCGGCGCGGGCCCGAGACATGGGCCTCGATCTGGCAGCGCGCGGCGTGCGGACCTTGCTGAGCTTCGGGACCTGCGGCGGATTGGCGCCGGGCCTGCCGGCCGGCTCCCTGCTCTGTCCGCGCACGGTGTGCGATGAGCAGGGGGCATGCTACCCCGCGGATATCCCGCCGGATTTTGCCGAGGGCCTCGCCAGGGCCCGGGTCGTCGATGTCCTGCTATCGGTTACGGCACCCGTCTATGATGTTGCGCGTAAGGAGGATCTCTTCCGGCGCTACGGGGCTGCGGGCGTCGATATGGAGAGCGCGGCGCTTGCGCGCGTGGCATCCGAGCGGGGCCTGCGATTCGTGGCCCTACGCGCGGTCGTCGATCCCTATGACGAGCCGTTGCCAATGCGGCTGCTCGCCGCGGTCGACGAGTGGGGACGCCCACGGGCTGTGGCTATCATGAGGGCGCTTGCCGCCGATCCGGCGGCGTGGGTCCAGGCGGCGCGCCTGGGCCGCCATATGGCCCAGGCGCGGCGGACCTTGGCCGCGGCGGCCGCCATCGCGATGCATGCGACGTCGCGACGGGACGTTTGAGCGGAAGGGGTTTGAGCCGCTAAGCGGTGCTCATGGCCACAGAGGACTTTTGATGGAGGGGGTGCGAGGCATGCGCGCGTGGGCGCGGTTTCTGCCGATGGGGGCGGGCCTGCTGGGTCTTGCGGCCGCCGCCTTCTTGTTTGCGCGCCACGACCCGGCGCGCATCCTGCGTCTTGTGGCCTTCGCGGGTTTTGGGATGCTGTGGCTTGTGCCGGTGCGGCTTGCGGCCATAACGGCAAGCGCCGAGGGTTGGCGCGCGCTCTTCCTTAAGCCCACCACGGTCTCCCTTGCGCTCCTCACCTGGCTCGCCTTCGTGCGTAACGCTATCAATACCCTGTTGCCGGTCGCGCACGTGGGCGGCGAAGTCGCCGCGGTGCGGTCTTTGATGGGCCGGGGCGTGCCCGCGTCCATCGCGATCGCGGGCATCGTAGTCGAGATCACCGTGAGCCTCTTTGCGCAGATGGGCTTCACCCTGCTTGGAATCGGTCTCCTTCTGTCCTACGTGGGGACCGCGCCGCTCATTCAACGCCTCTGGTGGGGGCTTGCGTTGGCTGTGCCGGTCGGTCTCGTCTTCGTACTCCTGCAGTGCCGATCGCGACCCTTTACCCGATTGCATCGCGCACTATCCCGCTTGAGTAGCGCAAGCGGCATGACTGCGAGCCACGCGCAGGCCGTGGACGATAGGCTCGTAGCCCTGTATGGGCGCTTCGGGGCGCTTATGCGTTGTACCTTCTGGCAGGTCGTAAGCCTCTTGGGCGGCGCCTGCGAATTCTGGGTCATATTGTGGCTCCTGCATGAATCGGCCAGCCCCAGGCTCGCCCTCTTGCTCGAATCCCTGACGCAGGCCCTACAAAGCGCGGCCTTCATGGTCCCGGGCGCGCTGGGGGTGCAGGAGGGCGGCTTGATCCTGATTGGGGCGGCGGCCGGTTTTTCGGCGGATACGGCGCTCGCAATCTCGGCTGTGCGGCGCGTGCGTCAGATCGGCCTCTCGCTGCCGGTGCTGTGGGTATGGCTGCATGGCGAGCGCAAACGGCGGTTGGCCCCGGTCGATCCCTCGTTTCGTTAGCGGGCCGGATGGGCAGGCGGACCATGTCGCTGGTAGTATCACGCGGGTGGGTGGGTAAGGCGATTGCAGGCGCGGGATCAGGGGGAGATGTGACGACATCGACGAAGTGGCCCAACCTTTTTATCGTCGGGGCGGTCAAGAGCGGCACGACCTCGCTCTATGCCTATCTGAGGCAGCATCCGGATATTTTTTTTCCGGAGATGAAGGAGCCCCATTTCTTTACAAAGCCCGCACCATCGGAGGCACAAAAACATCTCATCACCTTTGTCGGTGACGAGGTAAGCTATCTGCGCCTCTATGATCGTGCCGGGGACAAACGTTTTCGCGGTGACGCGAGCCCCTCCTACTTATGGTCCGCGCGGGCCGCCGCCGACATCGCTGCAGTCTCCCCGCAGGCGCGCATCATCGTCATCCTGCGCGACCCGATCGAGCGCGCCTATGCGCAATATCTGATGGACTATTCGGAAGGCGCCATCGATCGACCGTTTCTCGAGGCCCTGGATATCGATTGGCACCGACCCGATAAGGGGTGGGGGGTCTCCCAACTCTATGTGGAGCTCGGGCTCTATACCGAGCAGATAAGGCGTTATCGCGCCTTTTTCGGGCACGAGCGGGTGTTGATCCTCTTGCTTGAGGATTTAAAGAAGGACGCGCAGGCGGTGCTTGCGCGTATTGCGCACTTTCTCGAAGTCCCCGCGGGACCCATGGCGTCTGTCGATACCGGAGAGGCCCATAACCACTACAAAGAACCCAAGGGGCCCTGGGCGAGACGTCTCGCCGGACATCCCGTGAGCCGCTTCTTGGGGGAGCGGGTCGTGCCGCGGCGCCTCGGCGAATATATATGGGGTCACTGGATGCAGAAGGAGGCGCCTAAGCCGCCGATCGATCCCCGCGCCGCTGCCTTCCTCCAGGACATCTATACTCCCGAGATCCTGGCGCTCGAGGCCGAACTCGGCCGGCCCCTAGCCGAGCTTCGGCGCAGCTGGATGGACGCCAAGCGTCTTGCGGCAGCCCGTGTGCCTCTGGTGCCCCCCGTGCCCTGCGAGGGGCATACGGGCCGCGGCGCGGGCCCGGTCCCCGGGTCGGATCGGTTGGACGCACCCTCCTAGATCGTTGCTTGTGGGGTTTAAGGCTCGCCTTCGAAGAGCAGCCAATGGCCGCTTGGGTCTTGGCTCAAGAGGGTGTGGTCGATGCGCCGGGACGTGCCGCGGTAGCCGCGATAGAGCGCGCGCTCCAGGGCGTGCAGGTCGGCGACTGCGAAGACCGTACGCGTGGCGGCGATGTCTCGGGGGGTCCAGGAGGCGGCCCGGCCGCGCGGCGCTTCATAGCCCAGAAGCTCGAGCCGCGGTCCCGGGGGCTCGGTCCTCAGGCTCACGACCCGGACCCTGACGCCCGTGAGACCATCCAGGCGGTCTTGCTCGATGCCTCTATTGATGTGGTCCGCCTCTACGTCGAGGGCCAAGACATCGTGATAGAAGGCGATGGCGCGGCCCGTGTCGGCGACACTCAAGGCGGTGTGGTCCAGGGCCACGGTGTCATGGGATTTTGAGGCCTGCGCGCTGTTGTCTCTGCCGTCACCTGTAGGTAGCAACAGTTCCAGGGGGTGACCGTCGGGGTCGCGGCACTTGTAGGCGGTCACGCCTCCGCTCGTCGCCGGCAGGCGCTGGGGCGGACCCTGGGTGATGGGCTCGCCGCCTAGGCACCTCACGGTGCGGGCGAGGCCCTCGATGTCCTGGGCGCGTATCGCGAAGTGTTGAAACCAGAGATCATTGGCGCGGCTGTGCGCGGGGTAGGGGGCGGAGCCCTCGAAAAAGCGCGTGAGCTCAAGCCGCGCGCCCCCAAGGGATAGGGTCTGTGATTCGCATCGACCGCCCAGAAGGGTCGCCTGCTCGCGCGAGCCCTCTTGGCCCACATCTAGGACTTGGAAGCCCAGGGCCTCTGTATAGAAGGCCACGCTTCGCGCCATATCAGCGACATTCAAGGCGATGCGCGCCACGCGTCCGCGCGGCCCCTTTGGTCGATCGCCCATCATAGCCTGAGCGCTCCGCGGCGATTCACGTAGAGGCTTAGGAGGGTGTGCCCTGCGCATAGGAAAAGCCGGCTACGGTGGTGGCCGCCGAAGGCCAGGTTCGCGATCGGAAGACCGGTATATATCTTGCCAAGTAGCCGGCCATCGGGAGTGAGGCAGTGGACGCCGTCGCCGGCGCTCGCCCAGAGGTTACCTTCCTCGTCGCAACGAATCCCGTCGGCGCCGCGCGGCGTTACGGTGTGGAAGATTTGCTCGTCGGAAAGCCTCGTCCCGTCGTCGCTCAATGCGGCCCGCCGAATATGGCGCGTGGGATTAGCCGCGAATTGCTGACCGGTCTCCACGATGTAGAGCAGACGTTCGTCGGGCGAGAAGCATAAACCGTTTGGGCCCTCGAAGTCGCAGGCGACGATATCGAGCTGCCCGCGGCGCGGGTCGAGCCGGTAGACCGCAGGTTCCAGCTCAGCAGTCTGCTTGCCACCTTCATAATCGGTGCTGATGCCATAGAGGGGATCCGAAAACCAGATCGAGCCGTCGCTTTTGACTACCACATCGTTGGGCGCATTGAGTCGCCGCCCCCGATAATGCGAGGCCAGCACGGTGACGCGCCCATCCCACTCGGTGCGGCGCACGCAGCGGTCGTGATGCGAACAGCTTATGAGGCGACCCTCGCGATCCCGCGCATGACCGTTTTCAAACCCGCAAGGCGATCGAAAGACGCCGATGCCATCATGGGCTGACCATCGCATGACGCGATCGTTCGGGATGTCGCTGAAGAGCAGGCAGTCGTGGTCGCCGAACCATACGGGGCCTTCAAGCCACCGAAAGCCGGTCCCCAAGGTTTCGAGCGTGGCGTTGGGCAGAACGAAGGACCGAAACTCCGGGTCGACGAAGTCATAGAGCTCCATGGCTAGCGCTTATGACAGGGGTGGTGCGGCGCGCCGTGCGATAGGCGCACCGTCATGAGGACTGCGGGCTCGGAGCCTATGGTGCCGGACCTGTGGCCCTTGCGCCCGTGGGCGTCCGCCACGCAGTGCTGGTCTTCGCCGAGCGAGAGCTCACCGGGCCCCATCTCCACGCGCGTGCCGTCCATGGACTCGACCCACCAGCGTCCGGCGAGCGGGACGATCCACTGTGGTGCCGGGTTTTCATGCCACTCCCCCACCCAGCCGACCGGTTGCACGGTAAAGACGACCGAAGCGCGTTCTTCGGGCTGCACATCGTTCCATTGCGCCGCCGCCCCCCCGATCCCCTTCAAAAAGAAGTGCTCCAGCGCACAGCGGCTTTGCCGGCTCACGCCCTGGTCGTCGGTCCATATATGCCAGTAGCCGATCCGTGGCGGCGTTTCGGCGTCCGCGCTCTGTGTCTCGGATCTTGGGTCTGCGGCCGATGTCTCCATGGAGTCCTCCGTTCAAGGGGTGTGGTGCATGATCCATCCGGTCGTGATCGTAGTTTGCGATAGAGAGGCTGCGGCGTGCGGGGTCTCACTGCGGGGCGCGGCAACCGTGCTCGTCACGACCACCAGCAGAAGGCCGCCTGCGAGGCCTAGGTTCTTCAGAAAGTCCCAGAAGTGCGCCGCGCCCTCCGGGTTGGCGCCGGACCAAAACCCGGGAAAATGCCAGAAGGGATGAAACAACAGGGCCGTGATGAGACAGAACGTGGCCAATACGAGCGCGGCTATCGCCGCGTGCCAGTCCCCAACGATGCAGACCGGGGTCGACAGCTCGACTGCGATGGCCGCGATCAGCATGAAGCGCGCCCCGCCGATCGGGGCGGAGGTGGCCTGCTTCATGGCCGCACCCCAGTGGACGATTTTGTCGATGCCGCTTAAGGGGAACAGGACCACCAAGCACACGCGGGCGAGGAGAGCGATACTCGTCATGGTCGAAGACTCCGGGCGTCTCTCATGGGGCGCGTGCGTGATCCCATGCGATCAGGCCAATCGCTCGATGACACGATCAGCCACACGCAGCGCATTGGCGACGATGGTCAGTGTCGGATTCACAGCTCCGATGGAGGGGAAGAAGCTCGCATCGGCCACATAGAGGTTGTCGATGTCGTGCGTCCTGCAGTCGCAGTCGAGCACCGAGGTCGCCGGGTCTTTCCCGAAACGCAACGTGCCTGCCTGGTGCGCGGTCCCCGCTATGGGGATGCCTTTCCCAAGGTAGAGTGTGCGCTCCATGAGCATGGGGTGGACATCGAGGGATTTAAGGAGCTGCTCCAGTTGGTGGCGCAGTCTGCGATGCCCATTTGTATTGGTCTCCTTCAGGTCCAACATGATCCGCGCGCCATCATAGAATATGCGATTCTCAGCCCGCGGCAGGTCCTCGCTTGAGAGCCAGAAGCTCAAGGTGCGCTCGGCCAGTGTCGCGAAGGGTGCGGACGGGAGCCATTTGAGCCACTCGGGGAGTACTTCCCCTTGGATCTGCGCGGGGTGGGTCTTGGCGAGCAGTTGGATGAGACCGAGTGGGTAATCGTAGCCCGGTCCGCCAAAGTAGTAATCGGCGATGCCCAAGGTCTTTTGGAAGATCGTGGGGTTGGGGTGACGCAGGAGCGCCATGAGCACCGATTGGTTGTGGCGCATGTAGTTACGCCCGACCTGCCCCGAGCTATTGGCAAGACCGTGCGGGTGACGGTCGTTGGCCGAGCGCAACAATAAGAGTGCGCTTGACAGGGCCCCGCAGGCAACGACCACGATATCGGCACTATAGATCTCATCGCGGCCCCCGCGGCGCACGCGGATCTTCTTGATCGCGCGCCCGGCGGCATCGGTCTCAAGGCGTGTCACATAGGCGTCGGTCAAGAGCGTCAAGTGATCCGGATAGGCGGCCAGGGCCGGATCGACGCACACGACCTGAGCGTCGGCCTTGCCATTCGTGGGGCAGGGGAAGCCGTCGAAGGCTTCGCAGCGTATGCAGGGGCTCGTGGGGGTCGCGACCCCGTCCTTTTCGTCGAGCAGGATACCGAGGGGCAGATGGAAAGGGCGGACGCCGGCGCGTCGCAGGTCTGCGTCCAGGGTCGCGATCTCGGGTTCGTGCGCGATGGCCTGGTAGGGGTAGGGTCCGCTTGCCGGTGGCTCGGTCGGATCCTCGCCGCGGGCGCCATGCACATGGAAGAGGTGCTCCGCCTGCATGTAGTAGGGTTCGAAGGTGGTATAGGGCAGGGGCCACGCCGGGGACAGCCCTTCCGGATAGGCGATCTCTTCGAAGTCTCGCTCGCGTAGCCGAAAAAGCGCCGCACCGTAGACCTTGGAGTTTCCGCCCACGAAATAGTGAAGGCCCGGGTGGAATGGCTGCCCGCCGGCTGTATACCACGTCTCTTGGGCCTGATATCGGGCATCGACGAAGACGGCCTTGGCATCCCAGTTCTCTGGTGAGCGCTTGAGGTAAGCGCCGCGCTCCAGTAACAGCACCCGTACGCCGCGCGCCGCCGCAGCCTGTGCGACCGAGGCGCCTCCTGGGCCGCTGCCTATGACGATGAGGTCGTAGTGGTCATCTGTCGCCATCCGTGGCCGGTCCTCTGAAGCGCATGGGCCTTATCGTAACACAGAAGGCGACGAGAGGAGATCGGCCTTTCATCGTCAAACGCTCCGCGCTTTAAAGACCCGACCCTTCCAGCATATCGACTCCCGCGTTGTTTCTAGGCGAAATCATACGAGATATCGTATGACACCATAGAACGACAACTATCCAATGGAGCGGTGGTTCGTCAAGCGGCCGGCGGGTGCATGGAGGCGCGCGATAGGTGCTCCTTTTAGGACGCCTTCGTGCGGCTTCGGCGTCTTGGTGCGATTACGTTCCCCATGTCCTGTGTGACACGCTGTGGCGCGTGGCAGAGTGTGGGTGTGCGGCCTATGTCGGCATAGCGCGTACAAACCGCATATCTGGCGCGAGGCACGGTGAATGACGTTATGGATGAGGGGAGGCGGTCCGTTGATTTAGGATGCATACAGGTTCCCATGAGTCATGACAGACGGGTGCGCGTAGCATAGCGATTCTCGTGTTCATGGGTAGCGGCCGAACGGCGGATAATGCACGCTATTGGCTAGTGGGCCCGTTTGGTGGAAGCATGGGCGAAAAAGGGAATGGTAGGAAAGACGAAAGCGCACGCATGATCTGCCGATAACGGGCATGGGCGTGCAATTGGGCGCTACGGCTGGCGCGCGCGGAAGCCTTTCGATGCGTGGCGGCGCCTGCTTATGAACTACTCCCGCCAACCTTACGGTATGGCGTGAGTTTCGTGCTTCGACGCGGGCAAACCGCACCCGCTCCACACATCGGACAGTTCCTGCCCGGACAACCTGGTTTCGAGCCAGCGCAACAGTACCTGTGCCGCGTTCTCGTCACGGCCACAGGGTACGCCACAATGCGGGCATAGGAAAGGCCGGAATAATCGCCCTGCGGGAGATAGCGCCGCTCATTGCCGGCCGCATGGCCGGTCAC
>JAJYHM010000024.1 GCA_021784755.1 Pseudomonadota bacterium
TGCGCGCCTATAGCATAGGCCACGAAGAGCCCTTGGAGCGCACTCACGCCGATGACCAGAGGGGCCTCGCGCCACACGCACATGAGACCGCGGGCAATGGCCTTGCGCGCGTGTTCCGCAGGCTCCACCACCGCCTTGGCATAAGCGACCGTGGTAAGACCTCCCCAAAGACATAGGGCGCTCACCACCACCACCATGGCCGCGGCAAGCGCGAAGGTGGCGCAAGCCACACCTACGTAACCCGTGTGGCGCGCCAAAATCGCCAGCACGTGCGGAAGGTGGCGGACTAACCCGAGGAGTCCAACGGTCGCCACCCCGAGGCCCGCGCCAGCCAGCAGCAACCAGCCGGTAATGGCATAGGCGCGCCGTGCCGCCCGCCCCAAAATGAGCGGACCACCACGGTGCAACTTATGAAGGTAGAGAAATCGCACAAGCGGCGCACATCCAAGCCACGCAAGAAATGGCCAGAGAGCGGTAGTTCGGGAATGCAAGCCCACGAGTAAGGCGCCAACCAACTCGAAGGCAATCAAGCCCCCGGTCCAGCCGCTGCGGTAGGCCCGGCTGATTGCATCACGCAGTCCGCTCATAGCGATCTCCAGACACGGTTGGCATAGTCCAGATCCTCTTCCGTATCGACCCCGGGACCAGGATCGGCATCAGTGACAACCACCCCTATGGGCGCCCCGTGGTCCAGGGCGCGCAGTTGCTCGAGACCCTCGCGTCGCTCAAGGGCACAGGGACCCCAGGCGGTGAAGGCGCGCACGAAGCCCGCAGTGTAGGCATACAGTCCAATATGGCCAAGAAAGTCCGGGGTCGCCACGGGATCGCGCGGCCATGGAATGGGCGCACGTGAAAAATAGAGCGCCCGCCCGTCGGCGTCGCAGACGACCTTCACCTGATGCGGATTGCGGAATGCCTCGGCCCCTGCCATGCGCCGTGCGGCGGTGGCCATCCCCCAGTCCGGCCGCGCCTCCAAGGCGTGTGCCACCGCCGCCACCAGATCCGGTGGCATGCACGGCTCATCGCCTTGAAGGTTCACGATGATCGCGTCGTCTTTCAGTCCCATACGCTCGGCCGTCTCGGCGATGCGATCGGTCCCCGAGGCGTGGGTCGATGCCGTCATCACCACCTCGCCACCGGCCTCCTCCACCACCCGCGCAACGCGCGCGTCATCGGTGGCCACGATCACGCGCTCCGCGCCGCTTGCACACGCGCGCTCATGCACGCGCAGGATCAGGGGCCGCCCGGCGATCTCCCGCAATGGCTTCCCCGGCAGACGCGTAGCGCCGTAACGCGCTGGAATGATGACATGCACTAGTCGAGGTCCTTTAGGTCCTCGTCACTCAGATTCCGCGCCTCCTCCTCGAGCATCACGGGGATATCGTCGCGAATCGGATAGCCGAGACGACAAGGGCGGCAGGCCAGCTCCTGGGCCTCGCGCCGTAAGCGCAACGGTCCCTTGCAGACCGGACACACCAAAATATCCAATAGCCGCCTATCCATATCCCTGCCCTTCCTTTGTTCTTTGGTTGACGGAGCCGTTGCGAGGCACCGCCCCGGGCAGCTATTGTAAAACAAGGCATCCCAACACGGCTACGATCCGACGATCAGCGCCGCACGGCCGGGGCCCTGGTGCCCTTAAGGCCCCCAGAGCCTGGACACGATGCATCGCGCAAGTTCGTCGTCCAGTGCCGCGCGTACCGGGACATACCAAAGCCCGGGGCGCGCAAAGCGCTCACACTTCACGGCATCCTTTTCGGTCATGACCACAGGCTCGGGGCTTGCGAACATTAGATCCTTTTCCGCATACCGGTGATGATCCGCGAACGGATGAGGAATGACCTCGACCCCGAACCTCTCAAGCGCTCGAAAGAAGCGTTGTGGGTGCCCGATCCCGGCGACGGCGTGCACGCGCTTAAATGCCGTAAGCGGTACCCCTGCGTCACCGCCGACGGCCTGGGCCAGCTGGCCCTCGAGGCCCATAGACCATTCGCCGACACCGGCGCGCCCTTGCGTGACCCGAAATTCCAGCTCCTGCCAGCGCGCCTCCCGTTCCCGGAGGGGGCCGGCCGGCAAGCAGAGCCCGTTTCCGAAGCGTCGTGCACCGTCCAGCACGCCGATCTCCACCGTACGCGCCAAGCGATAGTGCTGGAGTCCATCGTCGGCGATCACCACATCGCAGCCCAGCGCCACCAAGGCCTGCGCGCCGGCCACCCGGTCACGGGAGGCGACCACCGGACCTTGCGCATGCCGGGCTAACAGCACCGCCTCGTCGCCCGCAAGCCCCGGGTCGGTCGTGGACTCCACACGCAACACGCATCGATTGCGGCCGCCATAACCCCGCAGCACGATACCCGGCCGCCGCCCCTCCGCCGCCAGCTTCGCGCAGAGCCACAGCACAAACGGCGTCTTTCCGGTCCCACCCACGGTCACATTGCCCACGACGACCACCGGCACCGAAAGCGTGTACGCCCGTAAGACGCCAGCGGCATAGAGCCTGCGGCGCAGCGTTGCGATCCCGCAGTACAAGGCGCCCACCGGCCACAAGACCCGACTCCAAGTCCCTTTTGCGGCCCAATGGCGCCACGGATCCTTCAGCATGCGCACACCCGCTCCAAGAGCGCCAGGGCGGCGTCGGCGGCGCGTCTTCGTTCCTGCCAAAAATAGCGCCGCACATCGTCGGCCGCGGTCCGCGCCGCCTGCGGCCCATCGAGCAACTCTTGCCAGAAGCGGCCAAGCTCGCCCCACGCCACCTCGATCAAAGGTGCGGTCCCCAGGAGCTCGAGCCCCGCGACATCCTGAGCGCTCACGACGCGGCCACCGGCCAGGGCCGCCCACAGCAAGGGCTCCGACGGCGCCATGAGGTGAATGGCCGCGCAGCTTGCGGCGAGTGCCGGCCAAAATCGTGGCTCGTCGACCCACACCACGTCCCCCGGGGCCAAGGGCCTGCGGTCCTGGTCCCATGCGCTCAGACGGCTCGCCCCAGGCGTTGGCGCCCCGAGAAATAGGATGTCGTGACGCGCCGCCGGCGAAGCACGCCATCTCTGTGCGATCTCCGCGGCCACCGTCTCAGACGGGTCTGCGACCCAAAACAAGGCCCGCGCATGGGCGCCCGCCAGGCCTTGAAAAACCGGTTCCACTTGGGCTGCGACGAGTAAGGCCAGCAAGGGGGCGTCCCAATGCTCCCGTCCGTGCCAGGCGCGTTGCTCGCCAGCGGTGTGGGCGAAGCCGAGACAGGCAGGGGCCGAGAAAGGCGGCGGGGGACCATGGACGACCAGGCAGGGCACTGCGGCCTCCGTGAGGGCCGCCGCAAGGCGCGTGCGCAAGGCCGTGCCGAGCGCGATGACAATGCTGGGCCTCAGTCGGTCGATGACCCGTCGTGTCGCGCGCGGCCGGTCGGCCGGTCCGAAACCATAGGCGAGGTTTGGGACCGCCGCAAGCCGCGCCTCGACACCGCGATGTTCGTGCTCGAAGGTAACGACGACGGGCAGATCCGCGCGTCGCTCGCGCACCGACCGCGCGATCTCGGCGGCAAGCCAGCCTGTAATTTCACGACCATCGGACTTGATCCACACCGCGCGCCTTGCGCCCGGCGCCGGGCGCAGGAAACCCCGGCGCGCATTGGCGCGCGCCGCGTTTCCCCTGCACCAGTCGCGGATATCGGCCGCAAGGCCCGCCAAGCGGCCTCCCTCATACGCGCGATCATCAACCATGGAACTGCATCTGGTGCAGCCGCGCATACATATTATTCAGGGCCAAGAGTTCCGCGTGCGTACCCCGCTCCACGACGCGCCCCTTGCTCATGACGAGGATACAGTCGGCATGCTCAATGGTCGACAGACGGTGGGCGATGACGAGCGTGGTTCGGTCACTCATGAGGCGTGTCATAGCCGCCTGCACATGCCGTTCGGATTCGGTATCCAAGGCCGCAGTCGCCTCATCGAGGATCAAAACAGGCGCATTCTTCAGCAAGGCGCGGGCGATCGCGATCCGCTGACGCTGCCCGCCCGACAATCGCACGCCGCGTTCGCCCACGAGCGTATCCAGACCCTTGGGCAAGTCTTTCAGGAATTCGGCAACATGGGCCGCCTCCACGATCTCCATGAGCCGCGCCTCATCGACCGTGCCCCTGTGCCCATACAGAATATTCTGCCGAATGCTCGTATCGAACAGTACGGTCTCTTGGCTTACGAGCGCTATATGAGAGCGCAGATTGGCGAGCGCGATCTCGCGGGTATCAACGCCGTCGAGCGTGATCACGCCAGACTCGGGGACATAGAAACGAGGCAACAGGTTCGCAATCGTGGTCTTGCCGCTGCCTGACGTCCCCACCAAGGCCAACGTCTGTCCGGCACGTAACAGGAAGGAGACACCGGACACAGCGAGCCCACTTTCAGCCGCGTATCGGAATGTGACGTCCTGGTAGGCCACCTCGCCACGCACATCGCTCAGCATGCGTTTGCCAGTCTCGGCCTCGCGGGGCTCATCGATAAACGAAAAGACGCTCTGCGAAGCGGCGATCCCGGTCTGCAGGGTCTCGTTGATTTGCGTGAGCCGCTTGATGGGCGCTAGCAGCATCATCATGGCCGTCACGTAGGACATGAAACCCCCGACCGTGGCGTGCGGTTCGCGCATAGCCTCGTAGACAACCCAGGCCAAGGCCGATGCCGCCATGAACTGTACTACGGGGACACCGGACGCCGCTACCCGCGCGCGTCGCATATTCTCGCGGCGGTTCGTTTCATTGACCGCCATGAAGCCGTTTAGCGCCTCGTCCTGTCCACCAAAGGTCTTGATGACCCTGTGCCCATCCGCCGCCTCTTGCACTACGTGCGAGATTGCGCCCATGGAATCCTGGATCGAGCGGCTGGTCCGCCGAAACCGTTTCCCCATGCGTCGATTCATGAGGGTGATCACGGGCGCCGCCACCAGGATCACAATCGTAAGCTTCCAGTTCAAATAGAACATCCAGCCGAGCAGCCCCAACACCGTGGCATTGTCCTTCACGAGCGTGGACAGGGCGCGGGTCGCGGCGCTTGCCACTTGCTCCACGTCGTAAATGAGTTTCGCGATGAGCACGCCGGACGAGTGCCCGTCAAAGAAGGTGGTCGGGAGGTATAGGAGACGCGCGAACATCTCTCCGCGGATGTCAAAAACGACGCGCCGCCCTACCCAGTTCATCAGATAGTTGGCCGTGAAGGACGCCACTCCGCGCACCAGGAAAAGGCCCACTACGGCGAGCGGCATGAGCCGTATGCTCGCCGGGTTCTTATGGACGAAGCCGCCGTTTAGCAACGGACGCATGAGGGCGGCAAAGACGGGCTCGGTCGCTGATCCCACCATCATGCCGATAACCGCCACGAAGAAGGCCCCCCGATAGGGCCAGGTGTAGCGCAGCAACCGCCGGTAAAGACCTGGGTCCCGCGACGTCACGATGTTCCGCGCACTTTGGTCGCAAAGACGATCCGGCCGAGGCCGAGGCGCCGGGCCGCATCGAGCGCATGGACCACGGCGCGATACGGTGCGTTCCGGTCGGCATAGAGAATCACTAAAGTCTTGGGGCCCTGCGCATGCGCGGCAAGCGCGCGCATAATCGACCGTTCAGTGCCTTGCACGACCGCGCCATCCACGGCGAATGTGCCGTTTCCATCGATCACGATGTGCACGCCCTGCGCCTTCATCGGCTGCTTGGGGTGCGCCTGCGGCAGTTGGACCTTCAGGGCCGACTCATGCGCGAAACTGGTCGTGAGCACGAGAAAGATGAGCGTCATGAGCAGCACGTCGATCATCGGCACGAGGTTGATCTCGGGCTCTTCGGCGGTGCGCCTACGGAATCGCATCAGCTAAGCTCGCGCTCGCCTTTCAGGATCTCCACGAGACGCACGGCCTCGCGTTCCATGTCGACGAGCAGCGTATTAACCCGGGAACGTAGATACCGGTAGAAGATGAGGGCCGGTATGGCGATGCCAAGACCGGTCGCCGTGGTCGTCAGCGCCTGAGCAATCCCCGACGCCAGCACCGCCGGATTGCCGACACCGGCCTCGCCGAGCCCCGAGAACATGCGAATCATGCCGAGCACGGTGCCAAGCAGCCCAAGAAACGGGGCGATCGCCGCGATCGTCCCCAGGGCGTCCAGGTAGCGATCGAGGTCGGAGGCCACATGACGTCCGGCGTCTTCAATCGCCTCGCGCACGATCGCTCGCGAATGACGCCGGTTTACAAGCCCCACCGCCAGCACTTGTCCCAAGGCCGAACCCTCCTCAAGGGCCTTGATCTGCTCGGGGCTTACATTGCCGCGCATACCCCACTCACGGGCCGCTGCGGCCGCGGCCGGCGGCGCGACGCGGCTGCGACGCAACGCCACGAGACGCTCGCCTATGATCGCGACTGCCAACACAGAGCACAACATCAGCGGCCACATGACAAAGCCGCCTGCCTTTATGAGATCTAGCACCGCACCCATCCTTCTCTGGTCAGCATTACTCTAGCAAGGCCCCTCCGACCTGGGAAGCGTGGCCGGGTCCGCAAGCGACAGACAGCCGTCCGCTATGACGCCCACGCGCCCCACGGACCGCGCCAACGCGTGGTCGTGTGTCACGAGCACGAGACTCGTCCCAAGGGAGGCGTTCAAATCCCGTAAAAGCGCGAAGACGTCGGCGGCGTTACGGGTATCGAGATTCCCCGTAGGCTCGTCGGCCAACACGCAGCGCGGCTCATGGACCACCGCTCGGGCAATGGCAACACGCTGCCGTTCGCCTCCCGAGAGTTCGGCGGGCTTATGCGCCGCGCGATCGGCAAGCCCTACGCGCTTTAGCATCTCACGCGCCCGCAGGCTTGCGGCTCTTGGCGACTCACGCCTGATCAAAAGCGGCATGGCGACGTTTTCGAGCGCCGTGAATTCGTGCAGAAGATGATGGAACTGGTAGACGAAGCCCAAAGCCCGGTTGCGCACGCGCCCCCGTTGCGCCTCGTTGAGCTCCCCCATGTCGAGCCCGTCGACGAAGACCTTGCCTGCACTGGGCCGATCGAGTCCCGCCAGAAGGTGGAGCAGCGTGCTCTTGCCCGCGCCCGAGGCCCCCACGATGGCAAGCATGTCTGCGGGCTTCACGACGAGATCGATGCGGCGCAGGACGTCTACCGACAAGACGTCCTCGGTGAAGGTCTTGGCCACGGCTTCGGCTCGAATCACATCGTTCATTCGTAACGCAAGGCCTCGGCCGGTTGGGTCTTGGCCGCCCGCCATGCGGGATACACGGTCGCAAGGAAGCTCATCAGGAAGGAGGCGATAGCGACGTGCAACACGTCCTGCCAACGCAGGTGCGAGGGCAGCTCACTTATGTAATAGACGCTGGCCGATAGAAAATGGGTATGAAAGACGTGCTCTATGAAGGGCACGATCGTAGTCACGTTCAAGGACAAAAGAACGCCCGCGACCACACCGAGCAAGGTCCCGAAAAGCCCGATCATGGTGCCCTGCACGAGAAATATGACGAGCACGCTTGCGGGACTCGCCCCGAGCGTGCGCAAAATGGCGATGTCCGCGCGCTTGTCGGTGACGACCATCACCAAGGTCGCGACGATATTGAAGGCCGCCACCGCCACGATGAGCAGCAAGATCACGAACATCACGGTCTTCTCGATCTTGAGCGCCCGAAAGAAATTGGCGTGCTCTTGACTCCAGTCGCGCACTTGGTCATAGCTTGGGAGTTTTGTACTCAGGACCCGCCGCACCTCTGGGGCGCGGTCGATATTCGCGAGCTTCAGGCGCACACCGCTCACATCCGAGCCCATACGATAGAGCGCCTGTGCGTCCTTCATATCGATCAAGGCAAGCCCCGCATCGTATTCGTACATCCCGACATTAAATATTCCCACCACCTTGAAACTCCTCAAGCGCGGCAGGAATCCCGCGGGCGTCACCATGCCTCCGGGCGCCACCAACAGTACCCGCGAACCCAGCGTGGCGCCGAGGCGCCAGGCGAGATAACGACCAAGCACGATGCCGAAACGCCCGGGACGCAGACGCGTCAAGCGCCCTTGCACGACATGGGATGCGATGTCCGATACCGCTTTCTCCTTATCGGGAACCACGCCACGAATCAAGGCGCCGCTCGAAAAGCGCCCGTGCACGAGCAAAGCCTCGCCGCGCACGTAGGGGGCCGCCGCGAGCACACCCTTCTGCTTGACGGCGACCCGTTCGGCACTCTTCCAATGGGCCATATGATGGCGCGGCCCGCTGATGGTGACATCGGAGATCACACCCAGTATCCGGTCGCGCAGCGTTCTCTGAAAACCGTTCATCACTGACAATACTGTGATGAGCGCCATGACCCCGAGCGCGATGCCGACCAGTGAGGTCACAGATATGAAGGAGATAAAGTGATTGCGTCGGCGCGCACGCATGTACCGAAGCCCGACGAAAAGCTCGAAAAATCGTGTCATGCGCGCTGCGAGCCGTCCGGTGCCAGCGCCACGGCAAGTCGTGCGAGGCTTGCCTTCAAGGCCGGATCATCGACCATCCCAGCCAACGACCCGAAGCAACGCGCCCCAAGGGCCGACCGCAAGGGGGCCGCGGCCTTCACGGCGACGTTCGGTGGCCCTTGCCGTCCGGCGCGACGAGTCACGATCTCGCGCAACTCCCCAAGCCCCGGTTCCGCGCGCAGGCGCGCCAGCAGATCCAGGCCCTCCTGCCGTAGCCTGGCCGCGGCCGCCGAACCGGGGACCATGACGAACAGGCGCCTACCACAGTAGAAAAGCGGCTCCAGCGTCGCGAGCTCCTCCGGTCGGCACCGCTCCCAAATCGCTTGCAGGCTCGGACCAAATATGAGATCCGCAGGCGGCTTCGGCAGCGAATAATGGAGGATGCGGGCGATGGCTTGCATGGCGGGAGTATGCCAGAGCGGCTGCACTTTGGATATGCGCCCACGCCCGCTAGACTAGCGCCATGGACGAGATCTGCGAACGATACGCAAGCGTCATGAGGCACATAGAGGATGCGGCGCGCGCAAGCGGACGCAAACCTGCCGCGGTGCGGCTGGTCGCGGTCTCCAAGTTTCATCCGCCGGCGGCCCTCGCGCGTCTCGCGGACTGCGGTCAACGGGACTTCGGCGAAAGCCGCGCCCAGGAGGGCAGCACCAAGATCGCAACCCTGTCCGACCCGGCCCTCGAGTGGCATTTTCTGGGCCCCCTACAACGCAACAAGGCGCGCCTCATCGCGGGGCGCTTCCATTGGCTGCACTCGCTTGAGAGCCTCGAGACCGCCGATGCCCTATCCCGCCATCTGGCGACCTCGAATGCCCGACTGCGCGTTTTGATCGAGGTCAATGTCACCGCTGATCCCCGCAAACACGGTGTCGCGCCGACCGATCTCTTGCCCTTTCTCGAGGCCTATAGCGCCCACCCGCGGATCGGCCTGGACCTCGTGGGCCTCATGACCATAGCGCCCCATGGCGGCTCGGAGAGCGTCGTACGCAAGGCCTTCGCGCACCTGCGGGAACTTGCCTGCGTAAGCCGCCAGGCCTTTGGCCTGCCGGGCTTCGATGAGCTCTCTATGGGTATGAGCGACGACTATCACTGGGCGATCGCCGAGGGCGCTACCTTAGTCCGCGTCGGCCGCGCCCTCTTCGGCGAACGCACAACCACCCCTGCGACCGAGGCTCAGGCGCCGTAGATCGCCACCAGGGTCGCGCCCAGCGCGACGACGAGTGCCCCTACCAGGGCCTGCGCGCCGAGTACGCCCTGCAGCAGGAGGTGTTGCGAAAACGCCGCCGTCACCACTTCGAAAAGCAAAAGAACCGAAGACAGACGCACAGGCAGAGCCGTGACCCCGTACTGCACGAGAAAGGTGATGGCAAAAATCCCGAGCCCGCCCGCGACGGTCGCGATCAACACCGGCAGTCCATGCGTCTGCGGCAGCGTAGGCGTGTTGAAGGCAAGCGCCAGTATCCCGACCGCCACCACCCCCGTAAAGGTCGCCAAGAGCTTCGTTTCCAAAGCCAGACCCGGATAGGCCCGCAACACCACATTCGCTAAGGCGAATGCCCCACCCGACAAGAGCGCCAAGGCGTCGTAGAAGTTTAATGTGAGGCTTGCCTGCCGCCAAAGAAGGATCAGAACTCCCAGTAGCGCACAGCTGACGCCGGTCATCACGGGGGCTGTGAGGCGCTCGCCGAGGGCCACACGCGCGGCGAGCACGGACCATACGGGCGACAGATAGAAGAGCAAGGTGACACGCAGGACATCGTCATGCAGGAGCGCGACCACAAAGCCGATATTGGTGACGCCCCCCAGGACCGCTAAGGCGAGCCATATACCCAACGGCCCATGCGTGCCGCGCCTGGGGCGAAACACAAGCAGGCTTGCCGCCGCCGCACCGGCGTACATGAGGAGTGCGAGCCACAGTCCCGACAAGCCCACGTGATTCAAGGCGCGCAAGGGGTACCAGAGGACCCCCCAGGAACCTGCGCCCAGCAAGAGCGCCCCGCTTGCGAGGGCCGTCTTCTTGGTCACCGCCCCCGGCTCCCGTATAATCCACCGCACTTATGCGCCCACATCGCCCATGAACCCCAGTATCGAACTGCTCCGCCCCTACCCGTTTCAGCGCCTAGCGGCCTTGACGGCCGGGCTCGAGGTCCCTGCACTGAGCCGCATCAATATGGCGATCGGCGAACCGCGCCACCCCGCGCCCGCTGTGATCACGACGGAGCTTACAGGCGCCCTCGACAGCTTGTCGACCTACCCGTCGACACGGGGCACGGACACGTTGCGCGCAGCCATCGCCGCGTGGTTCACGCGACGTTTCGGTCTGCCCGAAGGGGCCGTCGACCCCCAGCGCCATGTTCTCCCAAGCTCAGGGAGCCGCGAGGCGCTCTACTCGGTCATTCAGGCCTGTGTCGACCGTCGGGCGGAACGTCCGGTTGTGGTCATGCCCAACCCCTTTTATCAGATTTATGAAGGTGCGGCACTCTTGGCTGGGGCCGAACCCTACTACGTGAACACAGACGCGGCGCGCGGCTTTCCCATGGACCTCGCGAGCATCCCGCGTCCCATTCTCGAACGGACCCAGGCGGTCATCACCTGCAGCCCCGGGAACCCGACCGGACAGGTCATGGGACGCGCCGAGTACGGCGAACTCCTCGAGCTTGCCCACCGCCATGATTTTTTGATCGTAGCTGATGAATGCTACTCGGAGATCTACCTGGACGAGGACGCCCCGCCCGAGGGCCTATTGGCGTCCGCGCATGCCCATGGGGTCCACGACTTCGCACACTGCGTGGCGGTGCATAGCCTCTCGAAGCGCTCCAACGTCCCGGGCCTGCGCTTTGGCTTCCTGGGGGGCGAGGCGGACTTCATGGCGGGATTGCTCACCCTGCGCACTTATCTCGGATCGGCGCCCTCGCAGCCGGCCCAGGTCGCGGCGGTCGCGGCGCTTGCCGACGAAGCGCATGTGCGCGAAAACCGTCGCCAATATCGCGAAAAATTCGCCGATGTCATCACCGTCCTGAAAGACGTCCTGCCGGTTTCAAGGCCCCACGGAGGCTTTTATCTGTGGGTTCCAACCCCGATCGACGACGAGGCCTTCGTCGCCGGGCTCTATGCCAGCCAGCACGTGCTGGCGCTGCCGGGCTCCTATCTCTCCCGGCCGAGCGGCGGGACCGACCCGGGGGCCGGCTACATCCGCTTGGCCCTCGTCGGGCCCCGCGCCGAATGCCTGGAAGGGGCACAGCGCCTCCGACGCTATATCGAATCATTACCGAGGAACCACAATGACACGTCAATCGCTCATTGAAGCGGCCTACGAAGACCGGGCGAACATCACCCCGCGTAACGTCGACACCGGGGTCAAGGAGGCCATACAAGGCGTCATCGATGACCTCGATCGCGGCGCCCTCCGGGTCGCCGAACCCACGGATGCCGGCTGGACGGTCAACGAATGGGTCAAAAAGGCGGTCTTGCTGTCCTTTCGGATCGAGGACAACGTCCTCGTCAAGGGCGGCGACGCGCTCTATTACGACAAGGTCCCCTCGAAATTCGCAGCCTATGATTCCCATATGTTTCGCGAAGGGGGATTTCGCGTCGTACCACCAGCCGCCGTGCGCCGTGGCGCCTACATCGGGCCGCAGACCGTACTCATGCCCTCCTACGTCAACATTGGGGCCTACGTCGACAGCGGCACCATGGTGGATACCTGGGCCACGGTCGGCTCGTGCGCGCAAATTGGCAAGAACGTCCACCTGAGCGGAGGCGTAGGCATAGGCGGCGTCCTCGAGCCTTTGCAGGCCGCCCCGACCATCATAGAAGACGACTGCTTCATAGGGGCGCGCTCGGAGATCGTCGAAGGCGTGATCGTCGAACGCGGCAGCGTCGTCTCCATGGGGGTCTTCATCGGGCAAAGCACCAAGATCCTGAACCGCGAGACGGGCGAAATCCTCTACGGGCGGGTGCCGTCAGGCTCGGTCGTGGTATCGGGTTCCTTGCCCGCCCAGGACGGCAGCCATAGCCTCTATTGCGCGGTGATCGTCAAACGCGTGGACGCCAAGACCCGGGCCAAGGTCGGCATCAACGCCTTGTTGCGCGACATCTAGCCGATGGATGCGACCGTCGAACTGGCCATGGAATTGATCCGCCGCCCGTCGGTGACACCCGACGACGCCGGCTGTCAGGCCCACATCGCAGAGTTTTTGTCGGCTGCGGGCTTCCACGCGGAATCCCTCGTGTTCGGCGATGTCACGAACCTCTGGGCGCGCCATGGGGACGCCGCGCCCCTGGTCATCTTCCTCGGACACACCGACGTGGTCCCGCCCGGTCCCCTCTCCGACTGGGCGACGCCACCTTTCGAGCCCATCCTCAAAGACGGGATGCTCTACGGGCGGGGCGCGGCCGATATGAAGGGTGCGGTCGCGGCCTTCGTGCAGGCCTTGATCACCTTCGTGCGCGACCACCCCGCGCATCGTGGCTCGGTGGGTCTGATCCTGACCTCCGACGAAGAAGGGGTCGCCCGCGATGGCACAGTTCAGGTTCTAAGGACGCTCGCCGCTCGCGGCACCGCCATCGACTACTGTATCGTCGGGGAACCTTCCTGCAATCAGGTCCTCGGCGACACCGTCAAACATGGACGCCGCGGCTCCCTGAACGGGGATCTCATCATCCACGGTATCCAAGGCCATGTCGCCTATCCGGAACGCGCCGATAACCCCATTGCCCGCTTCGCGCCGGCCTTGCAGGCCCTCGTGTCCGCGGTCTGGGACCAGGGCTCAGCAGACTTTCCGCCGACCCGGCTCCAGTTTTCCAATATCCAGGCCGGTACGGGAGCCGACAACGTGATCCCCGGGAGTCTGCACGCCCTCTTCAATGTGCGCTTTGCCCCGACCACCCCGGCGCCGATACTGCGGGAGCGCATCGAACAGGTCCTCGCGGCGCATGGCCTGCGCTATTCGCTGACGTGGCGACTCTCTGGTGAGCCGTTCCTGACGGGTGACGGCCCGCTCAAAGGGGCGCTTGCGGCCAGCATCGGGGCCGAAACTGGGAAAACGCCCGAGTACTCGACGGCTGGCGGCACGTCCGATGGTCGGTTCGTTGCCCCCTTTGGTACTGAAGTTCTTGAATTCGGTCCATTAAACGCTTCAATTCATAAGGTGAACGAGGCAGTCGGGATTGACGATCTCGCGCGTCTCACCCGGATCTATCGGGGGACGTTGGAGCGCCTCCTGGGCCCTTAAAGGCCGCGGTATCGTCTATACTCATCCTCTCGGAGACACGACGTTTATGGACAACATGCCGAGCATCATCGTAACCCTCAATAACGCTGTCGTTCGCCAACTCCAGTTGCCCCAAGGCGATCTCTCCATCGGACGGCGCGCAAGTCATGCCCTGGTCTTGGAGGATGCGGCGGTGAGCGCCGACCATGCGAGTATATTCACCGTAGGCCAGGACTCGTTCCTGAAGGATCTCGATAGCACCAACGGGACCTACATCAATAAGCGCCGCACACGCAAACACCACCTGAAACCCGGGGACGAAATCACGATCGGCAAATACACCTTGGTCTACCAGGACCAGGATATGGTGCCTACAACGCCGCAACCCGCCGGGTTCGGCGATGCCGCCTTGTTCGTCCTGACAGGGTTCAACGACGGCAAGCGCATTGAGCTCACAAGCACCGTCACCCACCTCGGGATGGCCGGCCAATCGGCCGCATTTCTGTCCCGTACCGGCGACCGGTACACCCTCATGGCGGGCTCCGACGGGACGCATGTCTCTCACAACGGCAAACCCGTGGCCCCAGGGGGTCACCTCCTGACATCAGGGGACATCATTGAGGTGGGAGAGACCCGTCTTCAGTTTTACCAACGATGAGTGCTTGACGCGCCCGCCACCGTAACAGTAGCTTTAGGCCCAAATGACGTACGATACTGGCAGCCGAGGCGCGGGGAAGAAATATGGATGACTTGAGAGCGCAGAATCTGCGAGTGGAGTTCGCGAAAACGGCGAACGAAATCGCAGAAGCGCAAAGGCTGCGCTACCAAGTGTTCGCACGCGAACTCGGTGCCGCAATCGGCGACAAAGACAGCGAATACGACGAGGACCGCTTCGATCCCTACTGCGTGCACATGGTCGTTCGCGATGAAGCCGATCGTGTCGTGGCGTGCTCGCGCATCCTGACCCAGGAGGCGGCCGCCGGGTGCGGAGGGTTCTATTCGCAGGCGGAATTCGACCTCGCCCCTATCCTGGCACTGCCTGGGCGCGTCATGGAGGTCGGGCGCATCTGCGTTCATACCGACTACCGTCGCGGCCCCGCCATCGCCCTGCTGTTGGCCGGTCTCGCCCAATTCATGGAAGATGGGCCCCACGACTACCTGATCGGCTGCGGCAGCGTGCCCTTGAACCCAGATCGCACCCAGGCCTTACGCACCGTAATGACCCTAATCCGCCGCTATGGCTGCCCTGAGCCCTACCGGGTGACCCCGCGCAACCCCCTCCCCCTCGTCGAGGGCATCGGCGGCGCAGACACGGGTGATGAGAGCGCGGCCCCGGCTCTATTACGCGCCTATATGCGCCTGGGTGCCTATGTGGGCGGCGCCCCGTGCCTCGACCCAGCCTTCGATGTGGCCGATGTCCTCATTCTATTGTTCCGTAGCCGATTCAACCGGCGCTATCTCGAGCGCCTCCTTGGGCGCTCCTACAAGCAACAAGTCGCGTGAAACTGCCGGGTGGGGCGCTGGTCCGTCTCCTGGGGCTGATCGCGCACGCCCTGTGGGGGACATTGGTGGCGGTCATCGTGCCCTCGGACGCGCTCATCGAGACCGATGCCGGTCGGCGCATCGTCCAGTTCTGGCACCGAGGCGTACTGTCGCTGCTGGGCATCCGCCTCGAGGCCTTGGGCCGACCCGTGGACGCACCCACCCTCATCGTCGCAAACCATATCTCCTGGGTCGACATCGCCGCCCTCGGCGCACTCTGCCCGGGACATTTTGTAGCGAAATCGGAGATCGAAGGATGGCCGGTCTTGGGCTGGCTTGCCCGCCAGGCCGGGACCTTTTATATCAAGCGCGGAGACCGCAAGGCCTCCGCGGCGGTGGCGACACGCATGACCGAAGCCTTCGTCCGCGATCAGTCCGTACTGCTTTTCCCGGAAGGGACTTCGACCGATGGACGCCAAGTGCGCCCTTTCCATGCGCGCCTCTTTGCAGCCGCGATCGAAGCGGGATGCCCGGTCCAACCCGTCGCTTTGCACTACCCGGATCGCTCCGGCGCCATCCATCCGGCCGCGCCTTTCATCGGTGACGACACGCTACTCCATCACCTCTGGGGACTTTTGCGGGCGCGCGGCGAGCTCGCAGTCGAGCTACGCTTCCTCGCGCCTGAGCTACCGACGGGCCTCACGGCACGCGCGCTTGCGACCCGCGCGCGCGAAGTGATCGTGGCCCATCGTGACAACGTCCGCGAGAACCCCGCGGAAGTTCCCTGAAACCGCCGGAAGTCCATTGCCCTCTGCGCCGATATGTCCTCGCACCCCCCCATCCAGACTCAGAGCGATCTGCCAAAACCGATCGGGGTTATCCGGGATCCCCAGTTGAGCGCTCCCAGGCGCTACGATCGAGGACATCGGGAAAAAGGTAGGCCGGCGCGCTGATCCGGCGTCAAACACACCTTACAAGAGCCCTCTGGCGGGGCTTGGGGCGCGGCATTTTGGATTGAAGGGAAACTTCCAAGCGGCGGGGCGCCAACGGCCACCCGCCGCTTGGCGTCACGATTTACTGAAAGGCGCAACCGGCTTGAAGGCCCATCGCCCTCAATACCTTGGCAAGCGGGCAAAACCCCGTAATGGAAGACTGCAGAAGGTTGGCGCCGACGAACGCCGTCAACCACAACCAATCCGGCGAGACATAATGGGCAAGCAGCAGACTCACCAATACCATGGTACCTGCAAAAGCCAATACCGCGCGTTCCACCGACATGAAGCCACCTCCTAGTCAAGATTGTCCCCAAAGCTCAGTATATCACCATCCCCTAATATTTGGGGAAGGGGGCGTTGCGCGCCTCTGCGCCGCTGTGGGCCGTTGGATCGATGAGGGGATGACTGACTCTGCCATTTTTGCTTTCATAAACAGACCGCCGTATCCAGCGACTGATCGGATACCCAACAACCGACACGAGGATCGCATTGTGCCAAAAAACCTCGCCCGCCCTCCCGGGCGCACCCCCCCTGTCTCTCTCCTGGCGCCACTCCTGGCCTCCTTCTGGACCCCGGCCCATTGGACGCTCGTGGGCGCCACCGCAGTCAAGTACGCCGCCGCACAAAAGGCGGTCTTCATAAGACGTCGCCAGGGGCCGCTCGGCGTCTTTGTCGGGGGATTTCCAAAGAGTATGGTAGCGGGCCTCGATTACAATGACCGGATAGGCCCAGTGCTTTTGGGGCTTGGCGGGGCATACCTCACGCACACGACTTTCGTAAACGGCACGCATTGGAATTTCGAAGTGCGCCTGGCCTACCGCTTTACACCCCGACTCGAGGCCCTATGGACGCACTTCAGCAATTGTAAGCAGATCTGCGGCTTCGACCGGTCCGGGCCGAACCTCGGCTGGGAATTCCTCGGTATCGGCTATCGCTTCTCCTGACGGCGGATGGTGCGGGGCGACTGTCGCACCGCCTTGGAAATGCCTAAGCAAACCATGCGTGCTAGGAATCAGAGCAAATCCGGCCACGGATAACGGCAATCGGCGACCGCCACAAACGATGGATTGAGCTGCCGCGGGTGGTCGTAAACGAGCGACTGCCGCCCCCTCGTCCAGACCGCGCCACCGCTTTCCTCCACCACACACTGTCCGGCGGCCGTATCCCAGGTGTGGGTGGGACCCAACCGTGGATAAAGGTCGGCCCGACCTTCCGCCAACCAACCGAACTTCCAGGCTGAACCGAGCGCCGAGCGCTTGATTTCCCGCTCGTCACACGCAAGCGCAGCACAGAGGTTCGCAAGCGCCCCGGTGCCGTGCCGCGCGCTTCCGACGATATGCACAGCTCCCCCCAAGAAGGCACGGCCACGGAGTCGCTCAACCCTCTCCCCTTCCTTCTTGAACGCCCCGATACCCTTCACAGCGAAATAGGACTCGCCCGTAACAGGTACATGGATGACACCGACGACCGGCCGTCCGCCTTCGACCAACGCAATATTCACCACGAAGGCGTCCGTGCGCGCCACATACTCCTTGGTCCCGTCGAGGGGATCCACGGACCAATATCGGTCTCCTGTGATCTCATCACCTTCTTCCGAGGCGACGGGAACCTTTGGCGTCGCGCGCCCCAGGACTTCCATGATCGCCTCATGCGCCGCATGATCGGCGGGGGTCACGGGACTTCCATCGCCTTTCATGGTAACGGGCCCGTCCGCCCGATAATGTTGCAGTATCGCCACCGCCGCTTGTTCTGCGGCCTCTTGCGCCGGTTTCAGGTATTGTTCGTAATTCTTATCCACCCCACCCTCCCTATCGCGCCGCTCGTCGACCCAGAAAACCCCTTCATTATCCCATAGCAAAGTCGCGTCCGAGTACCCAAATTCGGTCCCAACGTTGGGATAGTATGCCACCGGCGGCGCCTGTTATTAGCATACTTTCCCTGTGCGAATTATGGCAGTTTCACACGTCTATGTTTCCATGCCCGATAATGCATGACAGCTAATATGCGCCCTAGTCAAAAAAGGGTGCTGCTATTGTCGCTAAAATGCGGTATAGTGCGCTCGCAAAGGACCGAGAATAGGTTTTTTCGGTACCATGAGGGACAGCATTCTTTTAAGGTAGCATCCGTGGAACCATAAAGGAATTGCGTTGTCTTTGACGAACGGACGGCCATTTTAAGGTAAACCCAATCGATGACAATGAAGATCACAGCGGCAACGCGAGCATTGACGGCACTGGCACAGGAGACACGACTTGGTATCGTGCGCCTTTTGGTCAAGGTCGGTCCGGACGGACTTGTAGCCGGGCAAATCGCCCTGCGTCTGAAACTGGCGCCGGCCACTTCCTCGTTCCATCTGTCACAGCTCACTCAGGCCGGCCTTATCAAGCCATCCCGCGAGGGACGATCGATACGCTATTCCCCGGTCCTTGCGACCATTGGGGAATTGCTCGCGTTCCTTGAGGAGAACCTGAGCGGCGGGCCGACAGAAAAAAGTGCGCCGAGGCCAGTAGCGAAGTCAGCCCCTAAGGCGGCACCTAAGACGGCGGCCAAGGGTGCCCCGAAAGCGGCAGCCAAAAAAAAGAAGGCTGGTCGTAAGGGTCGGTAAGTCGGAACAGGCGGCGAGGCAACGTGGGCGAGTGATTCGCTCGTCCGCGTTGATCGTCAGTCGTTCGAGCGGGCGCTCAGGATCACAACCTTCAAATCGCGCATCACGAGGGGTGCAAATGTCGTTTGTTCGTAAACCACGAGACCGCGGATAGGATGGCGGAAGGCCTTGAGGGCCGCATCCCTGAACGACACCTCGCGTCGCTGCCAATAGTCACGAAATTCAACACTACGCGCCGCAAGATCCGCCACCATCTGCTCATAGCGCGGATCACCCGTGAGGTCAGCCGCATCGGCCGCGAACTCGGCGACCAGGCGACGCGCTCGCTCGGGCCAGTCCACGATGAAATCGCGGGCGGCGGGCACTGAGAAAACGAAATCGAGCAGATTCCGCTCGCAGCCCCCCTCGCCCAACCAATCCGGAAACAACTCTTGCGCCTCCTTGTTCCATGCCAAGGCGTCCCAATAGCGCCCCAGGCAGTAGGCAGGCGTGGCAATGTGCGCAAGGACGGATACTATCTCGGCCGGCGCCTGCGGGACTATGCGCGCCACGCGCTGAGGACCTAGCCCGGCCACTTCCCAGAGATAGCGCCGCTCGGCATCAGTGACGACCAACACCTCGGCTAGGCGCGCCAGAGTGTCCGGCGACACGCCACCGGCCCGCCCCTGTTCAATCCATGTATACCAGGTCGCACTGATGCCGCATTGCGCGGCCAATTCCTCACGGCGAAGCCCGGGGGTGCGGCGCCTGCGCGCCCCCGGCGGCGCCGGCGCGCGCTCGCGCAGGGTTCGCAAGAAGTAGCCAAGCTCTTTTTGTCTCGCGATCATCGCCGGTTCCATTGGTTCTTGTACCAGTATAATTGGCCCATCTGGTACCCGTATAGCGCGAGAGTATGCTGCGTGCGACTCACACCTCGGAGAATACGCGATTATGAATCATGAACAGGATGTGACCCGCCAATTCGACTCGGTCGCCGCTCATTACGAAACGAGCCCGATACACGCCCATGGTCCAGACCTTCCCCTCTTTCGGGCGACCGCCGAATCCTTGCGCCCACGACACGCCTTGGACGTCGGCTGCGGACCCGGACATGTCGCCTTGGTCCTCGCGCCGTTCTGCGAGACGGTGCAGGCGGTCGACGGGAGCCTTGAGATGGTCAAGATCGCAAGCGCCCGCGCCCGGGACGCGGCCTGTACGAACATCGTCTGCCAGCAAGCCGCGGTCGCAAGCCTCCCGTTTGCCGATGCCAGCATGGACCTCGTGACCTGCCGTTTCAGTGCCCACCACTGGCGCAACGTGTCTTCGAGCCTACAAGAGATCGCCCGTGTCTTGCGCCCCGGAGGCACCTTCATTCTGACCGACAGCGTCGCACCGGACGACCCCTTGTCCGACACCCATCTGCAAACGATCGAGCTCTTGCGCGACACAAGCCATGTCCGCAACCTCACGGTCTCCGCGTGGATGGCACTCTTGGCTGCCTATGACTTCATGCCCACGCGCACTGACCACTTCCGGATCTTCATCGCGTTCGATGACTGGGTGGCGCGCGCAAAGACACCGGCGACGCGCGTGGCGGCGCTTAAGGACCTGCTCCGTCATGCCCCGATCGAGGCGCGTAACCGTCTCGGCATCGAGGAGGATGGGTCCTTTCATCTCGACGTGCTGACCGCACACTGCCAAAAAGCGCGGACTTAAAGCCGCTAGCGGGGGGCGCAGAAGCGGTTTTCTATCGTTCCCACCCCGGCGATCCGCATACGCACGATGTCGCCGGGGTGGAGATAGCGGGGCGGTTTGCGACTCATACCGACCCCGGCGGGCGTACCCGTGGCAATGACATCTCCCGGCTCAAGCGTGACCAGATGCGACAAATAGCTCACGAGCGCCGGGACGTCATAAATCATGTCCGAGGTATGGCCGTGCTGACGTAACTCGCCGTTGACCCAGGTCTCGAGCGTGAGCCCTTGCGAGGGACCGATATCGTCCCTCTCCACCACGCCCGGACCCATGGGCGCAAAGCCGTCGCCGATCTTGCCGGCGAGCCATTGGCTGGTACGGAATTGCAGGTCACGGGCACTCACATCGTTGATTACGGTATACCCGAATACATAATCGAGGGCGTCATTGACCGAAACCCGGCTCGCGCGTTGGCCCATGACGACCCCGAGTTCGACCTCGTAGTCGATGGCCTGCGAATTCATCGGCAACATGATCTCATCCTGCGGCCCCGATATGGCATTGGCCCATTTCGCAAAGAGCGGCGGCTCCACGGGTATGGACTGCCCCACCTCGCGCGCGTGGCAGCGGTAGTTCAGGCCGATCCCGATGAACCGGCCGGGATCGTGGAGGGGTGCACCGAGCGCCACCGGATCCTCTCGCAGCGCCGCTGAGCGGCAATGCGCGCCGCTTAGGCGTACGGCCGCGAGAAAATCGCCCACCCCAGGTCTCGCCAGCAAGGTCCGCAGGCTGCCCTGTGCGAACGCCACGGCGATCCCGGGGATCGCGCGCAAGCCCATCTCCCGATAGCGACTGTAGCAAGCCGCCAGGTCATACAGACCCTCGGGCGTCCTTACGCCCAGACGATAGCGACCCCGTGCCCCCTTGTAGCGCAGAAACTCCATGCCCACCCTCCCATTTGAGACAATCTCGGCGGACCCTGCGCCGCGCTCCTATAAATCACCGTGATATCCCCCATAATGCTATGAAATAACTATCTGATTTTTATCAGGTTATTAAAACAATTCCCTAGCACAGGGGCGCTCCTTTCCTGTAAGGTCCCTGCATCGGGACTTTTACGTTTTCGGAGATCATATGTCCGCAGTCGAGCACAGCCACGATCAAAGCAACCAGGAGATCAAGTACTCCACTTGTTATATGTGCGCCTGTCGCTGCGGTATCAAGGTGACCATAGAGAACAACCAAGTCCGCTTCATTCAGGGTAATCGCAATCATCCCATCAATAAAGGCGTGCTTTGCGCCAAGGGGTCGGCCGGCATCATGAAACAGTGCTCGCCGGCACGCCTGCGTAGCCCGCTTCTGCGCAAGCCCGGCACGGAACGCGGCGCTGGGGAGTTTGTCGAGATCTCCTGGGAGCAAGCGCTGGACATGCTCACCGAACGCTTGGCCCACATCCGCGCGACCGACCCCAACAAATTCGCGTTTTTCACTGGACGCGACCAGATGCAGGCGCTGTCGCGGCTATTCGCCGAACAGTTCGGGACCCTCAACTGGTCGGCCCATGGTGGCTTCTGCTCGGTCAACATGGCCGCCGCCGGACTCTATACATTGGGCTACGCCTTTTGGGAATTCGGTGACCCGGACTGGGATCGCACCAAGTACTTCATGCTCTGGGGGGTCGCGGAAGACCACAACTCGAACCCCATGAAGATCGGCATCGAGAAACTGAAAAGCCGTGGCGGCAAATTCGTCGGGATCAATCCCGCGCGCACGGGCTACCAGGCGGTCGCCGACGAATGGGTCCCCATTCGGCCGGGCACCGACGCCGTCCTCGCCCTATCCATGATCCACGTCCTGCTGTCGCGGGAACTCTTCGACTGGGACTTCCTCATCCGCTACACGAACGCGCCCTTTCTGGTGGTCCAGACGCCGGGGCAAAAAGGCGACGGCCTCATCTATCGGGACGAGGCAGGCCACCCGCTTGCGTGGGACCTAAAGCGAGAGGCCTTCGTCAACGGCCTCGACGCCGCGTGCCACCCGGCGCTCTTCGGCGAACACAAGACACCCGATGGCCGTACGGTGAAGACCGTCATGACGCTGCTCGCCGAGCGTTACCTCGACGAACGGTTCGCGCCCGAGAACGCCGCCAAGGTCTGCGGCATCCCGGCCAGTACGATCGAGCGCCTAGCACTGGAAATGGCGCATGTGGCCTTCAAGGAGACTATAGAGATTGCCGTCGAGTGGACCGACTGGGCCGGCCGCAAGCACGACAAGTTCATCGGGCGTCCAGTGTCCATGCACGCCATGCGCGGCGTGTCGGCGCATTCCAACGGCTTCCAGGCGGCGCGCGCGATTCACTTCCTGCAGATCCTGCTTGGCACTATCGACTGCCCGGGCGGGTTCCGCGCCAAGGCCCCCTACCCGCGCCCGGTGCCGTCGCCCGGCAAGCCGGCCAAGCATAGCGCCCCAAACACCCCGCTCAATGCGCATCCGCTCGGTTTCCCGACCGCCCCCGAGGACCTCGTCGTCGACGATGACGGGCAGCCCTTGCGTATCGACAAGGCCTATTCCTGGGAGGCCCCCTTGGCCAACCATGGACTCATGCACATGGTGATCACGAACGCCGTGAACGCGGACCCGTATCCGATCGATACCTTACTCTTCTTCATGGCCAACATGGCCTGGAATTCGTCCATGAACACGGCGAATATCCAGGACATGCTGCGCGCGAAGCGTCCCGACGGCGAGTACAAGATCCCGTTCCTAGTCGTGGTCGACGCCTTCCATTCGGAAACCGTGCACTTCGCGGACCTTGTGTTGCCCGACACGACCTATCTCGAGCGCTATGACGCCATCTCGCTGCTCGACCGCCCGATCTCGGAACCCGACGCAGTGTGCGATTCGATACGTCACCCGCTGCTCGCGCTCGATCGCAACGTGCGTCCCTGGCAGGAGGTGCTAGTGGAGCTGGGTGCGCGCCTGAAACTCCCGGTGTTCACCAAGCCCGATGGCACGCCCAAATATCAGGGCTACAAGGACTTCATCACTTATTACGAGCGCGAGCCCGGCATCGGCTTTCTAGCCGGTTATCGCGGCGTCGATGGCAGCAAATCGCTCCGCGGTGAACCCAATCCCGAACAGTGGGAGCGCTATATCGAGAACCAGGGCTTCTTTCAGTACCACCTGCCCAAGGATATCCGCTATCTGCGCTTCGCCAACAAGGGCTATCTGGAGTTCGCCACCGAGGCGGGTTTCCTGAAGAGCCCTGAGCCCATCGTGATCGAGCTCTACTCCGAGGCCATACAAAAATTCCGCCTCGCCGGACTCGGCCTCTATGACGGACCAATGCCGAAGGAGCGCGTCGATCAGGAGCGGCTCGCAACCTACTTCGATCCCCTGCCCGACTACTACGAGCCTTTGGAGCAACAGCGGGTCGACAAGACCGAGTATCCGTTCTTCGCGGTCAACCAGCGGCCTATGATGATGTACCACTCGTGGGATTCGCAGAACGCCTGGTTGCGGCAGATCATCGCGCAGAACCACCTGTACATGAACCGCGCGCGCGGCGAGAGCCTGGGCTTCCAGGACGAGGACTGGGTGTGGGTCGAGTCGCATAACGGCAAGATCCGCGTGCAGCTGCGCCTGATCGAGGGCTGCCAGGAAGACACGGTGTGGACCTGGAACGCGATCGGCAAACAGTCCGGCACCTGGGGCTTGAAACCCGATGCACCGGAGGCCACCCAAGGCTTCCTGATGAATCACTTGATTTCGGAGCTGCTCCCGGAGAAGGCAGGCGAGCGGCGCATTACAAATTCCGATCCCATCACAGGTCAGGCGGCTTGGTACGACCTGCGCGTCAAGGTGACGCGCGCCGCGCCCGGTGAGGAAGGCGTGTGGCCGACCTTCGCCAATGTGCCACCCTTGCCCGGTGCCGCCCCCAAACCCGACGTGCTGCGCTACAACACGCGCGCCAAAGCCTAAAAAGGAGTCAGTCATGCGCTTAGGCCTTGTCATCGATCTCGACACCTGCGTGGGCTGTCATGCCTGCGCGACCGCGTGCAAGGAATGGAATACCAGCTCCATCACGGCCCCCCTCACCGACTACGAGCCGTACGGGAAGGAGCCCTCGGGGGTGTGGTTCAATCGTGTCCGTCATTATGAGATCGGCGATTACCCGAACAACAAGACCATCAACTTCCCGATGTCGTGCATGCACTGCGAGAACGCCGAGTGCGTAACCGTGTGCCCGACCGGCGCATCCTACAAGCGCCCCGAAGACGGCATCGTGCTCATAGACCAGGACAAGTGTATGGGGTGCAACTATTGCTCCTGGGCCTGTCCCTACGGCGCGCGCGAGCTCGACCGAGTGTCAGGCACCATGAAGAAGTGCACCCTATGCGTGGATCGCATCTACGACGAGACCTTGCCCGAGGAAGAGCGGCAGCCGGCCTGTGTACTGGCCTGCCCCGCGCACGCCCGGTTGTTTGGCGACCTCGACGATCCGGAGAGCGTCACGAGCCGTGCCGTACGCAACCGTGGTGGCTACCCGCTCATGCCCGAGCTCAATTACAACCCGACGAACCAGTATCTGCCGCCGCGGACGCGGCCTGCGATCTCCACCTCCGACCTGCCACGCGGATCGCTCGCGCGTAAGGTCAAGGAGTGGGTCAACCGTGTCATTGAACGCTAAATTCTTCTTAAAGGGACCTTAAAATATGAACCCGTCACTTGCCGTCATATTCTTAACGCTCTTCTCCGGCGCCGGATTCGGTCTCATGGCGATGGTTGCGGTCGTAAACGACTTCGCGATCGATGGGGCCTTAAGCCCATTGCGCACTGCGATTCTCGTGGCGCTCGCCTTGTTGCTCGTCACCATGGGCATGGTCTCGTCGACCGCGCACCTGGCAAACCCGAAGAACGCCTGGCGTGCCTTCACTCGCTGGCGGACCTCGTGGCTTGCGCGCGAAGGCGTATTTGCGGTGCTCTTCTACCCGCTCGCGATTGCCTATCTCGGCTGGGTGTTCTTCATGAACAATGATCGGGACGGTGTGGCGCTCTTGCTCGGCAACGTAACCGCCTTGGTCGGGCTAGTCACCATCTTCTGCCAGGGCATGATCTACGCCTGCCTGCGCACTATACGTCAATGGCACACGCCGCTCGTTCCGGCGAATTTCTACGCCTTGGGGCTTGCCGCCGGCATGACCGTTCTTGCTACGAGCCGTCTACTGGCTCATCGGCACGACCTTGCCATGGTGAGTATCGCCTGCTCGCTCTTGGTGGCGGCCGCCGTCATGAAGGCCATCTATTACTTCTGGATCGGCGCGCCGAGCGGGACCACCCTACAGACCGCCACGGGCTTCACGGGCGGTCGCGTGCGACTCCTCGACCAGGGACACACCTTCGGGACCTTTCTCACCCACGAGTTCAGCAATTGCATAGGCCCCCGGCGCGCTCTCCGCTTCAAGATCGCAGTCTATGTCCTGGGCTTCCTCGCGCCGATCGCGATCCTGCTTGCAGCAGCCCACGCAGCTATCGGCCTTGCCGTGCTCTTGGCGCCGCTACTCGCCTTTATTGGGATCGGGCTTGAGCGTTACCTCTTTTTCGTCGAGGCGCAGCACGTCGTGAATCTCTATCATGGACGTATGCCTGGCCCCTTGCCACAGATGCACCCGGCGTTGCGCGCAACAGCCGAGAACAAGGCGCCTGCCGGCAAGCGGCGCCTCGTCCCGAGCTACGACGAACGCTAGAGACGAACACGAGCTAATCGGGGGCCTTCGCTATACGTTATAGTAGTGCCCGAAGCTTCGAGCACGTGAGGATCGGGCGATGGTGGATGAGAAACGAGGCGGTACGCTCACGCATTTCGATGCCGAGGGCCAGGCGCGCATGGTGGATGTCGGCGACAAGCCCGCCACCCACAGGCGGGCCACGGCCGAGGGGCGCATCACGATGGCGCCGGAAACCGCTGCGGCCATCCGCGCCGGCACGAGCCGTAAGGGCGATGTGCTGGGAGTGGCGCGCATAGCGGCCATCCAGGCGGCCAAGCGCACCGACATGCTGATCCCGCTCTGCCACCAGGTCCCGATTTCCGGACTCGAGGTCGCGTGGGATTTCCTGGATACCGCCTGCCTGCGCTGTTCGGTGACTGTCCGCACGCAGTATGCCACCGGGGTAGAGATGGAGGCCCTGACGGCGGTAGGCATCGGACTCCTCACGGTCTACGATATGTGTAAGGCCATGGACCGTGGCATGGCGATCGAGGGGATACGCTTGCTACATAAGGAGGGAGGCCGCTCTGGAACCTGGGATCGCGCACAATAGAGCAGAAACAGCGGATCGGGCGCAGTCAGCGACCGATCTCCACGATCGGTTTGGCCGCCGCATATCGTATCTGCGGGTCTCACTCACGGAGCACTGCAATCTGCGCTGTCGCTACTGCTCGCCCGAGGGTGGGACGCCGCGCTTTGCCCGCAAGGATCACCTTGCCCCGGATGAGCTCGACCGGCTGCTGGGGGTCTTTCATACCCTCGGCGTGCGCCATATGCGCTTTACCGGGGGCGAGCCCCTGCTCTACCCCTGGCTTACCGATCGGATCGCGCACGCCCGTGACCTCGGCGTCGAGAAGCTGAGTGTGAGCACCAATGGCTATCTGCTTGACCGCCTCGCCCAGCCGATGGCGCAAGCGGGCCTGCGGCGCATCAACATGAGCCTAGACAGCCTGTCTCCAGAGCGCTTCGAGCGCATCACGCGAGGCGGCGACCTAAAGCGCGTCCTGCGTGGGCTGTTCATAGCCCGTGACTGCATTCCTCACATCAAGTTGAATGTCGTCCTCCTGAAGGATGAAAACCTAGACGAGATCCCCAAGCTCGTCGATTTCGCCCTACATGAGGGCTTCGACATCCAGTTCATAGAGACCATGCCCTTAGGGGTGGCCGGCAGCGCGAGCCGTGCGCAAAGTTATGCAAGCGTCGCCGAGGCCGAGACACGCATCCGCCGCTCGCACGCCTTGGAGCCGCGCCCACGGGCCGTGGACGACGGGCCGGCCCGTCGCTTTGGTGTGGCGGGCTTTGCGAGTGAAATCGGCTTTATAAGCCCGATCAGCCAAAATTTCTGCGCCGGATGCAATCGCGTGCGCCTCACCTCCACCGGGCGGCTCGTGTATTGTCTCGGGCAGGAAGACGGCGTGGATCTGCTGGAGCCTCTGCGCGGGGGGGTTACGGATGACGCCTTGACGGATTTCATCCGCCACAAGGTCTGGCACGAGAAGCCGGAACGGCACACCTTCAATGACGAGCCCGGACGCGCCGCCCCGGTTTATATGATGCGCCTCGGGGGCTGACCATGATCACGGTTCGCTGCTTTGCCACGGTGCGGGAAATCTTAGGATGCGAAACGCGCACACTTCCGCCCTCGTCCACGCCGCAGCTTGCCTCCGACATCTTGAGAATCGTCGCAGGTGCGCGCACGACGGACCTCCCCAAGCCTCTGCTCGTCGCCATCAACTGCGAACACGCCTCTTTAACAAGCCCCGTCAAGGATGGCGACGAGATCGCCTTTTTCCCGCCTGTGAGCGGCGGCTGATGATCATCCGACTACAGACTGCAGACTTCGATCCCGAGCGCGAGGCGCAGGCGCTCGATGTGAAGGGTGCCGGGGCCCGTGTGAGCTTCGTCGGTACCGTGCGCGATACCGCGCAGGATCGCCGCATCGAGGCCCTCGAGATCGAGCACTATCCGGAGATGACCCGCGCCGAGCTTGCGCGCATAGGCACCGCCGCGCAGACCACCCACGATCTCCTGGAAGTCCTCATCATCCACCGCTACGGGCGCCTCCAAAGCCATGAGCGCATCGTGCTCGTCACGGTCTGGTCGGCCCATAGGGCCGGGGCCTTCGCCGGCTGCCAGGCCATCGTCGATGCTCTGAAGACCCGCGCGCCCTTCTGGAAAAAAGAGATCTCGCCCGAAGGCGCCGTGTGGGTCCCGGGCCAAACACCACAGGACCTACGATAGGCGCGCCTGGACCTCCGCGAGCTTCCCCTCCAGGGTGAGCCACTCTTCTTCATCGATCTGCTGGCGCGCCGTAATGGCTGCGCGCTCCATTTGCAAGGCCTTGATCGTCTCGCCCCCCTGTTGGTAGGCGCGCGGATCGCCCAGCACAGCGTCGATCTCGCCTAGGCGCGCGCTATCGGCGGCCATGCGTGCCTCCACCAACCTCTGTTCACGCACCACAGTCTTCGACGACACCCCGGAGTGCCGTGCCTCCCTCTTCGGTTTGGCTATCACCTTGGTCTCGCGGGCCGAAGCCGCCTCGCGCTGATAATCATCGAGGTCCCCCGCGTATTCCTGTACACGCCCGCCCCCCACGACCCAGAGCGTATCGGCGCATGAGCGAATCAAGTGACGATCGTGCGATACCAGCACCAGGGCGCCCGTGTAGTCCTGCAGGGCAAAGCTCAAGGCCTCGCGCATCTCGAGGTCCAGGTGGTTGGTGGGCTCATCCAAGAGCAAGAGGTGCGGCCGGCTCCACGCCAGTCCGGCCAGCACGAGCCGGCTCTTTTCTCCGCCCGACAGCCCTCGAATCGGGCGCTCGAGACCCGCGGACCCGAACCCAAAGCCCCCGACGTAGTCACGCAGGGTCTGCGCCTGCGCACTTGGATCCAAGGCCGCGAGATAAGACAACGGCGTCTCTTCGGGGTTGAGCTGCTCCAGCTGATGTTGCGCAAAATATCCGATAGTCAGCCCCGCCCCTACCGTACGGGTGCCGGCGGTCGAGGCCAGTTCCCCCAAAAGTACCTTCAGAAAGGTCGACTTGCCGGCGCCGTTGCGACCGATCACGCTCACGCGGTCGCCGGGTGCGATCGTAAGTCCCACGTTCGCGAACAAGGGTGCAGCCCCGGGATAACCGAACGACACACCCCGTAGCGCAATCAGGGTGTCGGGCGCGCGCTCAGGGCTCTTGAGGGGCAGCGTATAGCGCACCTCGCCCCGGAGCTTTGTGACGCGCTCCATGCGCTCCAGCATTTTCAGCCGACTCTGCGCCTGCCGCGCCTTGCTGGCCTTGGCCCGGAAGCGGGCCACAAAACGCTCCAGTGCCTCGACCTGAGCGGCCTGCTTGCATTGTGCCGCCTCCCGTTGGGCAGACTCCAGGGCGCGCCGCTCGACATAGGCGTCGTAGGACCCTACATAGAGAGATACCGTGTGATCGTGGATCGCGGCGATGCGATTGACGACCGTATTCAGAAAATCCCGGTCATGCGAAACGACGAGGAGCGCCCCATCGAACCGCGCCAGATACTGCTCGAGCCACGCGATCGCCTCCAGATCCAGATGATTGGTGGGCTCATCCAAGAGCAAGAGGTCGGCACGCGCCATGAGCGCGCGGGCAAGATTCAAGCGCATGCGCCAACCGCCGCTCAAGACGCGCACCGGACGCCCCAGGTCCTCCTGCGAGAACCCAAGCCCGGCCAGGAGCTGGCTTGCCCGGGCTTGAGCACCGAAGCCCTCAATCAGCTCGTAGCGCGTCTGGGCCGCGAAGTAGCGCTCATCATGGACGCCACTTGCCAGTGTCTCCTCCAAGGCCCGCAGCTCCCGGTCTCCATCCAGGGTAAACGCGAGCACCGAGTCCTCAGTGTCCGGAATCTCCTGGGCGGCTGCCACAACCTGCACTGCGCCCGCAAACTCAAGGCGCCCCTCCTCGGGCTCCTGACGCTCCTGGATGATCTTCAAGAGCGTCGACTTCCCCGAGCCGTTGCGACCGACGAGCCCGATCCGCTGGCCCCGGTACACCTCAAAAGAGACGGCGCGGAACAGCTCCTCGCCACCTACGCGAAACGACAAATTACGGACATTCAGCATAGCGCTATTCTACGACCTCGGATCACACTTGGCGACGCGCAAAGCCTTGCCCGCCACGCCACTCACCCCGCCTGTGGCCGCTGTGTCGCGCACCCAAGCTCATCGGCGCCGCCCAAAGTGCTTTGATAGGCCACGCGCTTACGGTATGATGCCGTCCGGAACGGGGCGTAGCGCAGCCTGGTAGCGCACCTGAATGGGGTTCAGGTGGTCGGAGGTTCAAATCCTCTCGCCCCGACCAATAAAAACAATAGCTTAGGCTCTTCCTTTCTTATCTGCGACCAATGTTTTGGTACACCGCCTCGACTCTCACTGACCCGCACCGGCCTGTCGGCAAAGCCCATGGGCCAACGATATCGCGCCATAAAGAAAGGGCGGAGCCCTCAATTATTGTGAGCGATTCGGGCCCGTAGACACGGCTGGCCGTTGCGATAGGCAGCACAGCGCAGGGGCCAAATTATTATCGTGTAGAACAATCCGGATAGTACCGCCCAGACAATAAACGTCCTGTCCAACCATTGGATGCCCCTTATGTCACAGCGCACCCGCCGCCTCCGGGCACACCGACCGAGGTCTGAGGGACCGAGGCGATATGTCGGGATCAAACGTACCCCTCACCGATGTCCAGATTCTGGCGCAACCGCCAAGACCCCCATTTTGATCATCCGGACAAGCCCACGCCGGATCGCGGCCTGACGATTGCCCGCAAAGTCGCGCTCGATCTCTTCGACCATACGCACAGGCCGCGTCTCAAAACCCCCCAGGACAGCCCGGCATTCTTCGATCGACGGCAAAATGGGCTCGGCGAACGCCACCATGGCGAGCATGCACCACCGCCGCAAGACCGCCTCGACATCGGCCCGCGTCCGCCGTAAGAGGGTCGACCGCGTGAGCGGTCTCGTGGGATAGGCCGCAAAGGCGGCAAAGGGATCCAGGCGCGCAGGCCACGCATGAGGGCGCGGGGCCATCGGTTTGGCCTGCGCCCGCGCGGCGGCGAGCTCCGCCCACAAGGCCTGATAGCGCGGGATGATCACCGACCAATCAAAAAGCGTCCGCACGCGTTCCGCCCCGGCCGCGCCCATCTGCCGCCGCAATGGAGCCGATCGCAACAGCCGCCGTAAAGCGTCCGCGGCGGCCTCCACATCGACCGCGATCAATTGGCTCGTGAACCCGCAATACCGGTCGTACCCATCGACGCCCATCGCATACCGGTGTGCGAGATCACGCCCCTCTCCAGGCTCCGGCATCACCGTGGGAACCCGAAAACCCTCCACGCCGTCACGGACCGTGTCGCGGTATCCGTCGCAATCCGACACCACCACCGGCAAGCCCCGGGCCATGGCCTCGATCGAGGTCAACCCGAAGGTTTCCTGAAGATTGTCCGCCAACGAGCAAAACACGTCGGCCGCCGCCCATGCCTCTCGGGTGGCGGCAGGCACCCGTCCATCGATCACGATTCGGCGGACAGCGGGGCAGGCCGCGGCGGCCGCCTCGGCGTAGGCATCCGCCACCGCGTCGTTGGCGGCCCAGCCGCATTCGATCAACACGGTCCCGCAGCCCGTGCTTGCCCTTTCCAGCGCTTGATACATCGCCAGCGGATGGGCCTTGGCGTGAAACGACAGCCGCCCGACGAACAAGACGACGACCGCTTCGGTCCCCATCCCAAGGCTCTCCCGCCCCTGGCGGCGTTCGGCGTCCTTTATGATCAGTTCGTCTGCAGCGACACCGAGCGGGATGACGGGCAATTGCGGGATCATGATGCGTCGCCCCCCGAAACGCGCTTGAAGATAGTCCGCCTGGGCCGCCAACACCGTAGTGACCATCGCGCGCACCGCCGTCGATGGGCAAATGACCGCATCCCAGGGTTGCACCGGCGCCGCCAGCCAATCGACGATCGCGTCCGTCACGGCATGGGAAGCGGTCGTGTGCGTGATGCCGCACAGCGACCAGGCGGCGTCGCCCGAGGCCGCGCGCGCCTATGCGTGCGGCCCGATCACGGGATCCGGCCGATAGAGGCAACCCATGGCCGCCAACGACTGCGCGTCATGCGGGGCCATGGTCAGGGCCGGCCGGCCCTGGCCACTCTTACGCATCTCGGCCACAAAGCGTGCCGCGGCATCGTGATGACTCACGGCCGCCACGTATTCCGCGACACGCGCATGCCGCGCAAAACCCCTTAAGAACCCGTGGCCGGCGACTTGTCGGCCCTTCAGGGACGGGGAGGTGACCGCATAGGCCTCGGGCTCATACAAGATGGCGGCGTTGGCCCACCGATCCTCGGGATCGCGGGAATTCGTCATCGTGCGTCTTGCTCCCTTTTTCTTGGGCCCCTGTGCGACTGCCGTGGCTATTCGTGCAATGGGACCGGCTCGATCAACATTTTGTTGATCGTAAGCACATCGGCGATGGTCAGGCGGCCCACGGAGGCCTTCAATCGCAAACCATCCAGCAAGGTGCGATATTGCAAGGACGCAAGCGCCCGTTCGCTCTCATACAGATCGCGCTCAACCGTAAGGACATCGAGGTTCGTCCGGATGCCGACTTTGTAACCCTTGTGCGCGCCACGCACCGCCTTGCGCCCCGAGCGCACAGCAAGCGTCAACGCGACGACTTGCGTACGTCCTGCCATGACGCCCTCGTAGGCCTCGAGTGCCTGCAATTGCGCATGGCGCGATGCCTCGCGCAACTCGGCTGCGGCCTGCCGCGCGTAGGCCTGGGCCTGGGTCGCATACGCATAAGTGCCGCCGCCTGTGAAGATCGGCACGCTGACCTGCACCCCAGCCTCCCAGGATCGCGCCCGTAAAGAGTAATTGTCCGGGGTCGTGAGACTGCCTGAGGATGCATTCTGACCATAGGAGGCCACAAGGTCGACGCGGGGCGCGTACCGTGCGAACGCGCCATCGACATGCTTGCGGGCGGCCTTCAGCGCCGCCTCGGCGGCACGTACCACGGGTGCCTTGCTCCTGGCTCTTTGCACCCACGCGGCGCGGTTTTCCGGCGCGGGCTTGGGCAGCATAAGTCCCGGCGATAGCGCCTCGAGACCTGGCGTCAAGCGCACGCCGATCATTTGCTGCAATTGCGCGCACGCATTCGTTTCGGCGTTTTGCGCCCCCACCAGTTGGGCCTGCGCGCGCGCCAATTGGGCTTGCGCTTCGTCGACATCTGTGATGGCGTCGATGCCCTTGGCAAAGCCATGGCGCGCCAAACGCCACTGGGCGGTCATCGCTCGCACCTGCGCGCGGGCGGCCCGCACCGTGCGCACCGCGACCAGGACACGAAAATATGCCTGCGCCACGCGTACAATGAGATGCTGTTGCGCGCGCCTGTACAAAGCGGTGGCCTTCACGACGAGCGCCTGCGATTGCTCGTAGCGGAAGATTTGCGGGATGGCCACCAGGGGTTGCGAAAGCTGCAGACTCCATGTCCACGCCCCCACACTGCGATCGACCTGCGATGGCCCGTAGATCGGATCCTGAAAGGCCGTCTCGGCGCGCGTCTTATCGTCAGACCCCGTCAGCGCCAGATGCGGCAAGAGATGCGCGCGCGACCGGGGAATTTGCTCGCGCGCCGCGACATACGCCGCGCGCGCCGCCGCAAACGTCGGGTCATTCCTTCGCGCCAGTTGATAGGCGCTGAGAAAACTCATCCCTTGGGCCAGGGGCGATGCAAGCGCCATCGCCCCCATCAGCACACCCCTCCAACACGCGCACCGGTACCGCCTCATGACACAGCCCATCAGCGGCCGCTGTTGCGCAGGGTGGTGATAACCGGCGACAACAGGTAATTCATGACCGTGCGATGCCCCTCATGCAGATCGGCAACCACTTGCATGCCCGGCACCAATCTATAGACCTTGCCCTGCGCGCGCAGAACCTGGTGGCGCAGCGCCACGAGCGCCTTGAACGTGGGCGGCGCGTGCGTGGGCGCGCTGCGGTGCTGTCGGCGGCTCGCGTCGGCCCCGAGATAGGTGATGACGCCACCCACGGTCCCGTACTTTTCAAAGGGATAGGCGGCGACCTTGACGCGCACGTGTTGTCCCACATGCACAAACCCCATGTCGCGATTCTTTACCCGCACCTGCGCCAACAACGGCACATGATCCGGGACGATGGTGACCAGAACGGTGCCGGG